>CAZRLR010000001.1:0-8691 GCA_964600395.1 uncultured Conexibacter sp.
GCCAGCAGTGGACGCCGGAGCAGCGGGCGTGGCTCGCAGCGCGGGCGCAGCGGCTCTGCGCGGACAAAGAAGCACCCGGCCTGAGCCGCTAACTCAGGCCGGGCGACAGGAGACGCATCGTGGCTATCTCTCCGGCAATCATGGCAGACGGCGCCGACCTCGTCAACCGCATGCGGCGTCACATGCTCGACGCGATCATGCGCCCGGCCTACGAGGCATTGGGGCAGGCCCAGGCCGACCGCATCCGCGTGCAGGCCGAGCGCCTGGTCGAGCACGGCCACGCGGTCGCCGCCGAGGCGCTGGTCCGCGACGAGGTCACGCTGCACGCGCTTCAGGCCGAGATCAGCCGGCACATCCCCGACTGCGCGACGTGCCACTACCTGCCCGACCTGGAGTGCCTCGAACTGGCGCGGCTGTCGAGCCGCGAGTACCGGCTGCTCAACCTCGTGGCGGGCGCTGAGGGGCTGCCGTGAGCGAGCAGGCGACGTACTACGGCGCCAGCGAGGACGACGACCTGAGCTACTCGCCGCAGTGGTGGCTGGTGGTGATCGCGGCGCTGGCGGGCGGCGTGGCGATGCTGCCGGTGGTGTGGCTGGCCGTCTGGGTCGGCGTGTCAGTCGGCCTGTGGTGGACGGGGGTGCGGTGATGCCGGACCTTCTGACCCTGCCGACCGTCGAGCCTGACTACCGCACGCACAGGCGGCCGGCTGCCGCCTCCTGCGCGGCTGCGAGTGCGTGGCTGCTGCTGCACGACCCGCGCGCCTGGGCCGGCGAGGCGTGCGTCTACCGCTGGTGCGTCGCCAACGCGCTGCTGGCACGGCGCGAAATGTTCGACGCTCGGGAGTTGACGAGTTGAGCGACGGAACCGCGATTGAATGGGCAGACGCGACCTGGAACCCGCTGAAGATCAGCGCGCACCGCTGGTACTGCGAGAAAATCAGCCCCGGCTGCGACAACTGCTACGCCTCGACGTTCAACCGCCGCATGGGCGGCGAGCAGTACCCGAAGGTCGGGCAGGGCGATGCGGCCGGCTTCGGCTTGGTGCCGGGCATGCTGGACCAGCCGGTGAAGTGGCGCAAGCCGCGCCGAGTGTTTGTCTGCTCGATGACCGACCTGTTCGGCGAGTGGGTCACTGAGTACATGGTGGCCGGCGTGTACGAGGCAATGCGGCGGGCGCCGCAGCATCAGTTCTTGGTGCTGACCAAGCGCGCCAAGCGGATGCGCGACATGCTCGCGGAGTGCGGGCCGGCATTCACGTCATGTGGCTACGAGTGGCCGCTGCCGAACGTGTGGCACGGCGTGACAGTCGAGTCCGACGAGTACGCATGGCGGGCTAACTATCTCCGCGAGATTCCGTCTGCGGTTCGGTTCATTAGCGCGGAGCCGCTGTTATCAGGGCTGCCGTCGCTTGATCTGACCGGCATCGACTGGCTCATCAGCGGCGGCGAGAGCGGCCACGGCGCGCGGCCCTGCGAGGTCGAGTGGGTGCGCGATCTGCGCGACCGCTGCAACGCTCAGGGCACAGCGTTCTTCCACAAGCAGTGGGGCGGGCGCACGCCGAAGGCGAACGGGCGCCTGCTGGACGGGCGTGAGCACAGCGAGTTCCCGAACGTGGCGGTGCCGGCGTGACCGGCGAGCCGACGCGCTGCCCTGACTGCGGCCTCGCGCTGCGGCAGGGCGTGCGCCTCAGCATGCGCACCGCCGCTCGCGTGCAAGTGCTGGTCTGCCTGGACGGGCGCACCGGCGAGGGCTGCGGCTACGAGTCGCCCCATCTCTACCGGCGCTCGCGCTGGTATCGCAACAGCTTCTCACAGCCGGACACCGCATCGGGCGCCGGCGAGGAACGGAGGGCTTCCTGATGGTCGTTTCGATTCAGGCAGTGCAGCGCAAGGCGCAACTGCGCTGGCTGTCGCGCACCCGCGGCTGCGGGGACGTGTGCACCGATCAGTTCGGGCACGACCCGATCACACACGAGGCATACGGGGCCGAGCAGGAGCGGACCCGTGCAGCAGCGGCGGTGCTCGTCACCGGCCCGCTGACCATCGACCTGAGCGCGCGGATCATCACCGACACCGAAGGCCGGACCATCTGGGCCAGCCCAATCGAGTGGAAGATCCTCAGCGTGTGCGCGCAGCACGTCGGAACGGTGGTGCCGTGGCGCACGATCATCTCGCACGTCTACGGCGACACCTGGGCGCTGGAGACGCCGGACGACGCGAAGAAGTGCATCCGCGCGCACTTGCTGCGCTTGCGGAGCAGGCTCGGGCCGGCTGCGCCGATGCTCCAGACGCGGCCGGCAGCAGGGTTGATGCTCTGGCTGCTGCCGGCCGGCGAGACACCGCCGAACGACGGGGCGATGGCCGTTTCTGGCCGCTGGTCGTCGCGCTACGACGCCTGCATCCAGTGCGGATCGATGCAGGCGCCGCACCAGTCGCGGGGGCTGTGCGCGTCCTGCTACTCGAAGAAGCAGCGCCGGGACGGACGGAAGTGACCGCAGAGGGGGGGAAGCATGCGGCCACGGACCGGCAACCCGTGCGGCCCGCACCGGCCGTACCGCAGCCGTGCGGAAGCGTCGGCACGGGCGAGCTGGCACCTGACGACGCGGTGCGTGAAGTGCCAGGCCGGGCGGGAGTTGGTGCCGTTCCTCTGCGACTCCGGGCGCCACTGGCACATCGGCCACCGGCAGGAGAAGGACCGGCGGCGGACCGGCTGATCCAGAGCGTAGAAGAGGTCAACCTGAACGCGCTCACCTTCGAGGAGTTGCTCGCCGAGCGCGAAGCCGTGCAGGCAGAAATCACAAACATCGGCACGCAACTGGTGAACAAGCCCGGACGCCCTAGCTGGGAAGAGGACGACTCCCCGGAGTGGGTCCAGTTCCGCGACTGGCGACGCCGGGCGCGCTGGGCGCTAATGCACCGCAAGCGCGAGCTAGCCGCGATCAAAACGCTGCTCGTGCAACACCAGGAGGCCCGGCGCGCGGCCAACGAGAAGCGCAAGGCGGCGGCGCAGGCGACCGCGAAGGTGCTGCAATTCCACAGCGAGACTGAGGCTAAGGCGTACCGCGACTCGGCGCGCGGACGCAAGGCTGCGCTGCTTGAAGCGGTGGCGACTCCAGACGGCCAGGAGGCGCTGCTACTGCGCCTGTACCGCGTCGTGCGCCACCTGCTGCCGGACGGCGACGATCTGCCGCCGCAGATCACGGACGACGACCGGCAGGCGCTGGGCGACGTGGCGAAATATCTCCGCCACCGCTTCGCGACCTCCGGCGTGCGCGAGTTTGTGACGGGCGGTGCGCCATGACTCTCGACCTGCACACCCGGCACCTGATCCCGAGCGTCGAGGAGGCCGAGGCAAACCTCGCCGCGTGGCGCCGTCAGGCGGGCTTCCCGTGCCCGCTGGGCGGCTATCCGCTGTGCTCCTGCCGCCTGGTGCCGTATCTCCAGGTCGAGGCCGCGAGCGTGGCGCTCGACATGGCGAACGCGCAGGCGTCGGACAGGCGGCGGGCCGAGGCCGACGCGATCCGCAGGAGCGTGGCGTGGTGATGAACGACCACCCGGCCGGACACGGCTGCCTCGCGTGCGCGGATCGCCGGATGGCGCAGCGCCAGGCGGGCACAAAGGGGCGCTGGCCGACGCCTGCGCGCGACTGGCGCGGCGTGCTGATGCCCGAGGACGACGGGCTAGGGCTGCGGGCGCGGCTTGCGGGGGCGGCCTATCGGTCGCTCCCGGCTCTTGAACGCCTCAACGTCGCTGCGCTTCACCAGCCAGATCGGGCCGACGCGGCGGGCCGGCAGTCGGCCAGCCTGGATGAAACGCCACACCGAGACGTGCGACAGGTTCAGCTCTCGCGCCGCTTCCGACAGGACCATTTCGGACTCGTCTCCCATGCTCTCAGCATACGCGCCGACGTAAAGATCATAACAGGTAAGACGCTTTACAGAGGCGACGTGTTCCATGTAGAATATGTAAGACGCTTTACATGGGAGGGGGTGATGCCCGCGACCCCGGTCCGACTCGTAGCGCGTCCTGGGCTTGGCGGCCCGTTCTCAGCCCGTGGAGTGATGTGATGTTTGCAGTTGCGACGAACCAGAGCGGCTTCCTCCCCGATGAGGGCAAGTACACCGTCGAGTGCTCGGCCATCGAGGAGGCCCCCGACAACGGCTACGGCCCCGGCGTCCGCTGGGTGCTCGCCCTTTACGAGGGCGACCGCCAGGCCACCAGCGACTTCTGGCAGACCACCAGCCCGAACATGGGGCCGAAGGCCCGCGCCCGCCAGTACGTCGAGGCGTTCCTGGGCCGCCCGCTGGAGGAGGGCGAGCGGATCAACCCGAACGACCTGATCGGCAAGCGGTGCACCGGCATGGTGATCCACGAGCCGTCCAAGACGAAGGCCGACGAGATGGTCGCCAAGCTCGTCTCGGTCAAGCCGCTGGCCGGCGCCCCGGCGAAGGCCAAGCCTGCCCCCGCCGTCACGAAGGCCAAGCCTGCCCCCGCCGTCACGAAGGCGGACGCGCTGCGCGAGATGCTCAAGAAGAAGATCCGCCAGTCCGAGGTGCTCCAGTCCCCGCAACACCTGACCTGGATCGCCCTCAACGTCGATGAGATGGACGCCGCCGATTGCGACCAGTTCATCCGCGACGTGCAGGCCGACCTCGACGCGGCCTAGCCGTCAATCTCTCCCCGTCCCGACCCAGCGGACGCCGGCGGGCAGCGCGCCGGCGGGGAGCCAACGACCAAACGAGCAGGGAGGCCGGCGTGATCAGAACGCTTACCCCGATTGAAACAGCCTATGCGGGACACCTGTTCCGCAGCCGCATCGAAGCTCGCTGGGCCGTGACATTCGACCATCTGGGCGTCGCCTGGGAGTACGAAAAGGAAGGATTCGACCTCGGGGAAGCGGGGCGCTACCTGCCGGATTTCTGGTTGCCCGACCTGTATTGCTGGTTTGAGGTCAAGGGGGCGGCCCCGACGCAGGACGCCATCAACAAGGCGAGGGCGCTGCGCGACCTGAGCGATTGGCCCGTGGTCATCGCAACGGGCCAGGTATCCGAAGGCCCGCACCGCTGCTTTGCGAACGACATCGGCCATAGCTCGGGTGGCTGCTCCGAGTGGGATGTCCGCTGGTATATCTGCGACGGCTGCCGCAAGCCGAAACTGTCCTGGGGCGACGGCTGCCACACCATCGTCGGCCCGGACTGGATGACGCACCCCGTCCAGTGGTGCAAGCAGACGACGTTTGTCACGAAGGACGCGGACGAGTGCGGCCCGCCGTGGAGCGAACACGACGGGACGCTTGATGATCGCGTGCACCGAGCCGTCGCGGCCGGCAAGCGTGCGCGATTTGAGTATGGGGCATCGCGGTGATGGCGGCGGCCGTCGCGACTCAGGAACAAGATCAGCGACGGTTCCTCGACGCCGTGTTCGGCAAGGAAACCGGCTACCTGTTCATCAGCACCAACGACCGCGCCCAGGAAGACCCGAAGAAGCGGTGGGTTGACCATTCGTTCGTCTACCCGCTCCAGATCAACGAGATCCTGGGCTACATCAAGCAGCGTGACAACGCTGGCCTGGACGTGTACGTCTCGGCGCAGCTCTACAAGGAGCCGAACTACCGCCGCGCGAAGTTCGTCAAGACCTGCCCGTCCGCGTGGTCGGACCTGGACACGGCCTGCCCGTGGGGCATCGAGCCGGAGCCGACCGTGGTGCTGGAAACCTCGCCCGGCCGCTGGCACGGGTTCTGGCGTACGCCGAACCCGATGGCCCCGTCTGAGGCCGAAGAGCTTTCCCGCCAGATCGCCTACGCGCACCACCGCGACGGCGCGGACCTGGGGGGATGGGATCTCTCCCAGGTGCTCCGCATCCCCGGCACGCGCAACCACAAGTACCCCGAGAAACCCGTCGTGCTGCTGAAGCGGTGCGACCCCAAGCCGATCCCCTGGGAAGCCTTCAAGCGGCTGCCACCGGCCCCAAGCCGAACCAGCGACGCGGCAGCCGGCGCAGGCGACCACGAGGGGACGCCGCCGATCCCGCTCAAGGGATTCGACCTCGAACACTGGCAGAAAACGGAGGTGCCCGACCGCTCCGCGTGGGCCATGCACATGGTCGCCGTCCTCAAGAACAACGGCCTGTCGGATCGCCTGGTGGAAGTCGCACTCGCGAACCACCCGATCTATCTGGCGAAGGCCCGAGAGAAGTGGGGCAACCGCGAGAGCCTGATCTACGACGACATCCGCCGCTGCATCCAACGCTGGCGCACCGCCCCACCCGACCCGGTGCTGGAGATGGACAAACTCCGACCCAAAGCCGCCGAGGCTTCGGATACGCCATCGACAGCCCGCGCACAGGCGGCGGGGACCGCACCGATCACCAGCTACCCCATCCAGACCCTCGCCCAGCTCGCCGCGATGGAGCAGAACGAGATCCAGCAAGTTGTGGACGGCATCATCTGGGACCGCCGCACGCACTGGTTCTTCTCCGACCCGAACACCGGCAAGACCCTGTTCCTGCTCGCACTGCTGATGCACGTCGCGGCCGGCAAGCCCTTCCTGGGGCGCCCGGTGCAACAGATGCCGGTCCTGCTGATCGAGGAAGACTCACCGTTCAGCGTCGTCGCCGAGTACGTCGAGATGCTGGCCGACATCTACGAGATCGACCTGGAAACCCTGCCGTTCTACGCGAACAAAGTGCAGGGATTGCGGATCGTCAACACCGAGGCCCGGCAGTCGGTTATTGACGCCATTGCCGCATGCCCGCAGCGACCCGGTGTCATCCTCTTGGACGCCTGCGAGCGCCTGGTCCCGTCCGACCGCTTCAACACGAAGGAGCTGGACGAGCTGACGCTGCTGCTCCAGTGGATGCTGAACGAGAAGATGACGCCCATCGTCATCGACCACACGAACCGCGTCCGCCCCGAGAAGGGCAAGGAGAAGGAGTTCAAGTCGAACCCGATGGAGCGCCTGTTCGGCGCACGGGCGAAGTCGGCCATCACCGACGTGATGGTCTACTTCGACGGGTTCCTAAAGCTCGGCCCCGTCGAGGTGGTGTTCGCGAAGTTCCGGGGACAGCTCCCGAGCGGCTACACGATCACCTTCGACGGGTCGTCTGGGTTCGCGATCACCGACAAGGCGCCGGCCCCCGCGGGCGAGAACGAGCGCCGCGTGATGCGGTTCCTGAACAGCGCCGAGCGCGACTGGTACGGCCTGGGCGACCTGCTGGGGTTCGTCAATGCCGACATCCGCGCCTCCGAAAAGCCGATGCAGGAGCGGACCCTGCGTCGCGCGCTTGCGTCGCTCGTAGCCAAGCGAACGCTTCTGAGCGAGGGCGAAACAAGCGCAAAAAAGTACCGGCTGAACCCGAATGCGGGGGGTTTGTTCCAGTGATGCGATGCACGGTCGACGCTCGTTGCGAAAACATCGGACAAAACTTCGGACAACTTCGGACAATGTTCGGACATCTAGCCGTTCTGTCCACTGAGGTTCGGACAGCGTTCGGACATCCGACTAGCGAGATAACTGGTCAGTTCGGACAAACTTCGGACATTGTTCGGACAGCGACCCCGAATTCGGCCCCCCTACTACGTAGTAGTAGGGGCCGTTCGGGGCGGGTCGTGTCCGAACGGCGGGGACACGCATGAGCGCGTTCCTCCGCCACCTGTCCGTGTCGTCCGTGTCGCTGTTCGCCCGCTGCGCCGAGCAGTGGCGGCGACGGTACGTCGAGAAGATCGTCACGCCGTCCACCGCCCCGCAGGCGTGGGGTAAGGCGTTCCACGCGGCCCTCGAAGCCCTGCATCGGGGTCAGGACGCTGAGATGGCGTGGCTCGCCGCCTGGAACGCGGCGGCTGCCAACTTCGCCGCAGCCGGCCAGCCGTTCGGCCCCGGCAAGCAGCACGGGCTGGAGCTGCTGGATCTTTACCGCTCGCGCGGCCTCGACCGCGTGCGGGGCGAACCGGAGCGCAAGTTCGTGCTGCCGTTCCCCGGCGGGCAGATCCCCGTGCCGCTGCTCGGCTACATCGACCTGCACGCGCCGACCGTACGCCGCTACCGCGATTTCAAGACTTCGGCTGGCGGCTACTGGACGCAGACGCGGGTTGACCTGGACCCGCAGAAAGAGGTGTACGGGTGGGCTTACCAGCAACTCAACCATCACCGCCCAGAGGCCGCTGAGTGGTGCGTGTTCGGGACTCGAACGCCGACGCTGGAGGTATTCGAGACGACACCCAGCCCAGACGGCTTTCGCCTGTTCGAGCGCCAGGCAGAGGCGATGTGGCAACTCGTGACGGCAGGCGAGTTCATTGGGTGCGGCGCGTGTGCGACGTGCCGGCCGACGACTGAGCCGGCCGAGGCGAAGGCCGGGCCGACGATTGACTGGGAGGCCGAGTGAGCGAGCCGCTGTACACCGTGGAGCACGACGCCACGCTGCAGGCCGGCCTGGCCGCCGTGGGCGCCCTGATGACGGTGTTGGCCGGAGACGGCAAGCGCGACAAGGGGCTGATGAGCAGGACGACGCACGGCAGCAGGCACGTCTACGCCTGTAACAAGGGCTTGTACCTGTACCCGGGCTCGCACGCGACTGGCGGGGCGCCGTGCTCCGAGCGGTGCGTGCAGGCGCACGAGGCGCTGCGGCTCGGGGCCGTGTTCCCCCAGGCCGTGATTGACGAGTACGGGGCCGCGCCTGCCGTCGAGCAGTTGCGCCTG
>CAZRLR010000001.1:8791-57940 GCA_964600395.1 uncultured Conexibacter sp.
CCAGGCCGTGATTGACGAGTACGGGGCCGCGCCTGCCGTCGAGCAGTTGCGCCTGCTGGATGGCGCCTCGTGAGCGAGGAGCAGGCCGCGTACCTGGCCGGCGCCATCCAGCAGGCGAACGACAGGCTGGACTGGATCGAGGCGCGGCAGGGGCCGCTGCCGGACGACGGCTACGCGCGGATCGAGACGAGCGTCGGCGTGGTGCGGGCGCTCAGGGGGAGGGAGACGACGATGGCGGGTGACGAGGCTTCTGACGACCCGCTGGCAGCAGCCAGGGAGCGCGGGGCGTGGCAGTTGGGGCGGGCAGACGGGTTCCGGACCTGGAAACTCGGCACGACGCATTGGGGCGGGTGCTGGACGGAACACCGCGCATGTGCCGTTGAGAAAATCGAGCAGTTGGGCGCAAGGCTTGACGACATCGACCCAGCCCCGATGCGGATGCAGGAGGCCGTACAGCGCGCTGATGAGGCAGAGGCCGAAAACGCGCGCCTGCGGGAGCGGGTGAATGCGCTGGAGGTGGCGTTGTACAAGCGACACCGGGTCAGCGGCGCCGAGGTGTGTCGCGGGTGCGGCTGGCCGAAGGACGGCTGGCCGGACGGCAACGGGGAGCATGCCCGTCGCTGCTGGGTGCGCGCCGCGCTGGCCGGGCAGCCGGCGGCAGGGGGCGCGTGATGACGGACGCGACGCTACGCGAAGCCATTGCCGAGGCGCGGCGGTTCCTGGCCCGCGCCGAGGCGCTCCAGGCGTGCCGCAAGCCTCTGACGGCATCGGAGCGGGCCGAACGGGAGCGCAACATCTTCAGCGGAGTCCGGTATCCGCACACGGAGTCCGGGTGCATCGAGTCGTCGGCTGTGCGTCGGGCCAGCATGGACCTCACGCGGGCGCTGGCCCGTCTGAGGCACTCGTGACCGGCCGTGCACGACGCCTGCCGGCGCACGTCCTGGCGCTGGTCGAGGCGCAGACCACGGGTCGCGAGGAGCAGGCGAAAAACAAGCCCCAGGCGGGCCGTACAGGGCCGCGAGCGCCGAAAGCGGTATCCGCAGCCACCAGGCGCCAGCGTCCCGCACATTGGCCCGCTGGCGTCGATTCCGAGCTAGAGATGGCGTTGTACACGCGCCTGGAGCGGGCTGGCCTGCCGCTGGGCGTCGGGCAGTACCGCATCGTCGAGGGGCGCATGTTTACCTGGGACCGTGCTTGGCCGGATCAGCGCGTCTGTGCGGAGGTTCACGGCGCCATCCACGTCAAGGGCGCGCACTCAACGGGCACGGGCATTGAGCGCGACTGCCTCAAGGCCAGCATGGCGGCGGCGCTTGGCTGGCGGTGCCTGCCGCTGACGAAGAAGCTGATCGAGGACGGGACGGCGGTCAGGCTGATCGCCCAGGCGTTGGGGGTGGAGTGACATGGGTATCGACATCTACATGCGCTATCGCGGCATGCCGCAGGCTGACCAGGAAGCGCAGTACACCGGGTTCAGCATCACGTCAGGCGGCATTGGCTACCTGCGGGAATCGTATGGCGGCGGGCCATACGCGACGTATGACTTTGTGGCAGAGGCGTTTGTCGATCCGACCGAGCCGTACCCGGAAGGGGACGATGAAGCCGAGGCGTGGTACGGCTACGTGCCGATCCCGGCCGAGACGCTACGTGAGCGGTTGCCGGCCGCGTTGACGGCCTGCACCGAGCGGTACAAGGGCAGCGACGAACTTGTAGAGAAGGCGTGCCAGTCGTATTGCGACTTCGTGGCTCTGGCTGAACGGTGGGAGTCTGAGGGCAAGACGCCGCTTGTGTACGCGAGTTACTGACGTGCAGCGCGTGTTGGGAGGGCAGGCAGATGGCTGAAAAGTGGCTGCGGGTGACGATGCCGGACGGCAGCCAGTGGGACGTGCCGGCGTGGATCATTGCCGACAACCGCGCCCGCTACTACGCGGTGAACGACCCCGACACGACCTATCAGGACGAATTCGACGTGACGCTTCAGGAGGCGTCCAACTTGATCGAGTGGGCCGAGGGCGACATGAACTGGTCGGATGTGGTCGCGCACGCCGTCAAGGTCGAGGAGCCGGCAGACGTGGACTACCAGGATGGTTGGGTCAACGGCGACAAGCGGATCGTCGAGCGGTGACGGGAGGTGTGCGGTGAGCACGAACGACGACGAGCGGCAGGCGCGGCTGGCCGCGATCAGGCGTATGCACGTTCCCGAGACGGACAGCGACGTGCAAGACGTGGACTTTGGCCCGATCATCGAAATTGGCCCATATTGCGCCGAATGCGGCGATGAGTGGCCGTGTGAGCAAGGTCTGCTGCTGGCAGAACTGGAGGCGGCGACGGCGCGGGCCGAGCGGTACAGGTCGGCGCTGCTCCGAGTCAGTCAACTGCTAGATGAATGGGGCGGGGCTGCGCTGGCTCCCGCACGCAGATGGGGAGTGATCGAGGCGCGCAAGATGGCCGCCGCCGCGCTGGCCGAGGGGGCGTGATGTGCATTGATCGCACCGAGTTGTGTCGCACCATCGGCCACGAATGGGTGTGCCTTCTGGTGAAGACGGTCTGCAACCGCTGCGGGCTACTGATGACGCGGGCCGCGCAAGACGCCCGCCGCACGGGCCGGGATGGGCGCGATGATGCCGAGTGACACGACGAGCCTGCGAGAGATTTACGACGACGAGCGAGACGAGCAGATCGCCCGCCTGACCGCCGAGAACGAGCGGCTGACGCAGGAGCGGGACAAATGGAAGGACTGCTACGAGAAGACTCGGGGGCAGATGGGCTGCATTGCCGCATGGGCCGACGAATATCGAGAGGCGCTCGACGCGGCGCTGGACGGCGTCGTGGCCGCGCTGGAGCGCGACGAGCAGGCCGCGAAGGCCGAGTACGAGGCCGCGCGCGAACGGTATCGGACGGTGCGCCAGGCGGCGGCCGAGATGCGCGCCATGCGCGCGATGGTGAAGGTCGAGCCCGTCGAGATTTCGGGTGGCGGGCCGGCTGTCGAGACGCCGCCGTCGGCCACGGGCGCGAAGCGATGGGCGCGCGACTTCGACGCCTGCACGAACTGCGGGACGACCGACAGCCCGCACCAAGGGAAGGGCGAATGTGCGCGCTGCACACAGTATCGACGCACGCACGGGCACGCGCGGCCGAAGTCATTTGGCGGGGGTGCGGCATGAGCCTCGTCATCGTCATGCGCGGCGAACGCTCGCGTGAGCTGGTCCGTCTGCTCAGGGCTGCCGGCCATGACGGCATCACCAGCGTCGAACTGGCGCAGCGGATAGGCATCCCGAAGCACGGCGTCCTGGCCCTGATCGGGAAGCTGAAGTCGCGTCACGGCGCGCCCATCGAGAATGTCGTGCCGTGGCCGCCCGGCCGCGCCAATCTCGGGCGCTATCGACTCGCCGACGACGTGAAGGTCCGCGCCCCGAAGCGAGTGCCGAAGAGCGCGCCGGGCGCGGCCCCCTGTCGTTGTGCCCGGTTGGCCGAGGGGAAACGGTGCCCGAGCTGCACCATGCGAAACGCCTGGGCATCCGGGCGCTACCGGCGCACGCGCCCGTCGATCCGCCCCGATGCCTGGGAGCCGTCCGAGGATGCGTTCCTGGCGTCCCTGGTCGGCAAGTGCGAGTCCGAGATGGCGGCTGCCTTCGAGGGCCGCTTCCATTACCGACGGACGGGCCATGCGATCCGCGCGCGGATGCTGAAGCTCGGGCTGGGGACCAGGCAGACCGGCTGGACGGTCCAGGCGCTGGCCCGCCTGTTTGGCGTGACGGCCGACCGCGTGCTCCGAGCGTGGATCCGGCCGGGCCTGATGGCGGGCGCGAAGGGCGAGCCGAGCCGTCAGGCGAAGCTCGACGGGACGCGCGAGGCGTGGTGGCGCATCCCAGACGCCGAGGTCGAGCGGTTCATCCGTGCCTATCCATGGGAATACGACTGGAGAACGATGCAGCAGGGGGAGCGGCTGTCGATGGTGGCGAGGGACGTCGCACGGCACCACTCCTACCTGACGACGAAAGAGGCCGGGCGCGTCCTGGGATTGGCGCCGGACAGGATCGCCGCGCTCGTCAGGGACGGCTGCCTGCCGGCGAAGCGGGTGACGCCGGCCTGGGGGACGGCCGGCCGCGAGATACGGATCGCAGCCGCCGACCTGGTGGCCTACGGACGAGCTGGAGCGACGCTATGAGGCACCGACAGCGACGAAAGCGGACCCCTCAACAGCAGGCCGACCGGCACGTCTGCTGCCGCCATGCGGGGCGCCCGCTGCTGAGCGCCCGCCGCTGGGTGTGGCTCGCGTCGGCAATAGCCATCGGCTACGGCCTGGGGGCCACGTACGCCGAGGCGGTCATCGAGCCGCTTCGGCTGGTGCTCATGTGCGCCCTGCCGATGGTCACGTGTTACGGGCGGGGCGGCCAGCCGCTGCCGGCGTCCGTCCCGTCCACCTGGGGGATCTGACCATGCACGACAACGACGACAAGCTCCGCGTGCTGCGGCTCGTGGGGCAGGGCGGCGCGACGGACGACGAGTACCCCGACCTCTGGTCGTACGACGACGGGCGGGAGGCGGGCTACCGCGTGGGCTACCGCGCGGGTCGCGCCGACGCCGTGGCCCACTACGAGCGGCTGGCGGTCGCGGAGTCGGGCCGCATGCGCCTGTGGGTGACGTGGGGGCTGGTGCTGGCGTTCGCCATCGGCGGCGTGTTCGGGGTGGGCGTCTGCGCCCACCTCTGGCCGCTGGTTGCGGCGGGGGTGCTGCCGTGAGGGCCGTGCTGCGCCGACTGTGGGCGATGGTGGCGCGCTGGCTGCCGGAACTGCGGGGCGAGTCGTGAGCGGCGGCGCCGTGGACCGTCTGATCCCGAGCGTAGAACGGGCTGAGATGCATCTGCTGCGGGTCCAGTCTTGGCCGACTGGCGGCGCAAATGCTCTCTGCCCAGACGACGAGTGTCGAGAGCGGTGCGATGCGCTTGTGCATGGCGACATCGAGAACGCAGCCCTGGCGCTGGACATGGCGCTGGCCCAGGCGAGCGACGAACGACGCGCAGAGGCCGACCGTCTGCGCGCTGAGGTGGCGTGGTGAGCGGGCTACTCGGACGGCCGCTGCTTGCGGGGGCCGGTCAGCTTCCGCTCGCGGCGGTACCGCTCCAGCTCGTCGCTGGCTATGAGGTAGTCGCGCCCGACCTTCTCGGCGGCGAGGCGGCCGTCCTGAATCGCCTTGAGGACGGCCCAGCGCGACACCTGGAGCGCTTCGGCTGCTGTTGCTGTGGTCACGACGCCCTTCATGCCTCCGAGGGTAACGGCCGAACTCCTACACGGACAACTCTATCACGTTGGAGTTCAGGCCCGCCCATCGCCTATAATCTCCAGCGTGTTGTAGTTCATGGGGGTGTGCGGTGATACAGGGCGACGAGGCCGGGCGCGGCCTGTATGAGCGGCTGGCGGCGCCGTTCGACGTGACGTTCCGCGATCTGCGCGGCGGCGTCGAGTTGGAGTACGTCACCGGCGAACAGGTGACGACGCGCCTGAACGACGAGCTTGGCTTCCTGAACTGGAGCTTTCGCATCGTGATCCACGGCGTCCACGCGGAGGCCGACGAGGCGTGGGTGCTGGGCGAGTTGACCGTCACGCTGGACGGGCGCACCGTCACCCGTCAGCAGTTCGGCTCGCAGAAGATCAAGCGGTCGCGAGCGAGCGGCACGCCGATGGACATCGGCTTCGACCTGAAGGGAGCGGCCACCGACGCGCTGAAGAAGTGCGCCTCGCTGGTCGGCGTGGGCCTCTACCTCTGGAAGAAGGAGCCGTCCTACCAGCAGGGCCAGGTGGCGGCGCTGCGGGAGGCCGGCGAGGCGCTATGGCAGGAGTTGCTAGACGCCGCGTTTGGCTGGCAGTTGGTGCCGGACCGCGTCAAGGCTGACGCACAGGTGGCGCTCGACGGGTGGCGCGCAGCCCTGGCGGCGGCCGGCGGGGAGGGGCACGACGATGAATGACGCGATTGATAACCGGCTCGGCCCGAACTTCGGCAGGCCGTTGTCTCACTGTCCTTTGAGCGAGCAGATTGCCCGCCTGACCGCCGAGAACGCGCGGCTGCGGGAGCGGGTCGAGGCGCGAGAACTGTCTGCTGCCGAGCGGAACAGGCCGTGGGAGGGGGCGCTGCAACACGCGCACAAACGCGCTGCAACAGCGGAGGCCGAACGCGACGCGCTGGCGGGCCAGATCGAGCGGCTGCAAGAGCAGTTCGAGCGCGTTATGGCGGCGACATGCGAAGCCTGTAACGGATTGGCAGGTCGCGACCACTGGTGGCTGTGTGTGAGCGCACGCGCAGCCCTGGCGGCGGCCGGCGGGGAGGGGCAACCGTGAAAGCAACCTCGATCAGCGTGGCACTGAGCAACGTCGCGGCGTGGGCGTTCGGCCTGCTGCTCGGCCTGGCAGCCGGCGTCTGGATCATGGGCGAGGTGCGGGGGGGGCGGCGGTAGTGTCTGACACGCGTTGTGGGGAGCAATTCTGCGGCTGTTGCGGAGATTGTCTGCATTGCTACGGTAGCAACGGAAAGTGCTGGTGGTGTACTCCTGATCCAGACGATCCGGGCGGGTGTCCGAAGTGCTGCGCGGAGGACGCCTGATGCCGCAACGCCGTGACCGTTGATGCTCAGAATCCGATCATCACAATCAGACCATCATCCTGTACAATGGCGCGGGGAGGGCGATTGTCAGGCGCTGCTACCGCCGCTGAAGCGTGCTGCCGGGCTGGGGCTTGCCGGTTCAGGCCGAACCTCGTCCGCGTCTACCTCATGGCCCGCGTCATCGCCCGCAAGCCGCCGCGCGAAGACCCTGCCGACGTGCTGGCCGGCATCCTCCGCGAGAACGCCGTCGCCAACAGCCGCGTGCAGTTCTCCAACCCGTACAACACGGGCTTGCCGGCAGCCCGCGACATCATGCTCTCGCTGGAGATGGTGTCCAAGCAGCACGGCATCGACCTCGCCATCGCGAACACGACGCGCCTTGCCCGTGCGCTCTGCCCGTTCGCGTGCGACGCGATTGACGAACAGGTACCCGAGGCGTGATACTAGGAGCAAGTGGGAGAGCCGCGCCCTGATGCCAGGTGCGCGGCTTTTTGGCGTTTACGGGGCGGCATGACTGAGCGACAGAGCCAACGATTGAAAAAGGCGTTCCTCGAAACCTTCGCGGAGTGCGGCATCGTCACCGCAGCCGCGAAGGTGGTCGGCATTCGCCGCGACACGGTCTACTCGTGGCGCAAGGACGACCCGTCCTTCGCTGACGCGATGGACGCTGCCGGCGACGAGGCGACCGAGGCGCTGGAAGGCGAGGCCCGCCGCCGGGCGATGGAATCCAGCGACACGTTGCTGATCTTCATGCTCAAGGCGAACCGTCCGGAGAAGTACCGCGACAAGCCTCCGGTGACCATCGACAGCAACGCGCAGGGCGGCGTGCAGATCTACCTGCCAGAACGGAAGCAGGGCTGATGGCCGTCGCCGTCGCGGAGCCGCTGGTCTACCGCCCGCAGCCGAAGCAGGAGGCGTGGCACGAGTGCCCGGCCTACGAGTCGGGCTTCGGCGGCACGAAGGGTCCGGGCAAGACGCTGGCGATGCTGATGGAGGCCGCCCGGCAGATCGACCACCCGCGCTATCGCGGCATCATCTTCCGTCGTACTTACCCGCGCTTGCAGGAAGTGATGGACCGGGCCTGGCAGTGGTTCCCGCCGCTCGGCGGCTCGTGGGACGGCGACGGGCGCCGCTGGGTGTTCCCGTCCGGCGCGGTGATCTCGATGCGCCACTGCCAGCACGAGGAGGACAAGCGCAACTACCACGGCCACGAGTACCACTTCATGGGCTTCGACCAGCTCGAGGAGTTCACCGAGACGCAGTACCTGTTTCTGATGGCGCAGGGGCGGTCATCGGTGCCCGGCATTAGGCCGTACATCCGCACGACGTTCAACCCCGGCGGCATCGGCCACGCCTGGGTGAAGGAGCGTTTCCTGGCGCACGGGACGCGCGAATGTGCGCCGTGGATACCGACGAACGAGCAGGGCGACCCGTTGCCGGCGCGGTGCTTCCACTTCTCGACCATCTACGACAACGCCGCGCTGCTGGAGGCCGACCCGCAGTACCTCCAGGTGCTGGACTCGCTGCCCGAGGAGGACCGCCGCGCGCTCAAAGATGGTGACTGGGACGTGTTCGCCGGGCAGATGTTCACGGAGTGGCGCCGCGAGAAGCACGTCGTCGAGCCGTTCGCGATCCCGTCGTCCTGGCCGCAGTGGGGCGCCGTGGACTACGGCTCGTCGCGCCCGTTCGTGCACCTGGGGCTGGCGCAGGATCCGTCCTCGTGGCGGCTGTACATCACCTGGGAAGTGAGCAAGGCGAACGTGGTGCCGGCCTCGAAGCAGGCGCAGATGATCCTGGCGAACTCGCCCGACTTCTACAAGCCGCGCTTCACGGTGGCGGACCCGGCCATGTGGATCAAGCAGGCCGACACCGGCATGAGCATTGCGGAGATCTACGGGCGGGCAGGGGTGCTACTGACGAAGGCAAGCAACGACCGCATCTCGGGGCTGGCGCGGGTCCGCGAGTTCCTGGCAGACGGGCCTGACGGCAGGCCGATGTTGCAGGTGTTCAGCACCTGCCATCAACTCATCAAGAACCTCCCGTCGCTGGTGAGAGATCCGCACCGCGTCGAGGACGTGGACACCGAGGGCGCGGACGACGAGTACGACGCCGCGCGCTACGGGACGATGGCCGCGCATTGGGTGCAGAGGCCGACCGGGCGCACGGTGCGTCGGATCGTGGGCAAGCCGGGCGCGTTTTCTAGTGGGGGGTATTGATGAACCGACGATGATTCCTGAGGCGAGCGGCCGGGCTGGCCGGCATTGCGGCGCTGTCGCCGGCTTTCGAGGCCAAGCCCGTCGAGGCGGCGCCAGAGACGACACGCGAATGGGTGTTCAGGCCGGACACCGATACGTCGATTGCGGTCAACACGCACACCTATGTCGCATGGGCCGAGGCGCCGCCGCTGACGTTCGAGATGCTGGCCGACGACTGCAAGGCTAACGGGTGTAATGTCGATAGTCAGTACAGCGTTGATCATCTGCGCTACGAGTACGCGCACTGGCAGGACGGCCAGGAGCGCGCGCCAGACTTGCTGACGACCGAAGATCGCGACCTGGAGCCGGTGGCCGCGTGGCTCGGCGGCCTGCACACGCGCATGGATCGCGAGGGCGGTGAGCGGCTAGCGAGCGCCGGCGACATAGCGCCGAACAGCATGACAAGCCTGAAGGGCAAGGTGCAGGCGCTCGTGCAGAACATGGAGAACAGGGGCTTCGTGTTCGAGGACCGCGCCTAGCCCCCAAACCGAACGCCGCACACACTGAAGCCCCCTCACTGCGAGGGGGCTTCTTGCATGTCTGGAGCAGTGACGAGTGGCAGACCGTCCCGAAGTCGTCAACGATATCGAGCGGCTCAGCCCCCGCTACGTGCTGCGCCAGCACATCCACGACATCGACAGCGCCCACACCGCGCGCTGGCAGCAGACCCAGGACCGCGCCCAGGCGTCGCTCGACCTCCTCAACGGCGACAAGAAGGCGCCGATTCCGGAAGGCTTCGCGCGCATCGGCGTGGACGTTGAGGCGTTCCGCGTCGATCTCCCGCACAAGTACCTCGTGCCGTACCACCAGAAGAACTTGCTGGCGAAGGACCGCCCGCGCGCCAAGCGGTGGGCGCGCGGCGACAGCATCGCGGCCAAGGCCGAGTCCACGAAAATCGAGCAGCTCATGGACGCCGTGATGCAGGACCGCTACGACTGGCCCGCAAGCGTGGACATCATCCAGAACCAGGGCGTCTGCCTGTCGGTCAGCCTGCCGCACACCGCCGCGATGCGCCAGGACTTCGCGCTGTTCGAGTACGACCGCGACGGCAAGCCGACGAAGCAGGTGCGCCCGCGCTACCAGCGCGACAAGGCTGGCAAGACGCGCGGCGAGGCCGGCGACGGCTTCCGCGTGTCGCTGAAGGCCAGCGCGAAGGCCCGCGACGAGGAAGCCCGCGACTACCGCGCCCGCCGCATTCCCGTGACGGTCGAACTGCTCGGGCCGACCGAGTTCGTGCCGGTGTTCGGCCCCGGCCTGAGCCTCGACGCGGTGCTGGTCAAGCGCAAGTGGACGCTGACCGAGGTCATGAAGGCGCGCTGGGTCTGGGACGGCATGCAGGAGCACCTGTCGCCGGACGGCACCGAGTCGAGCGGCGCCGGCCAGATCGAGGTGATCGAACTGCACGCGCTCGACTGGCAGGACGACGGCCCGCATCCCTACGTGGCGTACCTGTGCGAGGGGAAGCGGACGTTCCGCAAGGACGAGGACGGCGCCCTGGCCGACGCGGTGGTGGACCTCCGCGAAGTCTGCGGGATGGAGTCGTTCCACTGCGTGTTGAAGTGGGGGCCGCACTGGGCGAACCCGAACCCCGACCGCCGGGCGATGCCGTTCCCGCTGCCGTTCGCGCAGGCGTGGCTGGCCGCCGACGCGATCCTGACCGGCGCGACGGTGGCGAACTGGTGGCTCGGGTTCCCGACGCTGCTGGAGCAGCCGGGGCCGAACACGCCGCCCGACTACTACGTCGAGGACGACAGCCCGGACGGCGACGAGGTTGAGGTGCAGCCGCTCGCTATCATCCGCACGAAGGGCCAGATCACGCAGTTGCAGACCAGGAGCGCGGACCCGACCGCGTTCAAACTCGTTGAGTTGATGCTGGGCGCCAACGCGGACATGGGGCCGCCGGACGCCGCGTCCGGCGGCGGCGGGCAGAGCGGCTTCCAGGCGAGCCTTGCACGGGCCTACGCGGACGACGCGATGGAGGACGTGAAGCGCGGCGCCCTCGAACTGTACGCGGAGACGGCGTCGAAGCTGTTCGAGATCCTGACCGGCCTTGCCGACCACTACGGGGCGGTGCCGATCCAGCGGATCACGCCGGTCACGCTCGGGACGAAGCGGGGCAGCGGGCCGAAGCGCGAGGTGATGGACCTGCCCGCCGATCTGGCCGGCGGGCTGTACGACCTCGACGCCGACTTCCCGCCGCAGCCGAACCTGGCGAAGGGCCAGCAGTGGGCCGAGTGGTCGCAGATCGGTCTGGTGCTGCGCGAGGAGTTCCGCGCCGAGATCATTGGCGACCCGAACCCCGAGGTATTCGAGGCGAAGCTGCTGGCCCAGCGCATCCGCGATCTGCCGGGCAACCAGGCGCAGATCGCGGCGCTGGCGGCGCAGTTGACGGGCGACGACGACGAGCGCCAGCGGATGCTGGCGCTGGCGCAGCAGGAGGCCGTGCAGTCGCAGCAAGACGGCACGATTTATCCGGCGAGCGCCATCAGCCCGCCCGGCATGATGGGCGGGCAGCCTGGGGCGCCGCCGGCGGTGATGCCGGCGCAGGGCGGGCCTGGGCAGTTGGGCGCGACCGGGATCACCGGCGGCGGGGGCGGGCCGAACATCGCAGCCTCTGCGCTCGGGGGCGCGGTGGCCGGGGCGCAGGGCGCGGTGACGCGCGCAGCAGCGGCTGGCGGCGTCGTCCCGGACAACATGCCGACGATGGGGGGCTGACCGATGGCGAAGCGCGAGCCGAACCTGGACGAGCAGGCGGCGCAGGTTGCCGCCGAGGACATCGAGACGCTGCCGCCGATGGTTGCGGAGGTGCGCGGCCTGTCGCACTCCGCGACCGGCCTCAGCCCAGACCACGAGTTGTGGGCCTGGATGTACCGCGAGCCGAAGGTCAACAAGGCGGCGCTGCTGGCGGCCGGCGTGGCGCCCATCGACGCGGAGTTCACCGAGCGTCCGCTGAAGCGGTGGCTGATCTCGCAGGCCGGGACCAAGTGGAAGGACGTGAAGGCGTACTGCGACCGGATGGCGACGCGCGAGCAGGAGGCCATCGCAAACGGCCGGCTGCCGCAGGCGCCGACGCGCGAGCAGTTGGCGCGGTGAGGAGGTCAGGATGCCCCCGACGTTTCTAGAGCAGACCTTCGGGACGACCGGCCCCTCGGCAGGGCCGTCGCCGACGTGGACGCCGCAGCAGTACAGCGACTGGCTGACGCAGTTCAACAGCACGCCGGCCGGGCAGGCCGCGCAGCGTGCTCGCGACCAGACGGCAGAACTGAACCGCAAGCAGATCCTCGACCGGTTGCAGGCCGAGCGCGACCAGATCCTCGTGCAGCAGGGCCGCGCTGCTGCCGACAAGTGGTACCAGGAGCAGCAGATCAAGCTGATGGAGGACGACCACGCCTTCAAGCGCGAGCAGTTGTACGCCAACACCGCGATGCAGGCGGCGACGCTCGGCAGCCAATTGAAGGGGCCACGCAACTACCCCTTTTACCTGGAAGCGTCCAATCAGGTGGCCGGCTCCGGCCTGGGGTCCACGCTGCTCGCGAACCAGCCGGGCGGGCTGGGGGCCGGTCGCGCGGGGTTCACGCCGCAGCGGCAGACGCTGGGCGCGGTGTTGAACGACTTCGGCTTCGGCGGCGGCGGCAACGCGCAGGCCGGCGGCGGCGTGACGAACAGCCAGTTGGGGCTGACCGACCAGGACGCGCAGCAGTTGATGAGCTACTTCCGCTCGCCCAATCAGGCGCCCGGCGGGTGGTGGGAGTCGAAGTCTGGCGAGCAGAAAGACTATCTCAGAGGGCTGATGGAGTTCTGGGGCGAGTCGCCTGACACGTTCGAGAACCGCTACGGCAACAGCCGCGTGCGTCAGGGCAACCCGTTCGCCGCAACACCGGGCGGGTACTACTGATGGCCGCATTGCCGCGCAGCGTCCTCGAAGCGGCGCTGAATCAGGTTGACCGCTCCCACGACGATGCGCTGGTCGCGGACATCACCGGCCAGACGGCGCAGCTCCAGCAGCAGCAGGCCATGCAGCCCGCGACGCCGCAGTGGTCGCTGCCGTCGCTCGACAGCCTGCTCGGCAACAGCACGGGCGGGCAGGAGCAGCCGCAGCAGCAGGTGGGGCCGCTGCCGGCGCCGATGCCCACGGCGCAGGCGCCGACATGGGGCGCGCAGCCCGAGCAGCGGACGCAGGGGTGGACGCTGCCGAGCCTGAACAGCCTGTTGGGGCTGCCCGACGAGCAGCCGAAGCCCGCGCGACAGCAGCCCGGCATCGACATGGGCAGCGTGACGTTGCAGGACGGCCGGCAGCAGGCGGGGCCGAGCATGGCGCCCGGCGAGCAGGTGGGCGGCGTCAGCATGGCGACGGGGCCGGCTCCCGAGCGGGCGGGCGAGTACCGGGCCTACGCGCGGGCGGTGGCGCAGCAGTACGGCCTGGACCCGGACATTTTCGAGCGGCAGATCAACCAGGAAAGCGGCTTCCGGCCGTGGGGGCCGGACGGCAAGCCGCTGGGGTCGTCGGCCGGGGCGCAGGGCATCGCGCAGTTCATGCCCGGCACGGCTGCGTCCTACGGCGTGGACGTGAACGACCCGTACTCGTCGCTCGACGGGGCCGCGCGCCACATGCGCGACCTGTTGCAGCGGAACAACGGCGATTACCGCATGGCGCTGGCCGCGTACAACGCCGGGCAGGGCAACGTGGACCGCTACGGCGAAGGCGTGTTCGGGGACGACTTCGCGCACGGCGAGACGAAGCGGTACGTGACGAACATCCTCGGCGGGCGCCAGCCGCAGCAGATGCAGCGCACGCCCCTGAACGCCGGCGCTTCCCCACCGCCGGCTACCCCCGCGCCGGCTGGCGTTTCCTCCGCGCCAGCCGGCGCACCCCCCGCAGCCCCGTGGGAAGGCCAGCAGCCGTGGCAGGCCAGCGGCGGGGACATGCAGCGCATGGCGCTGGCCGAGGACGCCGTGCCGCCGCCGTGGAGCGGCGACACGATGGACGACCGCAACCGGCCGCCTCGCGGGGTGTACACCGACCCCGAGGGCGTGGACGCGACGAACACCACGATCAGGTATCCCGGCACGCCGAACGGGCAGCAGCCGATGCCTGGCCGCGCCGTGCCGCTGGCGCCGCTGCCCGACGACGCCATGTACCGCGCGCCGCTGGGCGAGCAGGCCATGTTCGGGCCTGGGGACGGCGGTTTTGCCTCGACATCTCCCCAACTCCCACAAAACGACCCCCAACTCCCACAAAACTCGCCCTCCGATATGCGAGACGTTGACGCCGGGCCTCGGGAACTGATCCCGGCCTACGACCCGCGCATGGCCGACACGCCATCTGCTAGGCAGGATGGCGCGGCGCCGACGCTCCGCGATCACCTGGGCAACATGCTGGTGCCGATCATCGATGCGGGGGGGCGCGTCGTGAGCTACCTCCAGCAGGCGGCCGGCGCCGCGCTTGACCGCATGATGGAGGGTCCGCGCCCGCCTCAGAGCGAGGCCGACCGCCGCTTGCAGGAGTCCGCGCGCACGATCACGCAGCCGGTCGACGCAGCCTTCGGCGGGGTGGCCCGGTCGGTCGAGCAGTCGATGGGCTTGCCGGAAGGCGCGGCGATGCAGGCCGCGCAGGACGTGAGCGGCGTTCTTGGGCCAGAGCAGGCGATCAGCGCAGCCAGGACCGTCGCGCGCGCGGCGAGGGCCGTTCCATCCGAAGTGCGCGCCATCGGCAGTGAGGTTGACGATGCACTGCGCCCGATCACGGGTGCGGTCGAGACGCGCGGTGTTCAGGGCGCTACGGATGACGCCATCCGTCAGATCGAGGCGATTGATCAGATCGTCTTGCCCCCATCGACACGGGCGTTACCAGAGCCGGTGCAACAGGCTGTCCAGACCATCGAGGAGTACCGGGCGCAAATCGGGCGCCAGTACGAACAGGCCGCCGATTTCTCCGCTGCGCTGCGGAACCCAGACCCGGTGCCCGCCCCTTCCATCGCGCGCCCCGACGCTGACCAGTTGATCCGCGAGCAGTACGGGCGCCCGTGGGAAGAGGTCGCCGGAGTCGGTCCGGGACGCTCGGCCACGTTGGGCGAAGCGACAGCCCAGGTGATGGATGAAGGGCAGGGAGTCGGTGGACCGCGCAATCGGGTGTATCCGTCCGAACGCGAGAGCATCGGCGGGCCGGTGCAGATCGAGCCGCAGTCGATCAACCTGAACGCGACCCCCGGTATGGTTCCGTCTGCGGGCCTGGTGGCCGACCTGGGGAACGCGGTCGGCGGCGGCGTTGCTGGTGCTGCTGTTGGGGCAGGCTTGCCCGCCGAGACACCGGAGGAACGGCGACGGAATGCGCTTTTGATGGCAGGTGCCGGCATGCTCGGCGCACCGGTGCTCGGGCGGGCGCTGCCGAACAGCGGGGGTGCGTTGGCGACGTTCGGCACGAGTCCGAACTACCGTCCTCCGTCCGCTGCTCAGGTGCAGGCTGCGCAAGCGCAGGCGGCAAGGCGCGGCCAGCAGCTCAATCGTGCCGTGTCTGCGCCTCCGTCCGAAGTGCCGGCCCGCGTGCGAGCGGCTACGGTGGCGACAGATGATCGGGCAGCGATGCGCTGGGCCGAGGATATGTTGTCGGACGCGGCCGGCAGTCCGAGGATGCGCGAGAACGACCCGGCCCGCCCGTCCACCATGAGCCGGGTCAACGCGGGAGCGGTCGCGAACGAGCGGATCGCCAACGGTCTTGAGCCACCCGTCGTCAACGCCGGCCGCGCCGGCTTGCAAGACGAGTTGCCGCAGTACCTCGAAGACATGCACCAGCGGGACATTCTCGACGAGTTCTACCGGCGCGGGCATCAGGATGTGATGGATGAGCGGGCGCAGGCCATCGCCACGGCGCAGGCGCGCGGGGCCAGCCCGTCCACCATCCAGCGGATGCAGGCGAAGGCGCAGACGGATGCTCACGCGGCCGGACTGCGGAAGATGCGGCAGCGCCAGGGCAGCAACCCCGAGATGACCTACGAGGCTATCGACGCGCGGCTACAGGCCCAGGAGCAGCGCGTCACGGCGGCCGGCAAGAAGCAGGAGCTAGATGACGCCGCGCAGGCGATCTGGGACCACAACGCCGAGACGCGGCAGCGCTTGGTGGATGCCGGCGAGATGGACCCGGCCGACGCCGCGCACTACGCTCAGGCGTACCCCCACTATGTGCCGACCGTGCCGATCAGCCACCTCGACGCGCGCGGCGGGCAGGCCGTGTCCGCATCGTCTGGTACGCGCGTATCCAGGGGCAACCAGGGTGTCGTCAAGGCGTTGGAAGATGTCGGCACGAGCGGCGAGCGGCTGAACCCCATCGTCGCGAGCAGGAACGCCACGGTCCGCGCTGAGCGGGCTATCCAGCGGAACAACGTCGCGCGAGCGTTCGCGCAGATGATGGACGACGCGCTTCAGGCCAGCCCGAGCACGATGGGCACGAATGCGGCGACGCATCGCACGTTCCTCGGCGGCGGCGTGGACGTGACATTTTTCGACAACGGCAAGCCGGTCACGATCAGTGTGCCGAAGCCGGTCGCGGATGGGCTGGAAGCCGCCGCGAACATGGGGATGAGCAGTAACGGGCTGGCGGCCATCTGGAAGCGCGTCATGGGGGCGGTTACGAGCACTATGACGGCGGCGCGAGCGTCGTTCCTGCCGGTGAACCTGCTACGCGACGTGCAGGACTTCGCGACGCGGACGATGGCGCGCGAGGGCGGGCCTCAGAATCTCCCGTCGATCCTGGCGACATGGGCCGACGAAGCAGGGCGGGCAGCCGCCGACATCGCGATGGCGCAGGTGAACCCTCGCGGGCTGGCCGGTGCGGCGTCGGGGGCGGTGACTGGCGCCGCCGTTGGGGACGAGAACACGACTCCGGCTGAGCGGGTGCGGAATGCTCTTGCTCTCGGGGTGGTGGGGACGTTCCTGGTCGGCGCCAACCGCGTCAAGCCAACCGGCGCGGCGCGAGAGTTCATGGCGCGCGGTGGCGGTTCGGGGGCCGCAAGCGCCGATTGGCGCGTCGGCCAGCGGTGGTATCGCGACGTGATGCGTGACGGTGGTGTCCCGATCAAGACGCCGGCCGATGCGGCGCGGTTCTTCGCGGACTGGGGCGCGGACATCCTGAGCCTGCAAGGCGTGAAGGGCATCAACGAACGTACGGAGTTAATCTCGCGCACTGCCGCGATGCGGCGGGCCGAGAAGGGCGGGAGCGGCCCAGTTGAGGCGATGGTCGCGGGGCGGGATGCAACCGTGGACTTCGACCGCGCCGGCACCTGGGCGCGGATGGTCAACGGCATCGTGCCGTTTTTCAACGCGACGGTGCAGGGCGGCGCGCAGACGGCGCGGGCGATCAAGCAGAACCCGGTGGCGTTCTCCGCGAGCATCGCGGCGACGCTCGGCCCGGTGATGCTCGGGGCCGAGGCGTGGAACCGCTCCGACCCCGTCCGTGCCGCCGTGTACGACGACGTGCCGCAGTACGTGAAGGACACCGGCCTCGTCGTGGTGACGCCGTGGGCGGGGTCGGACAATCGCGGCGAGCGGCCGAACTATGTCTGGATTCCCACGGGCATGACGACCCCGTTCGTGATCGGCATGCGTGCGGCGATGGAGGGGCTGCCCGGACTGGAGCCGGTGGCCGGACGGGTCGGGACGAAAGCCGACGCATCGACGCCTGAGAAGTGGGCGGATGTCTTCGAGCAGGTGGCCCAGGTGTTCAGCCCGATTCGCGGCGACTCGGCAGCGTCGGTGGCGTCCAACTTCGTGCCGCCGATAGCGAAACAGGTGGTGGAGCTGGGCCAGAACAAGGACATGTTCAGGGGCAACCCCATCGCGTCGGACAGCGCCGACGAGCGGGCTTCGACGTTCGGCAGGAGGGTTGCAGAGGGCGTGAACGAGGCCGGACGCATGGTCGGCAGCGATTTCTTGCAGGAGGTCCGACCGAGCCAGGTGGACTACCTCGCCCGCCAATTGCCCGCCTACGGGGACATCATCACCGGCGCGTCGGACATGGTTGCGCCGACCGGCTACAAGCAGGCCGAGGATCGCCCAATCCAGAACGCGCCGGGCGCCGGCGGCATGGCGGCGCGGTTCGTCCGCGATACGGGCGGGGCGAACATGCAGCGGGCGCAGGACGAGGCGTTGAGCGAGCCAGTGCGGGAAGTCTTCGAGGCCGCCGGTATGCGCCCGTCCGAACTGACACCGGTCCCGAGCCGCTGGAAGAACGGCACGCTGACACGCGAGGAGCAACTTCGCTGGCAGGAGGCGTTCAATGCGGAGATTGGCCGTGCCATGACGGGCGTACGCCGTGATCCAAAGTGGCGCGACCCGACTACGCGGGAGCAGGCCGTCAAGGATGCGCTGTCACAGGCGCGAGAGCGTGCTGCCGAGCGGGCGCGGCTACCGGGCGCCGACGTAATGGAGCGGCGTATTCGCAACGAGCAGCGGATGAAGGCATCGTGACTCACTTCCCCGCCCGTACTCTGGCTTCTTCCCATATGAGCCAGGAGAAGAACGTCATGGCGACTATCGCCGAGACGAACGCTGCTGGACCGCCATACTCGCGGATTGCGCTCCCGAAGAACAGCGCGATACAGGTGGCGAGCACAGTTCCGGATGCCTTCGCTGAGAGGCTGAACGGGGTTCCGTCAGCAGCCCCCGCGCGTGAATACGCGAACATCGCGAATGCTCCGACCCACGCGAACCCTAGCAATATCCACAGCGAGGCAATCCCGTCCACGTCAGCGATGGTAGCACGCTTGCGCTATGCCTGGCGCTGCACGGGCTGCCGGCGCATCCTGATGCGCCATCACCTGCCGCTGAAGGCCATAGCGGCGCTGGCCGGGCCGCTCCACATCAAGTGCCATTGCAACCAGGACAACTGGCTACAATGACGCGCCGGCAGGCGTGTGCTCGCACGCTGCCGGCTTCCGCGACGGCCTAGTTGCTGTGATCGGTGCCTAGGCCGCCGCTTTTCCCTCGCCACCCTGCCCCAGCATGCGCCGAACAGCGCTTTCCGGGATGCGCCACCCCAGGCGAGTCCCGCCGAGGCGGCTGCCCCGCAGCCGTCCGTCTCTCAGCATGCGGCGCACGGTGGCCTCGGGCACGCGGAGCCACTCGGAGACTTCCGGCACCGTCAGCATGCGCTCCTCCATGATGCACCTCCTGTGTTCAGTATATCACAGGGACGCACAAGAACGATCAAAATAGCCCGAATGGGTATGTACAAGAACGCACAAGGAGTGCTATACTGATATCAGATCAAACAAGGAGCGCCCGAGATGGCACACGGACTCTCGACTCGGTACGTGCGGACGGGGATGATGAACCCGTCGAATCAGATTAGCGTGCAGGAGATGTTCAACCGCACGCAGGGCCAGTGGCTCCCGGCCGACCAGGTCCTCCCGCTGGCGCTCGCTGCCGGCATCAGCGATGCCCGCATCGAGGACGGCGTGGTCGTCGCGCAGCACGCGATCCCGTCCTGGGGCATCCAGCGGATCGAAACCGAGCGGCAGATCGAACGACTCGTCGCGGCGCGGGCCAAGCGGGCCGCGTAACGAGGACGGGCCGAGTGTGCTCAGCACCCGGCCCGTAAGAGACAACGGAGGCCTTCACCCCATGTCCACCGTCAATCGTACCACCGTTTCGCGCAGGGGCGCACTAAAACTCGGCGGCATCGCCGCGCTGTTCGCCGGGGCGCCGTTCGCGCTCAAGGCTGAGGATGCGCCGGCGCCGGTCGTGGTCAACGCGCCCGACCTGGCCGACGACGCGCGCGCCGCAATGGACGAGTACCACGAGGCCGTCCTCGCGTTCGAGGCCGCAGAGGACGCCTTCGCGGACAAGCACGGGCGCGCGGTGTTCGACGACCTGTACGACCTGCTTGAGAAGCACTGGATCATGAGCGACCGGAGCTACGAGATGCACCTGGTCGATCTGCGCCGCCACTTCCCGGCCTTCGCGCCGGCGCTGGATATGGCGTGGGAGCACGTCATGGAGCAAACGCTCTCCGACATTGGCCGGTGCTGCGCCGGCGCCGTCAAAGCGTAGGAGGGAACGATGGGCAGCCTGTTGACGGCAGAGGTCGAGATTCGCGGGGTGCGCCCGCTCTGGTGGCACGCTTTCGGCCCCGATGCGCTCCCGCTGGAAAAGCAGGAGAAGGAGGGAGTGCCGGGCAACGTCCCGACCGAATGGAAGAAGACGGTACTGGCAACCCCGGACGGCCGGCTCTACGTGCCCGGCACGTACCTGTTCGCCACGCTGCGCGACGGCGCCAAGTACACGAAGAAGGGAAGGGGGAGCATTCAGGCGACGGTGGCGGCGACGCTCCAGATCGAGGACGACATCGTGTTCACGGATCGGCTGTTGCCGGATGGGGAGCCGCCACGCGACCCGACGCAGCCGGTCTACCTGGACGTGCGCGGGGTGCGGAACCCGAGCACGAAGGCGCGGAACGTCCGGTACCGGGTGGCGGCGTCGCCCGGCTGGACGATGACCTTCCGCATCCTCTGGAACAAGACCATCGTGAGTCGCGGCGAGATGGAGTCTGCCGCGAACGACGCCGGCCTACTGTGCGGACTCGGGGACGGGCGCTCGATCGGCATGGGCCGCTTCGATATCGTCCGGTTCGACGTGTCGGATCGGTGATCTCCTGCCAGCGGATAAGCCTGCTGGCAGGAGATCACCCGGCGCGGAGCGGTCCGGCCCGGTATAGGAGCGGTGCGGCCTGGAGTGGCGGGGATCGGCAAGGCGGCGGCAGGGCCAGCACAGGCAAGGCAAGGACCCCGGCGGGGCGGGAACAAACCGCCGGGCACCGTACTGGGCACCGCTAGGTCCGGCACCGTATGGTCGGTTCCGGCGCGCTGCGGATTGGCTAGGGATGGCGGGGAGTGGAAGGGTGAGGCAAGGTGCCCAGGCATAGGCCGCCGCGCGAGGTCTGGGAAGGCCTCAGGCGCAAGGTACTGGAACGCGACGGCGGGCGGTGTGTCCGCTGTCGCGCTCCGGTCACGGAGGAGACGTTCCATTGCGACCACATACGCTCGGGGAAGCTGGCGACAAACGCGCTCGACAACTTGCGGACGCTGTGCCGTCGGTGCCACGTCCTGCGCCTCGACGGACGGCACCGGGGCATGATCGCCGCCGCGCTCCGCGACGGGGTTATCGGCCCGGACTGGCGCCAGCACCTGTGGGACGGCTGATGCGGTACAATAGGGCCAACCGAAAATAATAAGGGCCGCTGCGACATTGCACCGTCTCTGACGGAAGCCCCGCACTTCGTAGGAAATGACGAAGCGCGGGGCTTTGTCGTGTTCGGAGATAGAGATGGCGCTTGACTTCAACAACCGGAATTCGGACGACCCGAATGGCATCTACTCCTTGGATACGACGAAGACAACGCCAGCGTGGGTCAAGGACAACGACTGGTCCACCATCTACACCGTGCAGGCTGAGGCCAGGAAGGCTGGGGCCAATAATCAGGTTCGTGTTGCGACGGCAATCACCAATGACGGCCGTAAGTTTGAAGTGATTATTGGGGCAGACGGGCAGCCGATTTCGCAGGCGGGCGATGTTGCCGGAACAGACGACGACGTTGCTCGGAAGTGGAAGGACCGGCAGTCGGCAGCCGCCCCTCCCGGCGGCGCGCCGACGAAGACCATCAACGGGAAGGTCTTCCGCTGGAACCCCGAGACGCGGGCCTACGACATCCCGACCGAGGAAGCGCCGGCGGCCGGGGCGACCGCGCAGGCGGCGGCTCCGGGCGGCAAGCCGTTCATCGACGACGGGCCGGAGGCCGGCGCGACCGGCCGCCGTTGGGGCTGGAACCCGGAGACGCGGCTGTACGACCGCGACCTGGGGCCGTCGCCGTCCGCGCAGAAGCCGGCGCCGCCGCAAGTCGTGCAGACATCGCCCGTTGAGCCGTTCATCGTCGAGCGGATGCCTGATGGGACGCTCAAGACGACGCCGAACCCGAACTACAAGGGTCCGGAGCAGAAGCCGGGCACGGTCCTGACCATCAAGGGACAGGACGGCAAGACGTATCTGGTGCCCATCGACGCGCAGGGCAATCCCGGCCCGGCTCGCGACAGCGGCGTGCCCGGCGAAAAGCCGATTCCCGGCAACGCGCCCGTCTACACGCCGACGCAGGGCGAGGCCGACCTGGGCTTGCAGGCGTTCGCGCGGAGCGTGCGCCAGCGGACCGACCTGTCCAAAGAGCAGCAGGACCAGCTCATCCGCGAGGCGCATCAGACCGCAACCACGGTGATCTCGCGGCAGACCAGCACCATCAACACCCAGGAGAACACGCGGGCGTCTGAAGTCACCCAGCGCGGCCAGGACGCGCAGTTGGCGGCGCAGCGGCTCTCGGCGGCGAACTCGGTCTACGGCAACGCCTTGCAGCGGGCCGGCGAGGACACCAAGTACAGCGTCGGGCCGGACGCGATGGCGGTGGCGCCGTACTACACCATGCTCGGGCTGCAAGCCGCGCGGATGTTCGGGGGGATGGACACGCCCCCGAGGGTGCAGAACGGCCCCGCCATCCAGGCCGTGCAGCAGCAGGGACTGCCAACCGTGAGCGGGCTGCTCGCGCAGTCGGCGCCGGCCGCCGCGCCTGGCGCAGACCCCGCGATGGCCGAGGCGATCAGGCAGCAGGCGCAGGCCACGACCGGGGCGACCAGCAGCGCCATCGCGCCGCTGCTGGCCCCCCCGCCGCCGGTTGCTGCCAGCCCGGCCCCGCCCGTGCCGCCGGCATCTGCGCCGGCGCCCCTCAGCCCCGGCCTGCCGGGCATGATGTCCCCGAACAGCCCGACCATCGACCCGGCCCCAGCGCCCCCCATCGAGCCGGCCCCGCCTGCACTCGGCAGTGCGCCGGCCCCGGCCCCCGAGCCGGCGCCACCGGCCGCCCCGCCGTTGACCGAGAGCGGGCAGCGGGTGGCCGAGCAGGGCACGGTGGTGCTGCGGCACCGCGTGACCGGCGAGACGCGGATCATGACGCGCCCGCAGTGGGAGCAGGAGCAGGCGCGGGCCGGGCTGCTCGGACGGGCGGCCAACATGCTTTGGGAGGAAGTCAACGGCGCGGCCCCGGACGCCGGCGTGCCGCCGATCCAGGGGCCACTGGTCGAGGAGCAGGCGCCACCCGCGCCGTGGGCGCCCGAGCAGCCGTCCGGCGGGGCGTTCCCGCCGCTGCCGGTCGTCCCGCGCGCCGGGACCGAGGCCGGCGGCAACGTCCAGAAGGTCATGCCCCAGCAGCAGCCAGGCGGGGTGGCGGCGATGCTCGGCGGCGGCATGCCCCAGCAGCAGGCCGGGCCGACCGGGGCGCTCGGGACGCAACTGATGGCCGCAGACGGCGCCTACGATCCCACGGACGTGAATCAAGCGTGGATCGACGCCGGCATCGACCCGCAGATTGCGGCCATGTTCGGCGGCGGGCGCCGCGTCGCGTGATGATGAGCAGAATCCGATCACCAGAAACCGTATACTAGACGGCAGGGGGTGACGGGGATGTCGGTTGCGTTCGACCGGGCCTTGACGCAGGGGCTGGCCCTGCTGAACACGAACACCGATCTGCCGACCGTCGAGCGCACCTTCCGACGCCTTGCCCGCAACAACCCGGCCGAGGCCGACGCCCACCACCTGCTCGGGGTGTCGCTCCTGAAGCAGTACCGCCCGCATGAGGCCGTGCCCCACCTCCAGCGGGCCATCGAGTGCAACGCGCGCCCGATGCCGTACTGGCAGAACCTCGGGCGCGCGTACCAGCAGGCCGGCGACGACGCCCAGGCGCTCGGGGCGTTCGAGAAAGCGGTCGAGCGCGAACTGTCGTCCGCAGAGTGCTGGCAGGACTGGGGCACGTCGCTGCTGGCGAACGAGCGGCTCGACGAGGCCGAGCGGGCGCTGAAGCACGCCGTCCTGCTCGACCCCGGCAACCCGCTGGCCCGCTTCAACCTCGGGTGCGTGTACCTGACGTGGGGCGAGGTCCGCGAGGCCGCAAAGCGGTTCGCGCAGGCGCTGGAGAGGAAGCCCGACTTCGAGAAGGCGCACGCGAACCTGATCTTCTGCCGCGACCTGATGCCCGAAACGACGCCGCAGACGGCGCTGGCCGAGCGCCGGGCCTACCAGACGCGCCACGCCAGCAAACTGCCGCGCTTCAACCTCGTCAACGACCCGGACCCGCACCGCCGGCTCCGCGTCGGGTACATCGGCGGCGACTTCCGCGACCACTCGGCGGCGTACTCGTTCGGGCCGATCCTCGAAGCGCACGACCCCGAGCGGGTGGCGGTCTACGTCTACGCGGACGGCCACCACGACGACCGCTACACCAGGCGCATGCGCGCGGCGTCGGCGGCGTGGCGCCCCATCGTCGGGCTTGACGAGTTCAAGGTGGCCGGGCAGATCCAGACGGACCAGATCGACGTGCTGGTCGAGCTGTCCGGCTTCACGCACCTGCACCACCTGATCGCCTGCGCCCACAAGCCGGCGCCCGTGATCGTGACGGCCTGGGGCTACCTGACGGGGACCGGCCTCGACGCGGTGGACGCGATCCTGGCCGACGACGTGACGCTGCCGCCGGAGCAGGAGCGGCACTACGCCGAGCGGGCGGTCAGGCTGCCGCACGCGCTGGCGTTCACGGCCCCCGAGACGGACGTGCCGATCAGGCCGCGCGACACGGACAGGCCGTTCACGTTCGGCTGCCTGGGCCGGGTGGCGAAGATCAGCGACGCGACGCTCGACCTCTGGGCCGACGTGCTGAAGGCGGCGCCGGAGTCCAGGCTGCTGCTGAAAGATCGCGGCTACGCGCACGAGCGGGTGGGCGAGCGGATGCGGCGGGAGTTCGCGGCCAGGGGCGTGGACCCGCTGCGGCTGGACATCCGTGGCAAGACCGGCCGGGAGTCGCATCTGGACACGTACAACGAGGTTGACGTGGCGTTGGACCCGCTGCCGCAGGGCGGCGGCATGACGACGCTGGAAGCCGCGTGGATGGGCGTGCCGACCGTGACGCTGCTCGGGGACCGGGTGCCGGGCCGGATGAGCGCGTCGCATCTGAAAAGGCTCGGGATGGGGGTGGTCGAGAACCGCACGGGATACATCACCGCAGCCCTGATCCACGCCAAGATGAAGTACCCCGTGCGCGGCGAAGCGTTGCGCCGCCGGCTGCTCGACTCGGTGATCTGCGACATCCCGCGACAGGCGCGGGCGGTGGAGGAGGCGTACAGGATGCTCTGGACGGACTGGTGCAAGACGCGGACGTGAGCGGCAAGTACGCGGCGTCGTGCGCCGGCTGCGGCGAGCGGCGGGTGTTCGCGACGGTCGAGGCGCTGGCGGCATGGTCTGCCAGCCACAGATGCTGGGAGGAGACTCCGCGTGCTTGACGTGGGGAGCAAATGAAGAAGTTACACCCGTGCCCGGACGTGCCGACAGGCTGCGCCTGTCGCTGTCACGCCATCGGATTGGCGCGCTCGTCACAGGGCGCCACGCATCCGAACGCATGGACAAAGGCCCACGATGCGCTGCTGCTCGAGCTGTGCCTTGATGGCGTGACTGTGACGGCCATCGCAGACCGCCTGACTGAACGATTCGGCATCTCTCGCACGCCGCTGGGTGTACGGCAGCGCCTCAAGAAGTTGGGTGCATCGCGCAGAGACGGGTGGTGGACGCTCAACGAACTAGTCGAGGTGCTCGGCACGAGTAGGCGCACCCTCGTGACAGCCGAGCAGGCCGGGCTGCTGCCGGGCGCCGAGTACGGGCGCTGGCGGCGGTACCGCGCGCCAGACGTGGAGGCGTTCGTCAAGCAGGCGGCCGGGCGGATCGTGAACCCGGCTCGGGTGCGCGATCCTCGCCTGCGGTCGCTGGCCGAGGTTAGCGCGCGGGTGAATGCGAGGGCCGGGGCATGACGCCATTGGAGCGCGCGGCGTGATAACCGAGAAAATCCTGCGCCAGTGCCAAATGCTGCTGGCTGAAAAACGGGAGCCGGCGAAAGTCGAAGTGTCGCCTGAGCACCTGGTAGACTTGCTTACCGACATCCGATTCACGAGCGCGGATTCACCGAGCGACGCTGCGCAGTGCTACGGCTATATCCTCGGGCTTCCGGTATGGATGGTGCCGAAGTCGCGGGGCGTGATTCGCGTGGTCCCGACCGATTGGCCTGGAATGGCTCAGGGGCAGGCACGAGGCGGGAGCGGGGCGACGTGAGCATCGTCGTGGACAAGGTCGCGGAGGAAGTCGTCACCAAGTGGAAGAAGACGACGCGCGTCGTCTGCGACCAGTGCGGCGCCGAGCAAGACCTGACCACGAACCCGAACGCGGCGAACCACTGGTTCATCGTCAAGCGGCAAGGCTCGTCGCACTGGGCCGACTTCGAGGAGCCGTACTACGACAAGAAGCACTTCGACACGTTCGCCTGCCTACGCGCCTGGGTGAACGGACGCACCGAAGCCTCGAAGGGCTGGCCGTATGTCCCGCCTGCCAGCATTGACAGTGATGCCAGCCAGCACGTAGACTGATACCAAGTGGGCGATCTGCGCCCTATCGCCGCCCCGACTCCTGCGAGTCGGGGCTTTTTGTGTTGGGGAGTTTCGTGTCAGTTCCGCAGGCCGCCCCTCTGGGCGACGCAGCACCGCCCCCGCAGGCCGCACCCGCCACGGCGTCGCACGACGTGGTGGCCGAGGCCCAGGCGTTCCTCGACCAGGCGTTCGCCTCCGGCGACCTGTCTGGCGACGATGCCGGCGCCGACGCCCCCATTGCGAGCGACGCAGCGGCGCAGGACGCCAACGGGGCTACACCCGCTACACCCGACGCCACGGCGTCGGCGGAAGACGCAGCGGCGGAAGCGCAGCAGCAGACCAGACGGACGCGGCGACAGCGCGAGGACGACGCGCGGGCGAAGGCGCAAGCCGCACCCGCAACGTCGGAGCCTTCCGCACCGGCTGCGCAGCCCGAGCAGCAGCCCCCGCCCGCACCGCCGGCTAAGTCCCGCGATGAAATCATCGCGGAGTGGCAGCGCGAGCAGGAGCAGCAGGCCGAAGCGACGCGGCAGGCCGAGGAGCGGCGCACGCGCTTTGCCCGCTGGACCGGCGACGTGCCGGCCGACCCGGCCGCCCCGACCGGCGAGACGCTCTACCAGCGCCTCCAGGCCGTGGCGAACCAGCCGATCCCGAGCCTCGGCTACGACGCCGACCAGCAGGCGTTCGACGCCCGCGAGCGCGTCATCAGCGACCGCAACCGCGCGCAGGCGCAGTTGCGGGAGTACGACGAGCGGCGCGGGATGCTCAACGCGCTGGCCGAGCCTGCCGAGCGCAACGCCTGGCAGCGCGCCGTGAACCAGTACGGCCAGCAAGTCGAGCGCGGCATCGCGGCGCTCGGGCTGGACGTGCAGGCGGCGGTGGCGGCCGGCTCCGGGAAGCCGGAGCCGCTGGTGACGCTGGTCGAGAACGTCGGGCGGCAGATGCGGGCGCTGGTCGAGGCGGAACTGAGGCCGCAGATCGCGGACCTGACGGAGGAGCGCGACGCGCTCGCTTCGGAGATTTCCGAGCTGCGGACACAACTTGGCGGCCGGGCGCCGCAGGTGACGCGCGGCGGTGTGTCGGCGCAGCCGGTGCGCCCGTCGCTCGAAGCCCTCGACGCGCTCAGGCCCACGTCGGTGGACGACCTGAGCGTCTACCTCGACATGCTGCCGGCGGCCACGCGCCGCCGCTGACGGGAGAGCCTGAACGATGGCGACCGGAGCAACCGCGTACATCAGCAACACCACGGCAACCGCGTTCGTCGAGAAGGTCTACAGCAAGATGGCCCTGGTCGCTCGGGAGAGCGCCACCGTCTATGCGGACCTCGTGAACCGCAAGTTCGAGAGCGAAGCCCAGTACGGCGACACCATCAACGTGCCGGGCGTCTCGAACCTGACCACCCAGACGCTGAACACCGCGACCATCGCGGCCATCGTCTACGAGACGCAGACCGAGACGACCACGGCGATCACGATCTCGACGTGGGCGTACAGCGCCATCGCGATCCAGTCGGCCACGGCCCGCCAGGTCAACCGCGACCTGATCGAGACGTATGCGCCGAAGCAGGGCTACGCGCTGGCGCTGAAGGTGGACGACGACCTGGCCGCGCTGGTGGACGACTTCACCCAGACGGTCGGCACGCTGACGGTCGAGAACACCTACGACGACGTGCTGCGCGCCCGGCAGTACCTCGACGACGCGGACGCGCCGCTTGAGGACCGGGTGATGGTGGTGGCGCCGGCCGCCGAGGTCGGGTTCCTGAAGCTCGACCACTTCATCAAGTCGGACTACGCGCGGCTCCAGGGCGGCAAGACGCGGGCGAAGGACCGCGCGCTGGTCGGGACGTGGATCGACACGCCGATCTACAAGAGCACCAACGTCGAGGGTAGCAACGCGGCGGGGCATGATAACGGCATGTTCCAGCGCGAGGCGCTGGCGCTGGTGATGCAGATGGAGCCGACCTCGCACACGTTCTTCGACGTGGACTACCTCGCCCGCAAGTGCGTGGTCGAGCAGTTGTACGGCGTCAAGGAGATGCGCGACGACCACGGCGTGGCGCTGTTCGGCGCGTAACCGATGGCACGACGCGACAGGCGGGGCGGGGAGCAATCCCCGCCCTTTTCGATGGGGGAGGCACCCGTGGCAGATGCGGCCACGACCGAGCAGCCGGTCAGTCCGGCCGAGATCCGCGCGCTCATCAGCGACCTGACCGCAGAGGTGCAGACCCTCCGCGCCCAGGTGGCCGACCAGGGCCGGATGATCCCGCGCTTCCAGCCGACCGGCAACAACCCCGACCGGGCCGGCATCTTCACCGGCATGGAGCGCGGCAGGCCGTTCGACCGCGAGGGCGACCACGCCCGCATGGTGATCGGCACGGACGGGCACCCGCTCTCGAACGGCGAGTTGCAGCGCGACCCGCCGGCGTTCGCGCCGGGCGACGTGGTGCGGCTGAACCTCGAAGCGACCCCGAGGGGCGCCGAGCGGACCTGGGGCGAGATCGTCGAGGACGTGAACGCGAAGCAGAAAGCCCGCCGCAAGAAGCAAGTGAGCCTTTTCGGCCGGGTCCGCTACATCAACTACAAGCGCGGGGACGGCGAGTACAAGTACCGCGTCTCGTTCCCCGGCCTGTCCTCGCTGAACCCGGACAAGGATCGGGGCATGGGCTTCGACCAGTCCGACTTGCTGGCGGTGTCGTAGCGATGACCGCCGTGCTGCTGGGCGAGGTGCCGGCCGCGCTCGCCTCCCCCGAGGAGACGAAGCAGAAGCTCGCGCGCCGGTTCGACGCCACCATCGACTGGGGCAAGGTCCGGCGCAAGGGCGCCGAGGAGCGCGGGAAGCCGCGCCCCGAGGTCAGGCCGGCGCTCGACTTCGAGCGGATCAACCGCGAGAACCGGCCGGAGCAGGCGTATGCGCCGCAGTGGCACATGGCGACGTTCCGGATCCCGCTCGGGACGCGGATGTCGGCCTACGAGAAGCGGCGCGACGAGGCTGCGGCCACCTGGGTCAACGAGATGCAGAAGCAGGGCTACCGGCTCTGCGCGGACTCGCGGATCACCGCGAAGCCCGGCCCGTACCCGGCCGTCGATCTGCACTCCGGGCTGCCGCTGCTGGGCGAGCGGGAGGTGATCCTGCTGGCGCGGTTCGTCCACGACACGCCCGAGCTGTTCACGTTCGAGCTGCCCGCCGAATGGTTCCGCGCGCAAGGCCAACCCAGGCCGTAAGCGCGTCGCGTGAAGCCCCCTGTCAGGTGACGGGGGGCTTCGTTCATTCAGGGAGACAACGCCATGCCTGGGCGCATCCTGGCCCCGCAGTTCAGCCGCGCGAACCTCCGCAAGCAGATGGGCAAGTCCAGCCCGCTGTTCGAGTTCCTCGACTTCCACGCGCTGCGCGACGTGCAGTTCGACAAGTACGACTTCACCGTCAAGGCGCTCGACACCACGAACCAGTGGACCGTGGCGGCCGGCGCGTCCTCGACCACCTGGGCCGTGCGCGCGGAGGCCGGCGGCTGGATTCGCGGCGTGATCGGCGCCACGGCGGCGACTTCGGGCCTCCAGATCTCGATCCCGACGAAGTACTGGAACGGCGACAACAACGCCGGCATGGCCTGCCTGTTCCGGGCCTCGAACATCACCGAGAAGCGCATCGAGATCGGATTCGTGGACGCGCTGCCGTCCGTGAACACGACCGTCGTCAACTCGCTGACCACGCCGTCCTACAACACGGCCACCGACGCGGCGCTGTTCGTCTACGACCACACCGGCTCGACCACCACGATGGGCCTGTACACGGCCGGCACCGGCTTCACCGCCGCGAAGCAGGCGTTCACCACGCCGGCCCCGACCGCCGCAGGCATCTACTTCGTGGCGATCCAGTTGATCGGCAACCGCGCCTACCTCTGGGTCAAGGACGGCGCAAACGCCGTGGTGCAGGCCGCGACGGGCACGACCGACTACATCGAGGGCGGCAACGGCGTGATACCGGCCGTGTCGCTGAAGTCGGCTGACACGAACACCGGCAACTTCGACATCGATTTCCTGGCCACATGGAGTGGCCGTTTGGGCTAGATTACTGAGCGGGAACCAAAGCGCTATAATGTAGCGCGGAGGTTCTCTGATGTCTGGGTGTGTTATTCCGGGGTGTGAGGCGAAACCGAAGGCTCGTGGTTTGTGTAACCGCCACTATCAGTGGGCGCAGAAGCAGCGAATCATCGAGTCCTTCGGTCGCCAGGTTTTTCCAAGGGCCGGGCGAACCTGTCGTGTTGATGGCTGCGAGAAACCGATCCATGCTAGCGCCGACCTTTGCTCAATGCACGCTGAACGCAAGCGGCAGGCGGGCGACGTTGGACCGGCCGGACCAAAGGTGCGTCGGAACCACGGCGCATCCTGCTCGGTCGCTGGCTGCGAGCGGCTGGCAGACTCTCTTGGGTACTGCACGATGCACTACAGCCGCTTCAAGAAAGACGGCGACCCGGGCCCGGCCAAATCGAAGTACGGACCACGAGGTGGCGGGTGCATCGAGTTGGGCTATCGCCGGTATGCCGTCAACGGCAAGCGGAAGGGCGAGCACCGGATCGTGTGGGAGGCGGCTAACGGCCCTATTCCCAGCGGCTACGTCATCCATCACATCAACGGCGACAAACTTGACAACCGTCTTGAGAATCTCCAACTGATGACGCGCAGCGAGCATCGCAAGCATCACCACGACGATCTGCTTGCAGGACGGGGGTTACGATGAACCCGCCAATCCGATGCGAAAGCCCTGCCGAGTGGCAGGGCTTTTTTGATGGGCTGGGAGGCTGACCGATGACGGCCACCGTCCGGCGCGCAACCCTGACCATCGCCAGCAGCGGCACGGAATCGACGGCCCTCAAGATCACCGATCAGGTGGCCTTCGGCCTCCAGATGCCGGCCGCGTTCACCGGCACCAGCATCACGTTCCTGGTGAGCGCCGACAACGGCGCGACGTTCCAGGCGCTCTACGACTCGACCGGCACCACGCAGGTGAGCATGTCGGTGGCGGCGTCGCGCTCCTACGACCTGCCGGCCGAGTTGACGGCCTGGGACCACGTCAAGATCGTGAGCGGCTCGTCCGAAGCGTCGGCGCGTTCACTCATCGTGATCGGCAAGGCGCCCTAGCCATGACGGTCGCGCACGCGATCAATCGGGCGCTCGTGCTCGGGCGGCGGGACCGCCACCTGAGCCGGGCGCGGTTCCTGACGCGGTTCGCCGCGATTGCGACCGACACGCGGTTCCTCTGGGTGCCGGCGCCGACCGACGCCACCACCAGCACCGACGCCAGCAGCAACGCGGCCACCGTCACGCACTCGCACACGCTGGCGACGCGCTGGCGGCAGATGGGCACGCGCGGGCAGGCGCCGACCTTCGTGGCGGGGACCAACCAGTACGCCACCGTGCCCGACCTTGCGGCGTACACGTTCGGCAACGGCACCGTGGACTCGGCGTTCTCGCTGGTGGCGCTCGCCACCGTGCAGGACACCGCCGCCGCGCGCGTCCTGATCGCCAAGCTCAACGACAACGGCGGCGGTGTCGGCGGCGAGTGGTACTGGCAGATCAGTTCTGCCGACAAGCTGGAGTTCGCCCTGTGGGACCGCAGCATCAACGCGGCGCCCAGCCGGGCGTCCGACGCTGCCATCACGCAGGGTGTCCCGAAGTTGTTCGCGGCGGTCTACGACGGCACCGGCGGGGCGACCGCCGCGAACGGCATCACGCTCTACCAGGACGCGGCGGTGATCGCCTCGACGGCCACCAACAATGCGTCCTACGTGGCGATGGAGGACACCAGCCACACGCTGGAGATCGGCACGTTCGTCAACCACGCGGCCAGTTTCATGCGCGGCGAGATCGGCCTGCTGGCAATCGTCGGCGGCGCGCTGACGGCGCAGAACCTGACCGACATCAAGCGGCTGGTGAACGAGTACTTCGGGCTGCGCCTCTGATGGCGCGTCCCAACCGACGCCGCAAGGGGCGGGTCTGGGCCTTCAGCCGGTGCCCGTCATGGTGGCCCACGACTGCCCGCAGTGCGGCCGGTCGTGGGCCGTGTTCGCGCAGGCCGGCGAGGAGCCGGAGTTGCGGGGCTGCCCCGGCTGCGGGTGCGCCCTGCCCGACGAGGAGTACGCGCAATGATGAAGAACGGCGCCGCGATGCGGAAGGGCCACACCAAGATGAAGCCGGCGGGCATGGAGAAGGTCATGCACGGCAAGGGGCCGAAGCCGATGGGCGCCGCCCCGGCCGCCCAGAAGAAGGGCCACAGCAAGATGGGCGGCAAGCGGGGCTACTGAGCGGTACGCGGGTAACGGCGAGCGGAGCAGACCATGCCGATATCGTTCAAGCAGGTGCGGCGCGACCTGGCCGACATCATCGAGCCGCGCTCCTGGGGCGTCGGCACGACCACGGCCACCGGCGCGACGAACACCGTGGTCTGCTCCGACTTCGCGCTGTCCAGGGGCGACCAGTCGGGGTACGAGTCCGGCTGGATCTACTTCACTAGCGGCGCGCTGGCCGGGCAGCAGCGCCCGATCAGGCGGGCCGGCCTCGACGTGAGCACCGGCACGTTCACGGTGGCGACCGACTTCACGGCGACCACCCCATCGGGCGCCGAGTTCGAGGTGCACCTGCGCTACCCCGTCAAGCGGGCGGCCGGCACCCCGACCATCGCCGGCTACCTGGAGATGGTGAACAACGCCTGCGAGCGGCTCTGGACGCAGGACGACATCGCCGTCGCGGCGGTGGACAACCAGACCCGCTACCTGCTCGACACGACGACCTACCCGTTCCTGGCCGAGACGGAGCGGGTGCTGGACGTGATCGACCAGCTCGATTCGGACAACATCAAGAACCCGACGCGGCAGATCTGGCGCCTTGACGACGACGCCGAGGTGCCGGCGCTGTACCTGACGGCGCCGTACAACGCGGCCAGCGGGTCGTTCTACCTGCGCGTCGCGCGCCCGGCCAACACCCGCGTCAAGATCTCCGGCGTCTGGACCGAGGTCACGCCGTCCGCGCTGAACGGCGGGCAGTTCGGGATGGCCGCCGATGCTGACGAGGTGCACGCCCGCCGCCGCGACATCCTGGCGCTGGCGATCACCGAGAGCATGAACCACCTCGGGATGGCGCAGCCGATGTACCAGGCCGACGAGTGGGAACGGCGCCGCAAGTACTGGGCGTCGGTGGCGGCGCTCTGCAAGTTCCGACGCCTGCCGCGACGGACCGGCGGCAGGCCGGTGCTGCGCGCGGTCGGCATCGGCGGCGGGCTGATGGGCAGGCCGTCCGGCTGGGGGGCGCTCTAGATGGTGCGCGCCTGGGACGTGCGGTTCGGTGACCCGGACGACGTGACCTACCTCGGGCTGACGCTCTACGAGGACCGCCAGACGCCGAAGTCCGTGCGCTCGACGTTCCTGCCGGCCGCCTCGACCGGCAGCCCGCTGGAGGACGTGACGGTCAGCGACTGGTCGAACGGGATGGGCTACTCGCAGCCGGGGCTGGTCCGCAACGGCTACGCCTACGGGCTGGGGGTGGACACCCGCTCGCCGGGGCTGGTGATGCCGTCCGGCGAGGTTGCCGAGATGGCGATCAACAGCGTCATCACCGACGACGTGAGCATCGTCGGCTCGTTCGTCTACGACGACGTGCTCTACCTCGTCTCGACGCGCTACGTGTTCCGCGAAATCGGCACCGAGTGGGTGATCTACAACGACCAGAACGTCGAAACCTTCGACGGCTCGGCGGTAGTCTGCGACTACGCAGGCTCGCGGGTGGTGTTTCTGGGGCACGCCGGCGGCTCGAAGCTGACCAAGTTCGACGGATCGACGTTCACCACCGTCATGAACCACGGCTACCACTCGCTGGCGGCGGTCTACTGGACGACGACGGACGGCGTGTCGGTGCGGCGGCTGGTCGGCGCGACGAACACGCGCACCATCAAGCACTGCCCGCTGACGAGCGACCCGATGTCCTCGGCCTCGTGGTCGGCGGCCATCACGGTGGGCGAGGGCGAGCACGACATCAAGGGGATGGTCAGCGCGGGCCGGCACGTCTACGTGCTGACCAACGGCGGCGTCTACGACCTGAACGAGTTGGGCGAGACGCTGGCGCTGACGCCGTACCAGGCCGAGTTGAAAGAGCCGTACAACGGCAACCGCTCGCGGTTCTACGACAAGTACGTCATGTTCAACCACGCGGTGGGCGTGGACGCCGTGGACGTGTCGGACAGCCAGAAGCGGCACGTCTCGCCGTCCTGGGTGACGCCGGGCGCGGAGGGCGGCACGCCGAACGAGACGCCGGTCTGGGGCGGCATGACGGCCTCGGCCATCGACGGCGGCTGGTTCGTGATGGCGATCTCCGACAACCGCGACGGCTACGTCCTGTACGGCAAGCCGCGCGAGAAGGTCGGCGTGCAGGGCACGTCGCCGTGGGTCTGGCACGGGGCGTTCGCGAAGTTCAGCGGCGAGACGATCACGCACATGCGGGTGCGGAGCACCACGACGAACGGCGCGCGGGCGCGCTACCTGTACATCGCGACGGCGCCCTACGACGGCGACGGCGACCCGAAGATCTACCGCCAGTCGCTTCCGCGCTCGTCGTCCCCGAAGCAGGAGTACGACGCGATAGTGGCCGGCACGCAGACCGTGCCGCACCGCTTCGGGTCGTCGTTCACGCTGGTTGGCTCGCCCATCGACTGGGGCGAGCCGACGAGAAACAAGATCGGGCTGCGGCTCGACCTCGGGACCGAGAACCTCGACACCGGCAACGCCGTCTCGGCCTACGTGGACGCGGACGGCACGGCGGCCACGGCGCCGGTCGGCGCGGCCACGGTGTCGCCGTTGCAGTCGCTGACGATGGTCAGCGACGCCCCGTCCGGCCTCCAGTTGACGCCGCGCCTGGTGGCGACCGGCGGGCCGAGGAATCCGCCGATCCTGCGTTCGCTGACGTTCAGGGCGGCCATCGACCGCGAGCAGATCGAGGTGCTGGAGTTCGACGCCTGGTTCGTGAAGGGTGCCGCGCAGAACAACGGCGGGCACGACGTGCAGATGTCCGACGACGTGAAGTGGCGGCTGATGGCCGGGCTTCAGAACACCGTGCAGGAGTTCCAAGACCCGCTGGACCGCGAGTACACCGTGCTGGTCGAGCCTGGCATCACCAGCGTCATCAAGGAGATCGAGTCGCCGGCCTACGGCGAACGCGGCTGGGGCCGGAAGGCGACCGTAAGGCTGCGGGTGCTGGACTCCGGGGCGCGCTACGACACGAGCGAGCTTTATGACTTCCTTGCGAGATACAGCTGATGACGCTTGAGCTGCTAGATCCTGCTCGCGAGGCAGACAGCCAGTACGAGCGGCTGAGGATGATCGCGCAGTCCTGGCGCGGCGAGACCGGCCGGGGCATCCCGCTGCGGCAGACCGGCGTCAACAGCGACTCGAACTACGCCGGCGACTTCGCGAACGGCGGCAGCGGCGGCCTCGCCCTGCGCGCGACGGCAGGCTCGCATTCGCTGACCGTCACCTCCGGCGGCGTCTCGCTCTCGGCGCTGACCGTCTCCGGCAACCTGTCGGTGCTCGGCAGCACGACGCTCGGCAACGACAACAGCGACGCCACGACGATCCAGGGCAGCCTGACCCAGTCCGGCGGCGCCGTCTCGCTCTCGTCGCCGACCACGGTCAGCGTCACCGCGACGGGGGCCGGCACCCTGACGGCGACCTCGTGGAGCGTGACCGGCCCGGCCACGCTGGCTTCGGCGCTGACCGCGCAGTCCACCGCGTCGCTCCAGGGCAACGTGACCGTCAGGAACGGCGCGACCGGCGCGACGCTGGCCCTGTTCGACGCCTCGAACACGCGCCTGCTGATCGGCTCCGGCACGGCCCTCGCGTCGGCGTCGAACGACCTGTTCGCGGCCATCGGCGGGCGGGCCTACGTCGCGGCCGGCAGCGAGGACCGGGCCATCGGGCTGCGCTACAACGCGACCAGCGGCACGGTCTACCTCGGGGCCAGCAACAGCGCCACGCTGCCGTCGCTGATCGTCAAGGACCACGGCGGCGTGCAGGTGGCCGCGTTCAACGACTCGACGGCGACCGTGGCCCAGTTGGCCGTGACCGGTGACGTCAGCGTGTCTGACGACGCCTACGTGGCCGGCGACTCGTGCGGCGGGAAAGTGATCGCCGGGGCCACCGCCGCCAGCGGCTCCGAAGTGCTGCGCGCGGCCGGGGCGTCCCGTTTGGAGGGCATCGTCTCGGTGATCGGCGCGACCGTCGATCTGGAGAACAACCGCTCATACCGCGCGAGCGACGGCACCACCCAGCGGAACCTCGCCAAGTACGACAGCGGCGGGGTGGCGCAGTTCGCGGAGAACGGCGCGACCGGCGCCGTGGTGGACGCTGGGTACGTCCAACTGAAATACAACGGCACCGTGCGCTTCGAGGTGAACACCACCGGCATCGGCGCCTACGGAGCCAGCCCCGTGGCAAAGCCGACCGTGGTCGGATCGCGTGGCGCGAACGCCGCGCTGGCGAGCCTCATCACGGCGCTCGCCAACATCGGATGGGTGACGGACCTGTCCACGGTCTGACCGCACGAAACCGCACGAAACTCCGACTGGCCGCCTTTGGGCGGCTTTTTTGATGCCCATCGGAAGGGGGTGAACCAGAATGCCGACCCTGGCAACGCCAAGCCCGCTCGACAAGATCCTATCCGAACACGTCAAGAACCTGTCGAACCTCGTGCTCGGGGCGTCCGGCTACGGCCAGCGGGTCCAGTTCACTCAGTACAGCGACAGCACCAACTACGCCAACACGCTCGGCAACACCGACACCACGAACGGCCGGGCGCTGAAGGTGCAGTACGGCGACCCGTCAGGCTCGCCGGTCACGCTGGCGACCTTCCAGAAGTCCTCAACCCGCATCCAGTCGGCAGACGGCACCGACTCCCTGGACATCTCGAACAGCGGCGTCGCGGTGACGGGCACGTTCACGGTCAACGGCACGACCATCCAGCCCGGCATGACCGTCTACAACGTGCTCGACAACGGCATCACCGAGGGGACCGGGACCACCTACGCCGGGGCCAACACCACCGCGCTCCAGACCCTCTGGACGACGACGGCGACGGCCGGCGGCGGCATCATCTACTTCCCGCCCGGCGACTACTCGTTCAACGCGACGACCCTCGACCACGCGCAGGGCACCGGCGCGACGAAGGCGATCACGATCAAGGGCGCCGGCGGGTCGAGCATCCTGAAGTTCTACGGCTCGACCGGCCCGTACCTGACCATCGCCTCGACGGCCACCAGCCCGCTCACGCAGTGCGGCCTCGAAGACCTCTACATCAACCACGGGCAGTATCCGACTTCGGGGGCGACCATTCGCCTGGGATACGTCTCGCTCTACCACCTGAAGAACGTCCACCTCTACGGGCACGAGGCATTCATCGGGCTGCAATTCATCAAGAGCGGCAACGCCCACCTGAGGAACAGCACCTTCAGCGTCCAGAACGTCGCCAACGCGGTCTGCGTCGATTTCGCGCAGGACGTGTCATCGGGTGGCGTGCAGATGACCGGGTGCAACCTGTCCGGGCCGGACGGGGTCGCTGCCGCGAGCAAGCTCTCGCGCGGCATTCGCTTCAACAACTCGGAACTGGTGGATACCGTGGTGTTGTATAACACCACGCTGAAGGACCACCTTTACTGCATCACCGGCCAGGGTTCCGGGGACGTGGCAAACCTCCAGATGAACGGCGGCTACCTCGACGCCTCGGCCTACAACGTCGTGCTGGACCCGGTCGCCGACTACTACGGCTGGTGGTTCAACAACGTCTGGTGCGCGGCCACGTATACCAACGTGCTGCTCAACCTGACCAACGGCGGCACGCTCTCGTCGATCTGCTTTACGGGCGGCTACATGACCGACGCGACACTCGGCGCCGTCTCGGTCACGAAGGGCGTCAGCAACTTCCAGCTCGACGGCGTGACGATCAACGCTGGGACCACGAACAGCGGGAGCTATGCGGGCGTCGAGTTCTTCAACAGCAGCGGCGCCCCGTCCAATGTGCGGGTGACCGGGTGCTACATCGCGACCGGCACCAGCGCGGCGGCGTGCATCAAGACGGCCTCGGCGGCGACGCCGATCCTGTTCGCCAACAACATCCTGCGCGGGTCAGCCGACGCGGACGGCATCGTGGACGGCGGCGCGACCTCGGCGGCGCGTGTGATCGCCAACAATGCGTACCTGAGTTGATGATGCCTTCATTCCACGGCGTATGGCATGAAACGCAGGCGCGCAGCACGGGCTGCCTCGGCAGCGGCAACCTCGTCGTTGAAATACCCGACGTGGACATTCTTCCCGCCCGTCTTGATTTGGGCGGCCCACTTACCGAGCGGTTTGTACCACCGCACTCCTCGATACGAGGAGGACGCGCCCCGATAACTCCCGGTGTTCTGCTTGTTTGCAGATGCCGGCACGACGCGCAAGTTCGAGCGGCGATTGTTCAGCGGATCGCGGTCGATGTGGTCAACCACGATTCCGTCTCCGAAAGTCAATCCCAACACATCCCGGTGGAGTTTGATGCTTCGGACGCGCTTGTCAATCCACGCGCAGCGCGCCGCATACCCATGACTCGTAAGGTGCCAGCGCCACCGAGTAAGGCGCTCGGCGTCAGTCGCATCGACGACTGCGTACGCGCGAATCGACCCATCGCGAGCGCGCAAGGGGATGCGCACTGCCCCATCCGGGCAGGTATCATCCGAGTGCATCGGGTACCTCCAGTACCTTGTGCCCTGCCCCCGGCTGTTGCAAGCAGCGCGGGGGCTTCGTGCGTCAATTATACCACGCTCGGCTGCAAGCGAGCCTAAGGGGGCTGTGTGATCGAGCCGAACGACCTCCGCGACCAGATCGGCTACCTGCTGACCGGCCCAGTGCTGGAAATCTGCCAGTTGCGGGCGGCGCTGCGCGAGCGCGACGCTGAGCTGGCAGTACTGCGCGCCGAGGTTGCCCGCCTCCGGGTGGAAACGGCCGGGCCTCCCCCAGGCCCGCCGCCGCCCCCGCTTCACGTCGTCCCGCCAGGGGACTGAGCGCAACCGCCCCGCCCGCCGTGTGTCAGCACGACGGACGGGACTTCCGATCACACACTGCAAGGAGTGTGCCCGGCAATGACGACGATAGCGCGTAGACGTAAGGCCCGGATAAGGGCAGGATCAGGATCGGATAAGCGAATGGCGCGGCCTCAGCCGGTCGGCGGCGCAGATGGCGACGAGTGACCGGCGCTGGGAGCGCACCGATATGCCGACGCCGTCCGCACTGCTAGACGTTGCCACGCTCGCCCTGGTCGGGCTGATCGCGTTCGTGTCTCTGCCGCTGGTGGCCGACCTGTCCGCGTGGCTGGTCGGCGCCGGCCTGTTCGGCGGGTCGTTCGTGCTGTCGCTGACGGTTTCGCGAGCGGTCAGCGCGACGCGCGGACGGCGCCCAGACGGTGAGGGGGCGGTTGACTAGATGGTTCGTAGTCGGCGGCGTCCTCGCCACGTTTGCGGCGGCCCTGGTGCTGGACTGGATGGACGGCCCGGCGTCGCACCCGGACTCGACGCTGCTGTACGTGCTGGTGGTGCTGGCGGGGCTGGCGCTCGGGTGGAGGCCGCCCTGGAGCGGCCGGGGAGACTGAGATGAGCGACCGTGCGTTGATAAACCTGCTGCGCGGATTGGCCGCGTTCTTGATCGCGATGCCCGGCACCCTGCAACTGGTGCCCAATCTGGAGATGTCGCCGGCCGCGAACGCGCTGCTGCTGGTGGCGGCGCTGGCCGGGGCGACCATCATGAGCCAGTTGCCGCCGGCCGGCAAGGACCCGGAGATGCCGGCCGGCTCGACGGTGGACGACCTGCTGCCGGCCCTGGAGGCGCTGTCGGTCGAGGACCGCGCCGAGCTGTCCGCGCGCCTGGAGTGGCGGGCGCTCAGCCGCGAGCGGCGCCAGCCGTGACGGACGAGAGCGTGTGGTCGTGGCTGTGGTGCATCTCGTTCCACCGTCGCCATCACGTCGAGGTCGGCGCGGGGGCGTTCCACTGTCTTGTGTGCTGTGGGCCGCAGGACACCGCGCCGCGATGGCGGCTCGCCTACGGTCAGGGACAGACACGTCCGGGGAGGGCTGCGTGAGCGGACAGGCCGGCACGTTTGACCAAAAGTTGCATATGTGGCGCGAGGGGCAGAAACTCGTGCGCCTGAACCATGCGCTGTTCATGCGGTACCTCGCGGAGCGGGGCCGCCTGAAGCACGAGACGGCAGGCCCGCCCTCGGGCCACGTCGCGGCGCTGGTCGCGGACAGGGAGCGGCGCCCGTGAAGCCCTACTTCGAGCGCGACGGCATCACCATCTATCCCATATCGGGTATACTTATGGCATGTGTAAGCAGTGCGGAATCCGCCCGATCATGTATGCCGGCAGGGGAGTCTGTAGCGCCTGCTACTTGCGAGAATGGCGAAAGACTCACCCCGTTCTTGAGTCGCCAAACGGGCATCTGTGTCGTTGCGGATGCGGCGAAGAATGCCGGGGGAACAGCCGACTTCGCTGGATATCAGGTCACCGTAAGCGCATCACAGTTTGCATGTGTGGGTGCGGAACGCCTGTCGGAGAGAACGCCTACTACGTTCAAGGGCATCAGCCCCGGCCTGCGCGTTTCGGGCGCAAACACTCAACCGAGACGCGGGCAAAGATGTCAGCCGCATCTAAAGGCCGCAAAAAAACTCCTGAGCACGCTCTTGCCATCGGCAGGGGGTTGCGAAAGAACGTGGAAACCGTCAATCAACGGAAGGCGCTCATTCGTAAGTGGGCCGTTTACCGAGCATGGCGGACGGCGGTCTTCGAGCGGGACCACTACACCTGTCAGCTTTGCAGCCAAGTCGGGGGGAAGCTCGAAGCCGACCATATCCAACCAATCGCGATCCGTCCTGATCTCATCGTCGCAGTGGACAACGGCAGGACACTATGTGTGACCTGCCACCGAAAAACAGACTCCTATGGGACGAAGGTCAGGAAGTTGCGCGGGTTCCAGCAACGGGCAGTGTTCCAGATACCGCTAGAGATGCTATCCCGCTAGTCTTGCCGTCAGGGTCCAAACCGTACTTCCTGTCCCCTGACGGTCGGATAGCAATCTTCAACGCCGACTGCCGCGACGTGCTGCCGACGTTGGGAAAAGGCAGTGTTGACCTCGTGCTGACTGATCCCCCCTACGGCGTGAATGTGGCCGAGTGGGATAAGGCAGTCCCCTATAACGTGCTGCCGTTGCTTCTGAGCGTATCACGCGGCGCAGTCGCTTGGTTTGGAGCAGCACCGATGCTCCAAACCGACATTAGTGCATTTGCGGCACCGCCAGAGCGCATCCTGATTTGGGCGCCGCGGTTCTCGCTGGCACACACAGGGAAGAAGGGCATTTTCTACCGTTGGCATCCCGTCTACTTGTGGCGAGTGCCTGATAAACACGCCGGCCCAACGCATGACGTATTGACGCACCCGACCGATGGGCGCAATTGGTGGAATCATCCAGGGACAAAACCGCTTGCACTCATGCGTACCCTGGCGGGCTTGTGCGACTCTGGCGGGCTGGTCATCGACCCATTCATGGGATCGGGCACGACTTTGCGCGCAGCGCTCGACACCGGCCGCCGCGCCATCGGCATCGAGATCGAAGAACGCTACTGCGAGATCGCGGCCCGGCGCCTGGAGCAGATGGTGCTGCCGCTCGGGGAGGCGTCGTGACGGACGACACGCGGCGCCGGATCATCGAGCAGGCGCGGGCGCGGCAGGGGGTGCCGTACCGCCTCTCGCCGCCGCCGGACGGCATCAACAACCTCGACTGCTCCCTGTTCGTCCTCCAGGTGCTCGAATCGGCCGGTGTGCCGCTCCCGAAGGGCGTCCGCACCGCCGAGCAGATCCGGCAGGCCACCGTCCCCGTGCCGTTCGACCGGGTGCAGCCGGGCGACCTGTTGTTCTTCGAGCACACCTACGACGCGGCCGGCCTGGCCGGTCCCGACGGGCGGATCGCCTCGCACATCGGCATCTCGCTCGGGGCCGGCACGCTCAGGATGTGGGACGCCAACGACCGGCACGGCGTGGGCGAGACGAACGTCGGCACGGCCTACTGGCAGGACCGCATCTTCGAGGCGCGGCGCGTGCCCGGCCTCCAGGCCGCGCCGATGCCGTCCGTCCTCGCGGGCGTGGACGTGGCGTCCCACCAGGGCCAGCCGGACTGGCGCGCGGTGGCCGGGGCCGGCGTCGCGTTCGCCATCACCAAAGCGACCGGCGGGACGTGGTACACCAACCCGACCTTCGCGCGGAACTGGCTGGAGATCAAGGCCGCCGGCATGACGAGGGGCGCCTACCACTACGCCTTCGAGTCGAGCGGCCAGCCGCTGCCGGGCGACGGGCCGGAGAGCGAGGCCGACTACTTCGTCAAGGCCATCGAGCGGGCCGGCGGCGTTGAGGCGGGCGACTTGCTGGCGCTCGACATCGAGGACGGCGCGGGGCAACTCGGGGAGTGGTGCCTGCGCTGGCTGAAGCGGGTCGAGGCCAGGACCGGCGTCCGTCCGCTGGTTTACACGGGCGCGTGGTTCAGCGGGCCGCACGGCCTCGCGGCATCGCCGGAACTGGCCGACTATGCGCTCTGGCTCGCGGCCTATCAGGCGCAGATGCCGGCCGCCCCGTCGCCCTGGTCGGAGGTAGCCATCTGGCAGCACACCGACAAGGGCACGGTGCCGGGCATCATTGGGCCGGTGGACATGAACCGCTTCGACGGGACCGTGGCGGAACTTCGGGCGCTCGGGAAGCCGGGAGCAACGGGTGTCGGCACCGGCCCATCGGCCACCAACGACGAGGACACGATCCTCGGGCTGCGGGCAGCGTTGGCCCATATCGCAGACGTAGAGGCGCCACGGCTGGCGAAGGCGGCTACTGAGCGCGACGCCGCGCTGGCCGCTATCAAGGCGATCAGAGAGCAGTTTCTCGGCCCACGACCGGCCGCGTAGGAGGACGATCCGAATGCCTGACTTGTACATGGTGTTTGACGTAGAGAGCATCGGCCTGCACGGCGAAGGGTTCGCCGTGGGGCATGTGGTGGTGCGCGCGAACGGCGAGCGCCTAGACGGCGGCAAGTACGTCTGCCGGCAGATCGACGCGAAGGGGGACGATGAAGGCCGCCAGTGGGTGCGCGAGAACGTGCCCGCGGCCTACGTCAACTGCAACGACCCCCAGGAAGTGCGCCATCTGTTCTGGCGCGACTGGCTGAAGTGGCGGGAGCGCGGCGCGGTCCTGGTGGCCGACTGCGCGTGGCCCGTCGAAGCCCGCTTCCTGGCCGCCTGCGTGGACGACGACCCCGAGAACAGGAAGTGGCAGGGGCCGTACCCGCTGCACGAGTTGGCGTCGTTCATGGTCGCGGCCGGCATGGACTCGATGGCGACCTACGAGCGCCTGCCTGACGAGCCGCAGCACGACCCGCTCGGAGACGCCAAACAGTCGGCGCGGCTACTAGTGCGGGCGCTGAATCCGGAACGCACTCTCGTAGGGAGTCTCTGATGCCAACCCATGCCTACCTGATCTCGTTCGACACCGACAAGCCGGTCAGCCCCGACGACCGGCTGGCCCTCAAGGACTGGTTCGGCCAGATTACGCGCGTATCGCTGAACGTGGACGCGCCCGTGGCTGTTGACCACCTGGACGCCGACGAGCCGGCCGTGCGGGCGCTGTTGCAGCCTGCGTGAGGCTGCTGCTGGCGCCGCTGGCGATCCTGTCGGCGGCGCTGCTGCTCGCGTGGTGGCTGCTGCACCTGGCGATCAGCCTGGACGCGCTGGCCCGGCAGCAGCAGTTCTCACCGCCGGCCGTGCGCAGGTGCGGCATCGACCGCGACTGGTACGGCGGCTACGTCGAGCGGTGCGGTCCGTGGTAAGTCGCGGAATGCTGCAGGATTCCTGTAGGTTTGGGTGACAGGCCGTGGTAGAATAACGGCGCAGCGGTCGTGTAGCCCGGCCCATCACAGCCTCAGCCCCGACGGAACGACGGATAACGGGTGCTATAGAGGGTCCGTCAGATCGCGGGTTCAAATCCCGCCTGCTGCACCGCTTGGGCTGGCGCAGAAGCCCCTTGCCGCTTGGGAGCAGAGCGGACACAAGAGCGGCCCCGGTCAATGTGACCGGGGCCGCTCTTTTCCTTATCCCGGACTTATCCTCGGGCCTCACGCTGGCGGTACGCGCGTACCTCCCTAAGCAGGGAGGGCACTATGCGCCGAGTGTACGGGTGGCTGTGGCGGCTGATCGCGCGGGTCGTGGACCGGCTGGTCCCGGACCTGTAGGGGGCCGGTCACCCGGCCACCTCATCGTCGGTGCAGACGACCTCGGAGTCGTCCACGTAGAACTTGGCGTGCATGTTCGTCAGCAGGCCGCGCATGAACCGCTCGTGGTCTCTGACCGTGGGCAGCCGGCGCAGCGGAAGCGTCTTGACGATCTCTTGCGTATCAAGTCGGCGCACGTAGACGTTCACCCCGTCACCCCTTGCGCGTCACGCGAGTAGTTCGGCTCCCGCCCTTCGGCCTGTGCCGCGATGTACTCCTCCAGATGGTCAGCGAACATGCGGCGCTTCCGACTGTTGATTCGCCACTCGGGCAGGACGCCATCATCGTACATGCGGCGAATCTCTTTGACCGTCTTGCCGAGGCGCTCTGCGACCTCCTCGATCTCGTAGGCGTGCACAAACTCGTTCTTGATCACCCCGTCACCCCCTTGCGGCGCCGGGCGTACCAGCGCCAGAACAGCAGGCGCGCGGCCTGCTCGGTCGTGAACCCCATCGACTCGGCCTGATACTGCCACTTCCACAGCGTGAGGCGCCGCACCTCGGCGGCGCTCAGGTGCGGCTGCTGCTGCGTGTTCATCGTTCAGAACACCTCGACCAGCTCGTGCCGCTCGCAGAAGCCGTCGCCGTAGCGGGTCGGCACGCCGACGCAGCCGGCGGTGGCGCAGCGGGGCGTCAGATCGACGCCTGCCAGGAGCGCGGCGCGGATGTGCTTGCACACCTTGCCGTTGCGGGTGTAGTCGGGGCAGGTGCACGAGACGCGAGTGACCATGTACTGCTCGCCCTTGCTGCCAGGAGCGATCAGGAAGCGGGTGCCCGTCTCGAAGGCGCCGAACGGGCGCTTGAGGGCGCCACGGTGCCACGTTGCGACGGACTGGATGAGCGAGCGGGCTGCGGCATCTCGCCGGGCGTCTGGTCGAACCGCGATACTTGGGAGTGCCATTGGATCTACCCTCCAGTGGTGTGTCGGCCCGTCCGCTGTAAGAGAGCGGGCGGGCCGCTGTCGTTTGGCCTACCCTATTGTAGCACTAGTCCTATATGGCGTCAAGCCTTATGTGACGACTTTGGCAATATTCGTCCATAGAAGATCAAACATAGCTTCCGATGTGCTAGACTGCCTCAGGAGGTGCAATGATCGTCAATCGCGTGAGCCGAGTCATGGGCGAGCGGCGTCTGTCCATCGCGCAGACGGCCAGGATCGCCGGGCTGGCCTATACCACCGTCCTCGACATCTACCACGACCGCGTGCGACGGCTGGACGTGGACACGCTCGACGCGCTCTGTGAGGCGCTCGACGTGGAGTCAATCAACGACCTGTTCGAGTACGTTCCCGACAAGCGCAGCAGCGCGGCCCGCACGGGCGAGGGGGAGTAGGATGGCGTGTCAGAACTGCGGGATGGCCCATGCGGCTGATGACGCGGTGGCGTGCATCGAGGGGCATGGAGACGACGACTGGATGCCGACCGGCACGCCGCGCGAGCAGTACGTGACGGCGCTGCGCCTGCTGGCCGGGCAGTGCGAGGCCATCGCCAACCGCGTCAGCAACCCCGCCGAGTACCCGTACTATCCGCAGGGCAACCTCGACCTGCTGGCACGCACGCACGCGGCAGCCCTGGCCGCGATGACGAAGGGGGACTAGTGGACGACGCCGAACGACAGGAGATCGCACGGCGCAACACGGCCATCGTCCAGGCCGCCATCGACGCCGGCATGGCCGAGTTGGACCCGGTCTCGCTCGGCCTGACGCCGCATCCGATGGACGGCTGCTACCCGTGCAACGCCATCACGTTGCCCGCTGAGGATTGGGAGAACTAGTGGCCTACCTGCTCTCGACCTACCGCCGGAGCGTGCCCGGCTATCACGACCACATCGCCGTCTACGCCACGCTGGAGGACGCGCAGATGTACAGCACGCAGATCGGCGGCGTGGGCGAGTGGGATTCGACCGTCTACGACGGCGTCGAGCTGTGGGCGCGCGACACCAAAGAGCCAGATGTCCGGCACCGCATCGAATGGGTCAACTACTACCAGGCCGCCGCAGACACCGACCTGGAAGCCCGCGTCAAGGCGCTGGAGGACAGGGTGGGGGCTATTGAAAGCGAGGACGGCTTTCTCTACAGGGGTATTGCATGATGACCGACGACGAACTGGACAGGCTCGACGCGCTGGCCCAGGCCGCAACGCCGGGGCCGTGGCTACAGGGCATGTGGAGCGGCAGGTGCGAACGCCCAGACCATTCGGTGCCGCACCCAGGGGCGCCGGAATGCACGTATACACAATATCTGAGGACGTATCCCCAGGCACTGAGGTACGTCTCAGTGGCTCCTAACGTGACGCTAATCGGCGGGAGTGACGAGGGGCCATGGCTTGACGCACCTAACGCCGCCTTTATCGCCGCATCGCGCGAGGCCGTCCCCGCGCTGGTGGCCGAGGTCCGCAGGCTGCGCGTGGAACTAGCCATTCTAGAGGCCGTCGCGGACAGCATTGATATCGAGCGCGAGGAAGCCGCCGCGACGCTCCCCAGACTCGTCAAGGCGGCGCCGATGATGCTGGCCGCGCTCGAAGCGCACGAGGCCGTGCTGGAGCAGACTAGAGCGTGTGTGGATAGCATCGGGCGAGGAAGCTCCGCGAGTGACGAGGTGCGGCAGGAGGCCAGCAATCAACTGGTCCTCGCCAATAATCGCGCCTGGAAGATGCAACGGCGGGCGCTTGCGGTGGCTCGCGGGGAGGACGCAGCACAAGCGTAGCGCGTACCGTCTCAATTGCCAATTGGCACTTTCAGGCGCAAAATGCGCCGCTTGCGCGCCCTGACCAGGAGGGCTGACTCGGTACCAGATAGGTACCCTCCCCTTCAGTCACAAGGAGTGTGTCCTATCTGGTCAGACGCTCTCTCGCGTGCCAATCTCGGCACGCGGAGCCTGTTTCGGGGCTAAAACCCCCCCGATGGCCGCCGCCCCACGCCGACTCTTGGCGTCGATCACATGAGCATAGACCCGCATCGTGATGGCCGGCGACGCATGGCCGAGCGCCTTCGAGACTTCCGGGATCGGCACGCCGGCCGAGATCAGCAGGCTGGCGTAGCTGTGCCTGGTCGCGTGGCAGGGCAGCACCGTCACGCCGGCGGCCTTGCAGATGTCGCGCAGCCAGTCGCCCAGCGTCGTGTGCGAGACGGTGCGGCCGGTCCGCAGCGACGCACAGACGTACTCCGCTCGCGGCTTCTGCCGGGCGCGGTGGGCTACGAGGATTGGCACCAGCTCGGCGCGCAGATCCCAGCCATCGGGGGCTTGCCACTCGTCGGCGGTGTCGTCGTCGGCCTCGGCAAGATCCTGCGGGTCTGCAAGCCCGACCGCTTCGAGGAGTTCCGTCGTCGTGACGCCGTAAGCCGCCGCTACCACCGGGATCATGTCGGCGCGGAGCGGCTGCTTCCCCCAGAAGTAGCGACGGTAGGTCTGCGTGTCAACGGACAGCGCGGCGCCGATGTCCTTCGGCAGTTTGCCGGTCCGCTTTTGGAGGGCGCGTAGCCCCCGCGACTGCCGCGCCCCGTCGAAATCAGGTCGGGTCAATGGTCGCTCCCGTCCACGTCGTCCCCACGTCTCTGACGCTATGCGCCTGATGTTGGTTCCATTTTAGTCAACAAACACTGTTTACAACGTGGTCAGTATCGGATATACTGGCGTGCATAGACAGTTTCTGTATATCGTGAGTCGTTGCACACGGGGGTGACATGGCGCGAGGACGCGGGCGGCCGGCGCTTGGGGATCGCAAGTTGATTGCGACGAACATCCAGTTCACGCCTGAGCAGATGGCGTGGCTGCGGGCGCGCGTCGATTCAACGAACGCGGTGACGCTGGCTGCCGTCGTCCGTCAGTTGGTGCAGAGCGGCATGAATGCGGAGCGACAGGAACGCGAGGTGCCGGCGTGACTGGCCCCCGTCCTTTTACCCCAGATACGCCGGTGGCCGAGCGGTTGTCGCTGCTCTCTATGCCAGAGCCGAACAGCGGGTGCTGGCTCTGGATGGGGGCGCAATCTCACGGGGGCGCATCACTCGTGTACGGCGAAATTTATGCGTCCCGATTCCTGGGGCCGGGGTCGAAACGGGCGCATCGCGTCTCCTACGAGACGTTCGTCGGGCCGATCCCAGCCGGGCTGACCCTTGACCACCTGTGCCGCAACACCCTCTGCATCAACCCGGCCCACCTGGAGCCGGTCACGATCAAGGAGAACGTCCTACGTGGGGACGGGCCAACCGCGCGGAACGCCCGCAAGACGCACTGCGACCGTGGACACGCATTCGACGAGACTAATACTGGCCCCAATGCTAACGGCGGCCGTAGTTGCCGGGCGTGCAAACGCGAGTGGGTGGAACAACGAGCCAACGGGAGGGTAGCCGCCCCCAACCGTAGGGGCCGACCGGCGACGCGGGCGGGCCTGTTGGCGACGAGCCAGCAGTGGACGCCGGAGCAGCGGGCGTGGCTCGCAGCGCGGGCGCAGCGGCT
>CAZRLR010000002.1:0-54733 GCA_964600395.1 uncultured Conexibacter sp.
CGTGCGCGCGAACCTCGTGGGCGCGAACCTCGCGGACGCGGACCTCGCGGGCGCGAACCTCGCGGGCGCGAACCTCGCGGACGCGAACCTCGTGCGCGCGTACCTCGCGGACGCTCTCGTGATGCCCGACGGCCGCACGTGGCGCGCGTACCGCGCCGACCACCTGGCGGGAATCTGCGACGACCAGGATGTGCGGGCACGGGCCATCGCGGCGTGGGGCTGTCACACGTGGCAGGACTGCCCGATGCACGCGGCTCTCGGCGTGGACGGGATCGCAGATGTCGCGGATGCGAAGCGCGCGGCCGTGGCGGTGTGGATCGCGCTCTACGATGCGGGCCACCTGCCTCGGCCCGAGCCGCTGACCGCGGAGGTCGCATGACCACCGACCGATGCGACCGCGCGGACTGCCGCGCCGAGCGGCACCAGCACGCGAACGACCTCGGTGGCGTGCAGCTCGCCGCGCTCCGACTCGCGCTGGCGCTCGGTGAAGCGCCGCCCGTGACGCTCGCCGAGCAGCTGCGCGCCGCTCGCGAGGCCGCCGGCCTCACGCAGCAGGACCTCGCGGTCCGGGCGGGCGTCTCGATGATGACCGTCTCGCGTATCGAGCGGGGCGCGACCACCGAGTCACGCGGTGCCGTCGAGAAGATCGCGGCGGCGCTGGATCGGCGTGCGGGGGACGTGGAATCCGGGGGCTCCGCGCAAGCGGCGTAGGAGGGGAGGACCGTGGACCGAGAGACGCTGGACAGGATCATCAGTCTGCACCGCGTGTGGCTGATGGGCGAGGAGGGTGGGGCGCGCGCGAACCTCGCGGACGCGAACCTCACGCGCGCGGACCTCGCGGAGGCGGACCTCGCGCGCGCGAACCTTGCGGGCGCGAACCTCGCGGACGCGGACCTCGTGGGCGCGTACCTCGTGGGCGCGGACCTCGCGCGCGCGGACCTCACGGACGCGGACCTCACGCGCGCGAACCTCGCGGGCGCGGACCTCACGGACGCGAACCTCGCGCGCGCGTACCTCGCGGGCGCGAACCTCGCGGGCGCGGACCTCGCGGGCGCTCTCGTGATGCCCGACGGCCGCACGTGGCGCGCGTACCGCGCCGACCACCTGGCGGGAATCTGCGACGACCAGGATGTGCGGGCACGGGCCATCGCGGCGTGGGGCTGTCACACGTGGCAGGACTGCCCGATGCACGCGGCTCTCGGCGTGGACGGGATCGCAGATGTCGCGGATGCGAAGCGCGCGGCCGTGGCGGTGTGGATCGCGCTCTACGATGCGGGCCACCTGCCTCGGCCCGAGCCGCTGACCGCGGAGGTCGCATGACCACCGACCGATGCGACCGCGCGGACTGCCGCGCCGAGCGGCACCAGCACGCGAACGACCTCGGTGGCGTGCAGCTCGCCGCGCTCCGACTCGCGCTCGGGGAGGCGCCGCCGGACACGGTCGAGGACGCCAAGGCGCGGGTCGCGTGGCTCACCGACGAGCCGAGCGGCGAGGTCCTGCGGCCAGAGGTGCGGGAGCGGTTCGAGCGCGAGGAGCGAGAGAGGGGTGCGGCGTGAGCGACAAGACGAAGCACGACGACGGCGGGCCGGCGTTCGCATGTCCTGGAACCCAGTGGGCGTACGGCTCGCGCGGCATGTCGCTCCGCGACTGGTTCGCGGGGCAGGCGCTCGCGGGCTTCGTCGCCACCGCCACCGCGCAAGACACGATCGAATCAGCCGACGAGATCGCGATGTCCGTGTACCGACTCGCCGACGCGATGCTCGACGCGAGGAAGCTGTGATCGACCTCGCGCTCGCCCTCGCCATCCTCGCGGCGCTCTGCGCGCTGCCCGCGTGGACGCAGGCGTTCGCGCGCTGGGGTGTGACCGCTCCCTTGCCGTCAGTACGACGCGATCCGGACGCGTCGCCGACCACGGCTCGCGAGCGGTCGCTCTCGAACGCACGACGACGGGCCGCCTAGCGGCAGGGGAGGGGGGAACCGATGCACGGACAGGTGCTCGAGATGCGGCAGGAGGTGCTCGCGGTGGATGCGGCGGGGACGGAGACGTGCCGAGGGTGCGGCGAGAGCAAGCCCGCCGCCGAGTTCAAGGACAAGGTCCGCCAGTGCCGTTACTGCACCTGGGTGGGCGGGATCACGGCCGGCATCACGCGGCTCGTGAAGCGCCTCCGGCCGGGCTCTCGGCGCGACGTCCTCCTGGTCATGCTGAGCTGCACGATCGACGCGATCAAGGCGCTCGATCCGCGACTCGGCGGCGCGCTCGCGTCGGTCGTGGCGGCGGTCACGGCGACCCACGCTGCGCCGGCCGACCCGCACGCGAAGGAGCGCGCCGAGCTCGAGGCGCAGGCGGCGGAGATCCAGGCGCGGCTCAGGAAGCTGGGGAAGTGACAACCGATCGGATGGGGAGGAACAACATGGGACGACGACGGAATACCGAAGGCGAGGCACCGGCACCGAAGCGCGAGCGCGCGAAGTGGCCGAGCAAGAACGAACAGCTCGCGGCGCTGCGCGCGAAGGGGTGGACCGAGGCTGAGGCGTACGCGTTCCTCGGGATCAGCACGCGGCGGCTCAGCGTGACCGTCAAGGTGCGGCTGCCGCGCGACGTGTACGCGGCGCTCGACGTGGACGGCGGAGAGACCGTGGCGGAGGCGCTCGTGCGGCTCGCGACGGCGGAGGCCGGCGAGCGTGCGACGGCCGAGCGCGCGGAGCGAGACGTGGCATGAGCCCAGCCCCGCCATTCCCGCTCCACGGCGCCGTGCCCGAGTCGCTCGTCGAGCTCTGCCGCGCGCGCTCGACGGCAGAGGCGCGAGTCGTCGACGTGCGGGTGTCGGCGGGGCTCTTCTCGGTGTGCCTCCGCACGCCGCGCGGGACGCTCTACCTGCGCGTCGACGCCGAGGGACGGCAGCGGCGGGTGTCGCCGTACGGGATCGAGCAGGTGGTGTACGGGTGGCTCGAGGGGTGGCCGATACGCGAAGAGGCGCCGCCGACGGCGGCGTGACGATGGGCAACGAACCTCGCCGCGACCACGGCGCACACAAGGAGGAAGGCATGGCTTCACCGCAGGCAGCAGCGCCGCAGCAGCGGCAGAACACCGCGATCGCACGTCGTCCCGAGCAGGCGGTCGGGACCTTCAGGGATCCCCAACGGGTGACGGAGGCGCTTCGTCAGGCGCTCTCGATCGGTCACCTGGTGAGCCCGGCGACCGTGTGCGGCTCGCTCCCCGAGGGGTGCGAGGTCGCGCTCTCGACGGTCCTGATCGACGTCGCGCGCGAGACCTACAACACGGGCGGCGACCTCTACGGCCTCTCGAAGACGGCTCTGGATCGGATCTCGGCGGGCGTAGGGGTGTCGTGGCTGGAGATCACGCGCCTCGACAACGGCCGCCACCCGCTCGTCCGTGAGTACGAGGTGGCGGGCGTCTACCGCGCCTTCGACGGTCAGGAGCAGTGGATCCGGGACCGGAAGGACCTCGACCTTCGCGAGGGCAGCCCGGACGTCGACGCGATCCGCTCGCGCGCGAAGGACGGGAAGAGTGCCGACAAGCAGCTCCGCGACATGCGGATGTTCATCGACGAGCACTGCATCACGAAGGCGCGGCTGCGCGCGATCCGAACCCTCGGGCTGCGCACGGGCTACACGAAGGACGAGCTCGGGCGGCCGTTCGTCACGGCTCGGATCCTCTTCACCGGCCGCACCGACGACCCCGCGCTGCGCCGCCTCTTCGCAGAGAAGACCGCGGAGGCATTCCTCGGGGGCCGCGCGGGGCTCTACGGGCCGAGCCAGCGGCAGCCGCAGCGGACGATCGAGGCGCGACCGATGGAGGCGCTGCCGGTCGCGAGCGATCTGGTGGACGAGGAGCCGCGCCGCGAGCTGCCGCCGAGCAGCGCGGGCGGCGCTCCGCCGCTCGCGGCAGCGCCTCCGCCGGCCGCGGAGCAGCGCTCGACCCAGGCCGACACCGGTCCGCAGCCGCGGCCGAACGGCATGGACACCCGCGAGTTCCGGATCCCTGGGGGCAAGGCCAAGGGCACCACGCTCGACCAGGCGGACGACCGCGAGCTCGAGTACTGGGGCGGGCGCCTCGCCGGCGATCTCGACTCGGGCAAGACGGACTCGCGGTACCGCGAGCGGGACGAGCGGCTGCTCCTGGCCATCCAGGGAGAGCAGGCGTACCGGCAGGGGGACACGCCCGACATGTTCGACCACGAAGGCTCGGGCAGCGACGTCCGGGACGACGACGTCCCGTACTGAGGCGACCGTGAGCGAGACGAAGGTCTGCACCGAGTGCGTCCAGTCGAAGCCGCTTGAGGGCTTCCACCTCAAGCGGCGCGGCGGAACCTCTCGGCACGCGAAGTGCCGCGCTTGCGAGTCGGCGTACGCACGCGGGCGCTACCTCGCGAAGCGCGACGAGATCCTCGAAAAGTCGCGGGCGTGGCGGGAGCGAAACGCTGAGCACGTTCGCGAGCACGCCCGGATGACGTACCGCCGCGACATCGATCGACACCGGCAGTACCAAGAGCAGTATTTGGCCGAAAACCACATCAAACACGCCGCGCGCGTTGCGGTCAGGAACGCACTCGCAGACGGGACGCTCGCTCGAGCTTGCCGCTGTGGCATCTGCGGTCGGTCCGACGTCGACCTCGAAGGCCACCACGAGAGCTACGAGCAGGACCGATGGCTCGACGTGAAGTGGCTCTGCCGACTGTGCCACGCACGCCTGCACGGCGACGAGAAGAGGCAGGCAGCATGAAGATCGCCATCATCGCCGACTCGCACTTCGACGAGGCCCCCGGTGGGCGCTCCGAGGAGTGCATCCGCATTCACGACTGGATCGCCGCCGATCTCGAGGTCCGCGGCGTCGAGCTGGTCCTGCACTCGGGCGACGTCTTCGAGCGCAAGAGCACGCCCAACGAGCGCGCGCGCGTCGCCGACTGGCTCCGTCGGGTCGCGACGAACGCCCCGGTAGTGATCGTGCGGGGCAACCACGATGCCCTGGGCGACGTCGCGCTCTTCGAGCGGCTGCGCACGAAGCACCCCGTGATCGTGGAGGAGGCCGCATCGGTCCGTCGGGTCGCGGACGTCGCGGTCGCCTGCATCGCCTGGCCGCGCAAGGCCGAGCTGCTCGCGGCCGGCGGGGACGACCCGGCGGAGGCGCTGCGGAACGTCCTGCGCGGGCTTGGCGACGAGCTCGCGCAGGCGCCTCGCAACGCCCCGCGGATCCTCCTCGCGCACGCCCAGGTGCGCGGCTCGCGGGTATCGACCGGGCAGCCGCTCGTGGGCTGCGAGATGGAGATCGGCCTCGAGGACCTCGCGCTCGCGCGCGCGGACCTCTACGCGCTCGGGCACATCCACCTGCCGCAGGCCTGGGAGATCGACGGCGCTCCGGTCGTCTACCCGGGGAGCCCGCGGCGCACGGCGTTCGGCGAGACCGAGGAGAAGGGCTACGTTCTGGCCGAGTTCGACGGGAGCGAGCTCGTCGGCTGGGAGCGCGTCCCGACGCCGTGCGCGGGGATGGAGCTCGTCGAGGCCGAGTGGCGCTCGGTCGAGGGACGCCTGGTCGGCGACATGATGTCCCGGCTCGCGGCGGCTGCTTCTGCCGGTGCCGAGGTGCGCGTCCGCTACACGGTCGACGCCGACCAGCGCGAACCGGCGCGCACCGCGGCGAGCGCTCTCCGGGAGCAGCTGCTCGCCGACGGCGCCCTCGCGGTCAAGATCGAGGAGCAGGTGCGGCCCAAGTCGACGGCGCGCGCGCCCGAGGTGGCGAGCGCTCGCGGAATCGGCGCCAAACTCCGCGCCCTCTGGGCAACGCGCGGCGACGGCCCCACGCCCGACCGGGCCGCGGCGATCGTCGATCGCGCCGAGGCGATCGAGGCCGAGCTCGGCGGTACCTCGCCGCAGAGCCGAGGCGGTCTCAGGGTCGAGCGCATCCGGGCCCGTGGTCTCCGCGCCTTCCCGGGTGAGATCGACGTCGACCTGGCGGCGCTTGGCGACGCGCGCCTCGTGGCCGTCACGGGCGAGAACGGCGCCGGCAAGTCGACCCTGATGGGCGCCGTGCCGGGCGCGCTCTGGCGCTCGATGGCGCGTGTCCCGAACCTCGCGGACATCGCGAGCGCGCGTGACGCCTACATCGAGGCGACCGTCGTCAACGGCTGCCGGTACGTCGTCCGCCAGATGGTGGACGCGGTCTCGCGGAAGGGCGAGACGCTCATCACGGACAACACCGGCCGGCCGGCCATCGCCTCCTCGAAGGTCGTCGACGGGGACGCGTGGGTCACAGACCACATGCCGGACCCGCGAGTCTTCTACGGCTCGCAGTTCTCGGCGCAGTCGGGACGCGTGCCGCTCGCCGGCGGCGGGTGGCGAAACGGCGGGTTCGTCGACATGACCGCCGGGGATCGCCGCAGTCTGGTGCTGCGCGCCATCGGGATCGAGCACTACGAGGCGATGGCGAAGCGCGCCGGCGAGCTCGAGCGCGACGCCAGGGCTCGGCTCGCGACCGCGCAGGCGCGGCTCGACGACGAGCGGGCGCGCGGGGGCGACGTCGCCGCGGCCGAGACGGAGCTCACGCTGGCGCAGACGGCCGCGGGCGCCGCCGGTGCCATCGTGGATCGCCTGGCACTCGACCTGCGCCAGGCCGAGGCGGACACGGTCGACGTCGGCGAGGCGCTGCGGTCGTGGCAACGGCGGACGGCTGAGGCGGCCGACCTGCGCAGGCGCGCGGGCGAGCTCACGACTCGGCATGGCGACCTCGAGAAGCGAGTCGCCAACAACCGGGCGGTCCAGGCCCGCGCCGACGAGATCCGCGCGGCCGTAGCCGAGGACGCGACCCAGGCCGAGGTCGAGCGCGAGGCCCGCGCCGAGGTCGAGCGCCTGCGGGCCGAGGAGCGCCGCCTGGTCGAGCTCGAGCAGCACCACGCGGGGCTCGCAGCGCGTGCCGCGAGCGACGCCACGATGGCCGCCAGGCGAATCGAGGGGGCCCGCCAGTCGCTCGCCGATCGCGAGCGCATCGCGGCCGCGGTCGATGGTCTGCCGGAGCTGCGAGAGGCGCTGGCGGCGGCCGAGGGGGCGCTGGCCGAGGCCGAGCGCCAGCTCGAGGCCGCGCGCGGGCAGCGGATCGCCGGGGCCGAGCAGAGGATCGAGGGGCTGCGGGATGGGCTGGAGGCGATCGGCGCCGGCTGCACGAATCCTGAGGCGGTCGCTTTCGAGGCTCTGCGCGCCGACGACGGCCTGGTCGAGTCAGCCCGCCAGGCGCCCGCCCTCTTGCGGCAGACCGAGGAGCGCCGCGCCAGGGCCGCCCAGCTCGTCGAGGTGGACCGCCGGCGAGTGGCCGAGGCCGAGCGCCTGGCCGCCCGTGCCGGCGAGATGGCTGCTGTCGAGGGCGTGATCGCCACGGCCGAGGCCGAGCGGGACGCGGCGGCCGAACGGGAGGCAGCTGCGGCTGCGGCCGTCGCCGCGGCCAGACTGGAGGCGGGCGGGCTCGGCTCGGCGCGAGACATCGCGGAGCGGTGCCTTGGCGAGGCGGTCGCCAAGCGCGCGGCGCTGGCGCCGGTCGCGAAGCTGGCCGAGCCGCTGGCCCAGGCCGAGGCCCGGCTGGCGGAGCTCGAGCCGCAGCTCGGAGACGTGACGGCCGAGCGCGGACGCGTCGACGAGGCGCTGGCCGCCTACGCCGACCTGGGCGCAGCGCCGGCGGCGCCGGACGTGGAGGCCGCCAGGAATCGCGCTGCGGCGGCAGAGGGGAAGGCGCGGGAAGCGCACGCGGCCGTGGCCCTGGCCGAGCGGCGAGTCACGGACGCCCGCGCATGCGCCGAGCGGCTGGTCGAGCTCGACGGCGCGCGGCGCGCGGCCGAGGTCGAGCTCGCCGATTGGTCGCGGCTCGCGGCGGACGTCGTGGGCCTCCGGTCGGTAGAGGCCGACGCTGCGGCCCCCGACCTGGCGACCTACACCAACGACGTGCTGCACCACGGATTCGGCTCCCGGTGGTCGATCGACGTGCGCACGACCCGCCCGGACGCCAAGGGGCGGCGCGAGATCGAGGGATTCGAGGTCTACGTGATCGACGCGGAGCGTGGGACTGAGCGGCCGATCGAGGAGCACAGCGGTGGAGAGGCCGCACTGCTCGGTGAAGCGGTGTCGATCGGGCTCTCGGTGCTGACGTGCCGGCGGGCCGGAATGGAGGGCGTGACGCTGTTCCGAGACGAGACCGCGGCCGCGCTCGATCCCGGCAAGGGCCGCAGCTACGTGGCGATGCTCCGCCGCGCCGCGGACCTGATCGGAGCGGATCGCGTGGTCTACGTGTCCCACTCGCTCGAGATGCAGGAGCTCGCCGACGTGCGGCTGCACATCGAAGGCGGGCGGATCGAGGTCCGGTAGGAGGAAGAAGAGCCGGGGGCGACCACCCCCGGCTCAGGTCCCCGCAGGCAGGCGAGGAAGAACATGAACAGGCTACACGATGCCCCGTCTCACCACACCGACCCCGACGACGACGAACCGCCACCGACCGGCGGCGGCGCCCACGCGCGCGCCAGCCACGCGGCGCGCTGGCTCGTGCTCGGGGCCTACGCGGCGGGACTCGCGGGCGACGACGAGGCACTCGAGTGGATCTCAGCCGGGGCCTTCGACGTCGCGTGCCATGTGGCCGGTCTCGACGCGACCGACGTGCGGATCGAGCTGCTGGCCGAGCTCGACCGCGAGGACCATGGGCGCGCGGCCGGCGCGCGGCAGCGGTTCCTCGCACCTCCGGAGGCGCGGCACGTGACGCGGTGGGACGCCGTGCTCGCCGATCGGCTCGTGGGGCTGGTGAGCACGAGGGCGCTCGCAGAAGGGCTCAGGCTCGACCGTAGGGGGCTGGCGAGGGCGATGCGGCCGGCGGCGTAGGGTGGCGGTGGTTGGATATCGGTTGGGCGCGGATATGGCGCGGGGGGGGTGGGAGTGAAGCGGGGGACGCACGAGCACCCGAAGTTCCTCGACCTCACTGCCCGTTTGGGGTGCCGGCCGTCGCAAGCGGTAGGGCACCTCGAGCTGCTATGGCACTTCGCGGCAAAGTTCGCTCCGGATGGAGCGATCGGCAAGTGGACGAACGGCGCCATCGCGCGCGCCGCCGATTGGACAGAAGACCCGGATATTTTCGTTCGCGCCATAGTGGATTCTGGGTGGGTCGACGAGCACTCCGACGAGGCAGTGCGGCTCGTCGTCCACGACTGGCGAGACCACGTAGACGACGCCGTCCACATGTCACTTGCTCGAGCAAAGAAGCGATTCGCTGACGGTTCAACCCCGAAACTTGGTCGGCTACCAGAAAAAGAGCGGAAAGACGCGGAGGCATTCTACTCAGTGATCACTACAGTGCGCACAACAGACACACTCCGTGAGCACGGCGTGAGCACGGATAGCGCACGCCGTGTCGTAGCCCCGCCCCCCCCCGCCCCCCCACCCCCCCCCTCGCTTTGGCCGGGCGCGGCGCGCGCGCGCCCGACGCCGCCGACGACCGACCACGAACCGCCCACCGAGCTCGACCAGCCACCGGACCCACGACCGGCCCAGGCCGCCGAGCGCCACCGGGCCGTGCTCGCCGAGGCGCAGCCGACCGTCGAGCGATTCCGCGAGCCGCGGTTCGGGATCGAGCGGGCCCACTGGGAGCTCGAGTACGCCCGGCTCGCGGCGGACTTTGGGTGGCCGGTCGTCGAAAAGGCGCTCGGCCGACTGGTCGATCGGAAGCACTGGCAGGCGAAAATCCGAGACCCGAAAGCGTGGTGGAAGAACCGCGCGATCGAGCAGGCGGCGGCCGAGGTGGACGCCGAGCAGGCGGCTCCAAGCGGTCGGGCCGCTGAGGCGGAAGCGCTGCGCCGAGACGAGCTTTCGCAGTGGGGCTATTAAGCGTGAATCACGCGACTTCACGCCAAGCGCAGGCGAGCGTGGTGCCGATCGCGCCCCGCGCATTTGAGGCCGAGCGCGGGCTGATCGCCGCGGTCTCGTACGACCCGACCGTTTGGGCGGCGGCGCGCGAGCTGCTCACGGCCGACGATTTCGGCGACGGTGCGTGTCGAGCCGCCTGGGGCGCCGCGTGTGAGCTCGACGCGGACGGGATAGCCGTCGATCTCGTGAGCCTCTCGGATCGCCTCACAGGCCGGATCGAAACGCCTGGCGCGTGGCTCATGGCGGCGCGCGATGCGAACCCGTCGTTTGCTCGGTGGGAGTCGTGGGCTGATCAGGTGCGCCGCGCGAGCGTGGCGCGTCGAGCGGCCATCCAAGCGACGACGCTCGCGAAGCGCGCCGCCGAGGCATCTGGCAACCCAGAAGCGGTGCTCGTCGAGGCGTCAGAGAGCCTCTCTCGGCTGGCAACAGAGCTTCATGGACCAGGCGCAACTGACGCGCCCGCCGCCGTGCGCAGCGTGCACGCGGCCTACGTCGAAGCACGGAACCGCCGAGAGGCCGGGCTCGCGAACGGAGTGCCAACTGGCTTCTGCGAGCTCGACGCGCTCACGGGTGGATGGAAGCGCGGGAACATGGTCGTAATCGGCGCGCGGCCGTCGATCGGGAAGAGCGCGCTCGCAACGCAGCTCCTAGCGTCCGCGTGTCGCGCCGGTCACTACGTCGCGTTCTTCTCGCTCGAGATGACCCGCGACGAGATCATGCAGCGTGCCGCTGCGCAAGTTGGCGGCGTGCCGCTGCGCCCGTTGATCGAGGGGAACCTCATGCCAGCAGACGAGGCCGACTTCGACTCGGCGCTGCGCGAGATCGAGACGTGGCCGTTCGAGATCGACGAGCGCGCCGCGCTGCTCAACTCGCAAGTGGCCGCGACGTGCCAGCGCTGGCACACAAAGCGTCCGCTCGGGCTCGTCGTGCTCGACTACCTGAACCTTGCGCGCGCCGCGAACATGCCGCGAAGCTCGAATCGTGAGAACGAGGTGGGCGCCGTGTCGCGCTCACTCAAGGCGCTGGCGAAGAACCTCAAGTGCCCGGTCGTCGTGCTGGCTCAGCTCAATCGAGAAGGTGAGAAGGTGGGACGGAAGCCCGTGCTCGCTGATTTGCGCGAGTCGGGATCGATCGAGCAGGACGCAGACATCGTGATATTCCTCCATCGCGAGAAGCGTCTCGACGGATCGGGGTACGAGGACGAGACAGCGCTCTGCATCGCGAAACACCGGAACGGACAGACAGGCGTGGTGCGTCTGCGCTACCAGGGCGAAAGGGCGAGGTTCGTGGAATGAACCACAACCGCCAAACCTGCCCGGCCTGCCGCGTCGGCTATCGCGCAGTGCTCTGGATGGGGCGCGTCTGGCACGTGTGGGACGCGGCGCCGATCTCGAGGACAACATGACCATTCCCCGCACGCTCCGCCTCTCTGGCGCTTCGCCGTCGCACAACGACATCGCGCCGAGCCCGCGCTCGAAGACTCCGTGGTTCCGCGCCCACGGGTGGCGTGAACGGACGGAGGCCCTCGCTGCTGGCTACCGCCTCGCGCACCGCCTGCCGCGCGAGGACCGCCGGTGCGCTGTCCACGTCGTGCGCGTGGTCACGTCCAAGCGCCGATTCATCCGTGACGACGCGAACCTGCGCGGCGGGTGCAAGCCGATCATCGACGGGCTCGTGCGCGGCGGGCTGCTCGCCGAGGATTCCGACGCGTGGATGGCGGCGACGTACCGGCAGGAGGTCGGCGCCGTCGAGTGCACCACCATCACCATCACGCCCGAGGTCGGCGGCGCTCGGCTTGGGCGCGCGAACGGGCGGAAGCGGAGGGCAGCGTGAGCGACAAAGCGCAGGCGCGGGCTCATGCACGGCGAAAAGCATACTGGGAGATTGCCCAGTGGAGCGATGACAAGGCACGGGTCCATCGAGCGAAGTCCATAAAGTCCGATGGCGCTTCGGCAATCATTCACACCGCAAAGGCCGAGGCGTTCGAATCGTGTAGGGATCGCTCATACCGGAAGGTTGAAGATGAGCCGACCGAGTGGCAAGCATGGATGCCGCTCGATGATGCGAAAGAGCTTCTCGGGGGCCAGCTTAGTGTGCGCCTCCGGGTCGTCATTGAGACAGCGATAGCCAGGGCTGAGAGGAGCAAGGCCGCAGCCGACATCAAATCCAGAGGTGCAGCATGACCCGCACCCGCACCTCCTACCGCGCCGCCCGCACGCACGCCGCCGCCGTGGTGGCGTTCGAGCGCTGGCGCCGCGAGTGCCCGCACGCCGCCGCCGTCGAGCTGGTCTCAGGCTTCGCGCTCGCCGCCGCTCGTGGCGCCGCGTGGGCCGACACCTGGCTCCGCTCGGAGCGCGGGCGCGAGGTGTGCGCCGCCGTGGGCCTCGACGCGCTCGAGGTTCGGGAGCGCGCGCTGGCGTTGCTCATGCGCGGCGATACGATCTCGAGGGCCACGCGGTACCGGCACGCGGCGCGCGAGCGTGAGACGGTGCGGTGTGGTACCACGGGGCTAGAGCTTTTCGGGAGGGCGGCGGCGTGAACTTCGGTGACCTCTTGCGCGGCGCCCGCGGAGCAGCTGGGCACTCGACGCGATCGGCCGCACGTGCGATCGGAACAGACGCTGGCTCGATCGTCGACTGGGAAGCCGGTCGGCGAGCACCAATGCTGATGGTGCTCCGCGAGATTTGCATTTCGTACGGGTGCAGTGCCGATGTGCTGCTTGGGCTCCGGGAGTGTTACCATTGCGGGAGAACGCATGCGAAAGAGGAACCGTGCCCGGCATGTGGAGCCGCCCGTGTCGCGTGAGAACGGAGCGGCAGTGATGCCGCTTGCGCGCTCCTACGATCCGATCGACGAGGCACTCTGCCGCGTGTGGATCGTGCGATTCTTCGGAAACGGCGAGACGGTGTGCTTGGACCGCGAGCGCAATACGATCGTCGAGCTTCACGCGCGCGACCTGCGGGCAACGCGCGCACTACTGCCGCGGCTCAAGGGGCGGTTGCCGGCGGACGTGCGGTTGATCATGCAGGACTACGGGCCGTGGCCGGCGTTGACCGAGGGCCGGCTTGCGTGGCTCGAAGGGCGCGACGTGGCGAAGGGGACGCACCCGGAGGCGAAGGTGGAGAGGTTGTAGGGCGATGGCACCGACGCGGAAATCGTCTCGCGTGCGCGGTGCTGGGTCGGTCTCCGTCAAGAGTTTCCGTTTGCTCGGCTCCTTGACGCCGAAGCAGCAAGAAGCGGTCGCGCTCCTCGTGGCGGGAAAGACGTTCACGGCCATCGCCGAGGATCTAGGAATCACACGACAAGCGCTCTACGAGTGGAGACAGATCGACACGTTCCGCAAGGCGGTGCGGAGCCTACAATCAGACGCGATGGCGGGCGCGATCGGAATACTCAAGGTGGGCGCGCAGGCAGCGGCGCGTCGTCTCGTTCAGACGACCGACGACGGAGAGGCGCTAACCGCGCCGCGTGTTCCAGCGGCCCGTGGCGTACTTGAGTTCGCGTTCCGCGCTGTCGAGGTGGAAGAGCTAGCGGAGAAGTTGCGCGCGCTCGAAGAGAGGCTCCGCGCCAGTGGCGCTCTCCGCGATTAAGGCTGGCATCGCTCGCATCGACCGAGCGTTGCCGCCGCCGGCACCAGCGCTCATTCCATCGAAGCTGATCCGCCGCCTACGCGACGGGGATCGATGGGAACGCATCCAGTACTTCCTCCGCGACGAGCGCGACCAGCCCGTCAAGTTCAAGGAGATCCACCGCGGCTGGCTGGAGTTCGTCGAGCGCGCGCACGCCGCCGGCCTCCATGCTGGCGTGATGGCGCCATTCGGCCACGGCAAGACGGCCGTGCTCGTGATCGGCCTCGTGCTCGACTGGATCGGCCAGAACCGCGAGGGCCGCTTTCAGATCGTGAGCGCGAACGACAAGATTGCGGTCAAGCGGGTCGGCTCCATCAAGCGCTACATTGAGCGCAGCGTCGCGTACCACGAGATCTACCCGGACGTGCGCCCGTCCGCCGAGAACTGGCAGAAGCACGAGATCACTATCCAGCGCGAGAGCGCTTCGCCTGACCCGACGCTCCAGGGGTACGGCATCACGAGCGGCGGCACCGGCTCTCGCTCGGACGGTACGGCGTTCGACGACGTCGACGATGTGCACTCGCTCTCACCTGACGTGCGCGAGACGCGCGGTGAGGGCTTCGATTCGACGTGGATGAGCCGGCTCGAATCGTGGGCGCGCGCCGTCATGCCGTGCACCGCGTGGCACGTCGAGGACGTGGCGCATCGCAAGCTCAGCAACGAGGAGTGGGCGTGGCGATGCGAGGCCGTGAGCGAGCGGAAGGAGCGCATCTACGCCGCCGAGATATGGAGGGGTGGCGGGCGCGGTCGCGAGTCGGCGCCTGCAGACGCTACCGGGATCGTTGCTCGTCTCGCGAAGGAGCACGGAGCGCGCGTCATCTCGCTCCCGTTGTGGACGGAGCGACGCAACCGCGAGGCGCTGGAGAAGCGCGAGCGCCAGTCCGCCCGCGCGTACCGCCGCGGCGAGCAGAACGACGCCTACCGCGATGACGAGACGACGTTCCCGAGCTTCCTCGGGTGCGTGCGCTGGAACGTGGACCCGGCCTCGCTGCCGTGGCAGTCGTGGCGGTGCAAGTCGGGCGTTGACCTCTCAAGCAAGAAGCGCCCCGGCAACGTGATTGTCGTCGTCGGGCGGGATATGAAGACCGGCGTTAAGACGATCCTCGACGTCCGTATCGGCGCATGGACGAGCCCCCAGACGGTGCGCCAGATAGACGAGGTTGACCGCGCCTGGCAGTGTGAGGAGCACCGCGTCGAGTCGAACGCCTACCAGGAGAGCGTGCGCGAGTGGGCCGTGGACGTGAAGGGCGGCGGCACCGGCTCGGACTCGTGGTCTCGCATCAGCAACTACGAGACAAAGGGCACGGTACATACGGACGAGTATGCCGGCATCCCGGGGCTAGAGACGGAGTTCTCTAACGGCGGCTGGGTGTTCCCGATCCCGCACGGCTCGCGCGACGTCGTCAAGGAGCGCGAGTCGGCTCCTGGTTGCGGCTGCGATCGGTGCGAGATGCTGCGGCAGGTGAGCCAGCACCCGAACGCGAAGCAGCGAGACGCACTCATGGCGCTCTGGTTCGCACGCGATGCGTTCCTCGACTCGACGCAGCAAGCCTGGGAGTCGATGTACGGCGAGGAAGGCGAAGCGGCCCCGGTTGGCGGCGCGGCGCTCAGCGAGGACATGGACTACGTCCGCGCCGAGCTAGCCGAGCGCGACGCGATCGCGAAGGAGGCGACGCGGATTCGCGAGGCGCGGCGGAAGCAGCACCGCGGGCTCGTCGAGGCGGGAGCGGTGCGGCGCGGGGACCCGCTGGACTGGGTGTGAGCCGTGACCCCTTGCCCAACCTGCCGCTGCCAGCTCGACCAGGCGCGCATGGTGCTCCTCGCTGCGCCGTACCGCGCCGACGGGATCGAACGCATCTGCCCGGCGTGCGCGGACATGCTGCGGACCGTCGTCTCGGCATTCGACGCGATCACGGGCCGCGCTCGCCGGAGGCTCATCGTTTCGTGGTTCCGCCGTTGGCGCGGGGTTCCAACGCGAGGCGGGGCCGAGCTCGAGGCGGCGTTGGTGGCGCAGGCGTAGCCCCGTGCAAATAGATACCCACGCCGCCTCCACGACGTAGCGCCCACGCCTCTACCGTGACGGGTGAATGCCCGTCACGTCCGCAGTCCGTCCGCGCACCCGCAAGCGGCCCGCCCGATCCAAGGCGGCGGCCGAGCAGACGATCCCTGATGTAGTTCTCCAGCGCCCCATGGGGCGCACGCTCGGGGAGTTTCCGCAGTGGGACGTGCGGACCGCCGTCACCGGCAACGTCGGGCACATCTTCACGGCGATCAGCTACGTCGGCCTCAACGCGGCGCGCGCCATCACGAGCGGCACGCTCGAAGTGAAGCGCTCGGACGGCACGAGCGACGACGTCGCGGAGCACTGGTTCCTCGACCTGATCCGGAACCCGTACCCGGAGATGCCGGGCGTCGACCTCTGGAATCTCTGCTCGGCCTGGTCCGACCTCGCCGGCCATTGGTGGCTCTGGGCGGTGCCGGGTCGAGACCATCCCATCGCGCTCGTGCCGCTCCTGCCTGACCGCGTGCGCGTCGTGCTCGGGACCGACCGCCCGATCGTCGGAGTGAACTACTACCCGGACGGCTTTGGCGGTCGCCGCATCGGAATCCCGCGCGAAGAGCTCGTGCGTCGCGCCGAGCCTGATCCGACGGGCGGCTACCTCACGGGCGGTGCCGGCTACTACGGCTGGCCGAAGATGCGCGCCGCCGCGCAGGCGCGCGAGCTCGCCGACTCGAACATGAAGATGCGGCTTGCGTTCTACCAGAACCAAGCGCGCCCCGATTACGTGCTCGCGCCGAAGCTGCCGAAGGGACGCGACGCCGTCGACATGATGCGCCGCTTCCGGGCGTCGGTGCTGATCCATCACCAAGGGATCGAGCGCTACGGCATGCCGCTCGTCGTGCCCGAGGGCACGGAGGTGAAGACGCTCAACTTCGTCTCCGAGGCGATGGATTTGATCGGCCAGGCGAACCTGAGCCGCGACGACGTTTTCGAGATCTTCGGCACGTCGCCGCTGCTGCACGGCCACTACGAGGCCGCGCCGGCGCGCGCGACGCTCGAAGCCGCCGAGTCCTCGTGCGCAAAGTCGACGCTCGACCCACGCGTCGGCGGGATCGTCGGCGCGCTGCAATCGGACCTGCTCGATCGGTACGTCAACGCGCGTGAGCCGCAGGGCCGGCGACTCGTCTTCTGCGTCCCGTCGCTCGCGCCAGAGGACACGACTGCGCAGCTCGCGAAGTCTCGCGGCCTCTACGTCGATGGTATCGCGAAGCGAAACGAGGCGCGGCGCATGGTCGGGCTCGCCCCCGACGACGACGCCGACGGCTACAAGTACGAGCTAGAGCCGCAGCAACAGCTCGGCGGGCTTTCGCAGGTGCAGGCCATTCGCGCCGTGCGGGCCGTGGCGGGCCCCCACGTGCCGGCCCCCCTCTGCCTACGGGCCGCGTTCGAGATCGCTTCCAAGGGCGTCCTGTGCGACGACACGGCGCGGGCGCTCCACGGCGACCGCGAGCCGGAGCCGATCGTGATCGAGACGCGCGCGCTGCCGCCGGTGACGCGCAAGGCCGTAGCGCCGATCGACCACAAGAGCGACGAGGAGCGCGCGGACTACTGGAGCAAGGCCGTGCGCCCGATGGACGACGAGACGACGCGCGGCACTCGCGTCGCCGCGGCGATGTTCCGCGCGCAGGCAGCGCGGCTTCTCCCCGAGATCGAGGCCGCGTTGCCTGCGCTCGTCGGAAAGTTTGCCGGCTGGGCGCGACCGAAGGTCCTCAAATGGTTTGCCTCGAAAGCGTCGGCGCTCGACCTCGGCATCGACTGGGCGGCCGAGGACGGCGAGATCGATCGTGTGCTGCGCCCGTTAGTGCGCCGCGCCGCGCAGGCCGGCGGCGACTACATGGCCGAGCTCGTCGGCTTGGACTTCGACGTCGACAACCCGGCCGCGGCCAAGTGGCTGGAGAGCCACGTGCCGAAGCTCGCGGGCGACGTGAACGAAACCACGCGCGCGGCGATCGGCGGCGACATCCGCTATGGCGTCGCCGAGGGCGAGTCGACGCAGGAGATCTCGGCGCGCATCCGCGAGACGTTCCGCACGTGGGAAGGAGACGGCGGTCCGGGCGAGGGCGCAATGCCGGGGTACCGGGCGGCGCGGATCGCGCGGACTGAGGTGTCGAGCGCGTTTGGCTACGCGCAGACGGAGGTGATGGCCGAGGCGGTCGATCTCGGCATCGCGACCGAAATGGAGTGGATCACGGCGCGTGATTCCGTCGTGCGCGAGTCGCACCGGATCGACGGCGAGCGCCGGAAGCCGGGCGAGAAGTTTTCAAATGGCTGCGAGTACCCGGGCGACCCCGCTGGGGGCGTCGAAGAAATCGTCAACTGCCGATGTACCGTCGCGCCCGTGATCGTGGCGTGAAAAGGAGAACCACCGTGAAGCTGAGCCACAACACGAAGCGCGTCCTCCTCCGCAATGTCCTCCCGCTCCTCGTCGTCGGCGCCATCGCGACGAGCGTCTACGCGGCGCTCACGGGGTCGGTGAACATCGCCGTGCAGATGACCCAGACGTCGGCGCTGGACCTCGGAACCGTGACGTTCCCCGTGCAGTTCTCGTCGAGCATCCCCCTCGCGAGCGGCACCGCGGCGAACCAGGCCGATCTCTTCTGGACGGACGAGCGCACGCTGACTGCGTCGGCGACCGAGAACCTCGATCTCGCCGGTGTGCTGACGGATGCGACTGGCGCAACGCTCACCTTCGCCGACGTGGTCGCGTTCATGCTGTGCGCGCAGTCGACCAACACCAACAACGTGCTCATTGGCGGCGCCGCCTCGGCAACCTTCAAGCTCTCCATGTCGGACAACTCCGATATTCAGGTCGTGCGCCCCGGCGGGTGCTTCCTGACCGTCGCTCCCGACGCGACCGCGTACCCCGTGACTGCGACGACGGGCGACATCCTCAAGATCGCGAACAGCGCTGGTTCGACGTCGGTCGTCTACAAGGTCGCGATCGTCGGTCGCTCGGCCTGATTCGGTTCTGCGTCGTCGGAGGGTTTTGCGATGCCGGCCGAATGGGTGGAAGGAGAGAGCGGGGTGTGGACGTGCAAAGAGCACGTCCTCGAAACCAAGTTTCGCCCGCTCGAAGCTGCGCTTGGCGTCAAAGTCGTCGACGATCCGGCGCGCGTGCTGCGCTTCACGATCTCGGATCAGGCGCCCGATCGGTCGAACGACAGGATGAACCAGAAGGGCATGATCACGACGGACTACGAGCGCTCGCCGCTCGTGTACTTCCAGCACGCCCCACGGTTCGACCCGACCGCGAAGCCAATCGCGCGGACGCTCAAGATCAAGAAGGAGCGCGGCGAGGTTCCGTTCACGTGGGCGGACGCTATCTATGCGGGCGACGAGCAGCGGCACGAGGAGGCGGAGCTTTGTTACCGGCTCGCGCGCGACGGATTCATCACGTCGGCGAGTGTCGGTTTCGTTCCGTTGGAGCGGAAAGACCTGCCCTCGAAGGATCGGAAGCAGGGCGGCTATCCAGGATTCGAGATCCTGAGTTGGGATCTCCGCGAGTGGTCGAACGTAGGCATCCCCGACAACGTGCGGGCGACGCGGCACCCGGGCGTGGCGCCGTCGAAAGGCTGGGACGTCGCTCGGCTCCGCGACGTGGCGCGGGAGTTCATCGAGGGCTCGCGGCTCGACGCGTTCGTGAAGAGCTTCACGGGCGAGGAGACGATCGAGGTTACGACCGTGCCGGCCACGCCGCCGACGCCGCGAACCAACGACCTTCCGGACGAGGGGTTCGACCACTGGCCGGCTCGGCTCGGTAAGGCGGCGCCGGCGTGGAGCACGGTGCCGGCGGCGGCGAAGGCCGAGCCAGAGACATCCGTCAAGACGACCACCGAGGCGACGACGCTCGACGTCACGAAGGCCGAGGCGGCGATCGAGGCGCTTACGGCTCGCGTGACGGTGCTCGTCGCGGCGATCGATGCCGTGCAGGCCAAAGCCGCCGCGCTGCCGCAGGCGGGCGCCCAGACGGCGCAAGCGCCCGACCTAGACGCCATCAAGGCGCACATCGACGCCAGCGTGAAGGCGCTCGGAGACGAGATCTCGCGTCGCCACGACTATGCGCTGGCCGAGCTTTTCGGTTTCACCGAACGCAAGCAAGAGGCGGCACTCAAGGCCGCACGTGCAACGCCCCGTGATCCCGCGGCGGTTCCGGTCTCCGCGGAGAAGGGCGAGCAACCCCCGAGCGGTAGCAACGGCAGCATACAACCGCTGAGCGTGGAGACGTTTGCATCCGCGCTCGCAGCAGCGCGCCAAGTCAAGAAGGAACGCGCGCAGGGGGTAGTTCGATGAGCACGCACACCGGGGCCGCGCCCAACGCGCCGGCCCGTCGTTCGATCGTCGAGGTGATGGCCGAGCACAAGGTGCCGGAAAACCTCGAAGGTCTCGTCAAGTACATGGCCGACGAGTTCGAGCGCATGGAGAAGTCTCTCGGCACCGAGGCCGCCGAGGCGAAGGCAACCGCCGCGAAGGCGGCCGCCGAAGTCCTCAACCGTGCGCCCGAGGGCCGCATGGAGCGCACCGTCACGGGCGAGGACGCAACCGCCCGCGAGAAGGCGCTTGTCAGCGAGTACCTGCGCGTCTCGAAGTTCAGCCACATCGAGGCGCCGCGGCACAAGCAGCTCCGCCCGCGCGAGGAGATCGAGCGCGAAATCGTCGAGGTCGCCAAGGCCGGTGGGTTCGCGAAGGCGGTCGCGAAGATCCGCGAGGACGACCCGACGTTCCAGGTGAAGACGCTCACGACGACGGCCGATACGGCGCTGATCGCAACCATCTTCCAGCGCGACGTGATCGCGTCGCGGCTGCTCATCTCGCAGATCCGACAGTACGCGAACGTCGTCCCGATGGGCGGGCCGATCGTGAAGTACCCGCGCATCACGACCGAGCCCGACGCGGTGATCCACGTCCAGGACACCGACGACGCCAGCTCGCTCGGCGACGTGGATACCGACCAGGTGACGCTCACGGCCTCCGAGATCATCCGGAAGGTCAAGGTCTCGAACGAGACGCTCCGCGACGAGCACGTCAACGTCATGGAGATGCTGTCCTTCTCGCTCGCCCGCAAGGTGCTGAAGTTTGCCGATACGCAGTATGCGGTCGGCACTGGATCAAGCCAGCCGGAGGGCTTCACGACCGGCACGTACACGAAGACCGTCGCCGTCAACGGCACGCTCTCGTGGAAGCATCTCGTCAAGGGGCTCAACGCCCTCGGCGACGAGTACGTGATGGACCCGGCTGCGTCGGGGCTCTGCATCCTCGGCAACCAGGCCGGCAAGAACATCGCGATGGTGGTCCGCGATTCGCAGGAGCGGCCGATTTTCCAGATGACCGAGACGCCTCGCGGCCCGCGCTTCTCCGTCTGGGGGCTGCCGTTCGTCGTGATCCCCGGCGTCACCGGGACCGGCGTCGCCGGCGACGGAACGACGCTCTACATCGCTGCGCTCCGTGACGCGTTCATGATCGGCGATCGGCAGAACGCGGAGATGTTCGTCTCCACCGAGCGCTACGCGGAGCTGCGCAGCACGCTGGTCGGGCTCACGATGGGGCACGACTCGCGGATCACGCTCACCGACGCGGTCTGCACCCTCACGGGCGTCGAGGAGTGAGGCGCTGACGCGCGCTCACCAGGAGAACACCATGCGAAGCAAGAAGATCGAAGCGCTCTCCGCGCTCGCCATCCTCGCCATCCTCGCGACGGTCGTCTACGCGGCCAGTCCGGCGAAGGTCTACGTCAATCAGACGGAGATCCCGACAAACCGGAATACGTTCACCATCACGCTCGCGGACACGTTCACGACCGGCAACGAGACCGCCGGCCGGTGCATCGTCCACAACTACGACGCGAGCAAGATGTGCGTCTCGTTCAAGACCGTGGCCGGAGGTTCAACGGCACAGGGACCGATCGTGCTTCAGCCGCTCGCGGGCGCCGGGACGTTCCAGGTCGATATCAACGAGATCGACACGAAGGACCTCGGCATCGACAACATCACCCACATCGTGATCGACACCGACGACTGCGACGGCGGCGGCGACGCGGCCGTGACGAACCAGATCGTCTGCACGCAGACGGTCCGGTGAAAACCTGAAACACCAGACGAGGCCCTCGCCGATGACGGCCGACAACGACACAAACGCGAACGAGCGGCGACGGATCGGCGGGGGCCTCCCTGCTTGTACCGATCACAACGGCGAGCGTCCCGACGAGTGCCCAGATTGCCGGGCGCAGATCGAGGCGCTTTCAGTGAAGCACCAGCGCCCCGTCTCCTGGGGTGGCGGATACGAGACGCGGCAGGCGACCGCAGGGAGAACGAAATGAGATCTCGACGAAAGCTCGACGCGGTCGTTGCGCTCGCGGTGGCGCTCTCGGTCGCCGCGACGGTGGCGCGCGCGAACCGCGACCTGTGGACGCACCTCGTCGAGGTCGGCCCTGGGCACTCGACGTTCGAGGTGGTGTTGCCAACCGAGATCACGGGCACGCCCGACACGGCGGACCGCTGCACGGTCGAGAACGTGAGCGCGACGGGCGCCGGCAACGAGGTGGGTATTAGCTTCCGGTTCGTTGGAAACCGAGTGAGCCAGAGCGAGCAATCGCTGCTCCCTGCTGTCGATGGGATGCCTCCCTACGCAATCAACACCGCGGACTTTCGGCTCCCGCCGATCATGGGCGTGATCATCAACACCGACTCGTGCGACCTCGGGTGCGGGCGCACCGTGACGGTCGCGATTGCATGCGGGGTCCGCGACTGAGACACGCGAGAGCGCACTATCGGTGAATGCGCAAAATCATGATCCGCCTCCTCGCCCTCGCGGTCCTCTCGATCCCGCCCGTCGTCGGCGCGGAGCTGGTCGCCCGTCACGTGGCGCCGCCGGCCTCGCGCTTCGCGGCCCTGCCCGCGCCGCCGCCTGATCTCGCGTGGCTGGAGCTGGAGAGCACGCCTACCTGCCACCGCTTCCGCTGGCATGGTGTGCTCCACGAGGATGGCCCGCACGGCTACCGCGGATGCGCCGACCCCGAGCCGCGGCCGGTGGTAGCCCTCGGCGACTCGTTCACGTGGGGGCACGGCGTGCGCGCGGAGGAGGCGTGGCCCGCGCTGCTTGGGGCCACGAACCTAGGGGTGCGCGGTGAGAACGCGACCGACACGCGGCAGCGGCTCGGACGGCTGGCGCCGTACTTCGAGCGAGCGCAGACGGTCGTACTCGGGGCGTGCCTCAACGACACCGGCGCCGCGTACTCGTTCGACGATCTCGCCAAGGCCCCGCTGCTCGATCGCTGGGCCGAGCGCTTCGCGCTTCTCAAGCGCGCTGGCTACGGGCGCAGCTACCGCCGCGAGAACGATCTCGGCTGGCGCGCGCGCGGCGAGCAGACGGTCCGCGACTGGCGCGCGATCTCGACGGCCGCACGCGACGCATTGGCCCGCCCGATCGCTGTCGTGCTGGCGACTCCGGAGACGTCGAGCCGCGCGCTCGTGCGCGCGTTCGAGGCTGGTCTCGTGCGCGCCGGGTGGGAGGTGGTGCCTACGCCGCGCGTGGCGGCCCCTGGCGTGGTCTCGCGCTGGGAGGCGCACCCGAACGCGGCCGCTCACCGGGCGTTCGCTGCGGCGATCAGGGGGCGCCTGTGACGCGATTGCTCGTCGCGGCGCTCGCGCTGCTCACCCCGTCGTGGGCGCTCGCCGGATCGTGGGCGCTCGCCGACAACGCGGGCGGGCAGACCACGTCGTACTACTACTCGCCCTGCGAGCACGACGGGATCGCGTACCTGCCAGCCGGGACTGGCAACGACCTCTACGTCGTGTCGAGCGACACGTGGTCTACGATCGCGCGGCCGTCCACGTCGGAGCTTCTCTCGTGCTCGTGGGACGCGAGCACGTCGAGCCTCGTCGTCACCGGCACCGACTCGACGACGCGGCTCGTCGCTTCGTTCTGGTACTCGACGCTCCCTATCTCGTCGTGGACTGGCCCGCGCACGCTCGCAAACAACGGGCGAATCCGCGGGCTCTTCAAGGGGACGTCAGCGTACTTCATGGGGACGTCGTCTTCGGTCGGGACCGTGGGGCGGCTTCTCACGTCGAGCGCCATGACAGCGAACCCGACGAGCCACTCGGACATCACGACCGACGCCGATACGATGATCGGCTGGACCGTCGCGACGCACGTAGTCGCGGGGTTCAACTTCGCAGCGGCAGGCCGTGCCGATAGCACCGTGTCGTTTCGAGGGTGGGACGACGGCGGGACGGCGCTCTTCGCCACTGTCAACACGACCGGAGTTTCGACGAACAGTTACGTCTCGGTCGTCGAGCCTTTCTCGTCGGAGTCGCTCGGGATCGCGCTCATCACGAATCTCTCGAATGCGTCGCGCGTGCTCGGGGTGGATTCGTCTGGGACGAAGATCATCGACCAAGACCTCGGCGCCGCCGTCTTCTGGGGCGGCGTCGAGTGGAATGGGGCGTTTTACATCCAGCGCGGCGACGGACAGGTCTGGAAATCGACCGGTGGAGATTTCGCCAACGTATCCGCGATGGAGCTGTCCGGAGAATCCGGAACGTTGACCTCGTTTTTCAAGATCGGGAGTGACTTCTACACCGCGACCGGCGCCGGCGAGCTGTGGAAGTGGACATCGACGGGTCCGACGGCCGCGTTCTCGTGCACGCCTACGACGGGCGTTGGCGCGCAGTCGGTCGCTTGCACGGACGCCAGCGCGGCCGGCGATGCGGCAATCACTGCGTGGTCGTGGACGGGCGATTGCGGCACGTCGTCGAGCCAGTCGCCGACGCTCTCGTGCCCGGTCGGCGCCAACGACATCACGCTAACCGTCACGACGGCGGTTGGCTCGGACCAGGAAGCGAAAAGCAACTACGTCAACCTGGCGCCGCTCGCGGCGTTCTCGTGCACGCCGCTGAGCGGCGAGGCCCCGCTCGAGATCGCATGCACAGATGCGAGCTCCGGCGCGTCTTCGTGGCTGTGGGGATTCGACGACGGAGAGTTTTCGTCGGACCAGAATCCGACGCACATCTACGCTGTGGCGGAGTCATACACAATTGAGCTAACCGCGACCGGCGCAGGCGGTTCAGACATGGAGGTAAAGACAGATTACGTGACGGTTTCGCCAGCGCCTTCTACGCAACACGCTCCACTGCCCCGCGGCTTCCGGCCGTGCGGCTTAATGCTCGACTCGTGCGAGGACTGACGTCGTGGCGCTGATCACGCTTGTCTCCGTCAAGGCGAAGCTCGGAATCGCCACGACCGATACGAGCCGTGACGAGCAGATCTCCGCGCTACTCGCTGGCGCGCAGTCGCACGTCGAGACGGCGACGTGCCGCTACGAGGTTGGCGATACGGCGACGGTCGAGATTTACGACGGCACCGGCGGCGAGGAGCTGTTGCTCAAGACTCCATGGACGGTGATAGACGACGACCACCCGTTCGAGCTGCGAGTCGACTCGGCGCGTGTGTTCGGACACGATACCATCGTCGACCCAGACGACTATGACGCGGGCGCTACCGACGAGGCGTTCGGGGTCATCTTCTACGAGGGCTCGTTTCCCACGACGAAGCGCTCCGTCCGAGTCTCGCGCTTCCCGGGATTTCTCGCGGCCGACTACCCGGCGGACCTGCTCGACGTCATGGCCGAGCTGTGCGCCTTGATGGCGAACCGTGCCAACGCGGCGGGGCTCTCGACGCAGTCTATCGGCCAGTGGTCGGAGAGCTACGCACAGCTCGAGAGCGCGCACCTATCGCTTAAATCCAAGATGGCGCTCGAAAACCACGCGCCGCCGCCGGAGGCGATGTGAGGCCAATCGAGCGTCGACTCCGCCGCGACGTGCGCGTCCTGTGCTGGGGCTACTGGATCGCACTTTTTGCGCTCTGGGCTGCGTGCGTGGGAACGACGCCATGACGTCGCTTCGCGCCTACAACCTGCGGGCGACGATCAAGCGCCCGACGCAGACGACGAGCGCGAGCGGCGCCGTCACGGAGACGCCGGTCGTCGTCGCGCTCGACGTGCCGTGCGCGCGGCAGCCGATTACGGAAAATCTCAAGCGCTACGTGCCGGGCGATATCGCGGTGTGCTCGACCTTCTTCGCGTGTGCCGTCTCGGTGGATTTGCGGCACGGCGACCGCGTCGAGGTCGGCGACTTCGTCGATCGCGTCGAGGCGCTGAGCGACGCCGCGGGGCGCGGGCACCACTGGGAGGCGGGGCTCGTGCGGCTCCGCGAGGACGAGCCGTGATCAAGCTCACGCTCAACGGGCGGCTACTCGACCAGGTGAAAGCCAAGCAGGCGCGTGCCATGAGCGCTGTCGGCGGCGAGTTTCTCCGCGACATGGCGAGCACTCTTGGCAACAGCCCGGCGCGGACGGGGAACACGTACGACTTCTACAAGGGGCACCTCCGACGCTGGCAGCCACCCCAGAAACTCCGCGGCCGTGTACACGTCGCGTCGCGCATCGGCGAGCCGCCCGCGCTCCTGACTGGCGACCTGCGGCGGCGCCGTGCGTCGCGTCTCAGCCACGACGGCGAAACGATGGTGCTCTCGTTTGGCTCCAACGTGCCGTACGCGCGGCGGCTGGAGCTCGAAGAGGGAAAGGAGCGCCCCGCCTGGCAGCGCACGTGGTCGCAGAACCGCCGCCGCTACGGCGCGGTCTTCGAGATCGTTTTCAAAAGGGCAGCATGAAGCCCACAGCACTGAGCGCGCCCGCGGACCACCGGGCGAAGCACGGCCCTTCCTCCCCGTGTAAGCCCGTCGCTTCGGCGCGGGCGGTCGCGACGGAGCCCGTGTGCGCGCTCAACGGTGGGGGCGCCCGTGCCTGATCTCAACGCGCTCGAGGCGGGCGTGCTGGCCGTGATGCACGGCGACGCGACCCTGACGGCGATCGTCCCGGCGGCGCGCATCCTCGACGCCTATCAGCGAAAGCTCGGCACGAAGACGCAGCCCGGCACGCCGCTACCGTGTATCGGTGTTTCTCTCAACGTCGATCCGCGGCCGTACCAGCAAGGCGCGATGTGCTCGTTCGATGTGCTCTTCGCTGTCGAAGCGTGGGCCGTGAGTAGCGACACGCTCCGCTCTATCGCTGGTCGCGTGATGGACATCTACGCGGGCGCCGGCATCACGGCTGCGGGGTTTCGCACGTACCCGGCCACGATCGAGAACGGCGGCTCGCATATGTACGACGAAGCCACAGGTGTGCACCGGTGGATCGTCAGCGTTTCATTCGATGCGAGCCCGGCCACGTAGCCGGTGAAGGAAAGAAGGAGAGAAGGAGATGACCGATACCACGATGGCCAGGATGGGGCCGGTCGCAGTCGTGATCGCCGGAACGGACATGGGGGGGACGGTCGGCCCGAGCGCGATCGGCTTTCGGTTCACCGACGCGCCGCTCTACTTCCAACAGAACGGAAGCGAGCCGATCGACATGAACCGCACCGGCTTTGGCGCGACGCTGAAGTGGGCGTTCGGGGAGGTGGCGGATCTCGACATCCTCGTGATTGGCTTCCCGGGCGAGGCCGTCGTCACGGACGGCACGAAGAAGCGCATCAGCATGACGGGCCAAATCGGCATGCAGGCGCAGCGTGACTCGAAGTGGGTGAAGGCCGTTCTCAAGCCGTACGAGGCTGGTGCGCCGACGGCCGACGCGAACGAATGGATCACTGCACCGCGGGCCTTCGTCAAGGCGACCGGGGACTACTCGGTCGGGCTTGGCGAGCAGATGGCGCTGAGCGTCGAGGCCGAGTGCCTTCCGGACACGACCAACAGCAACGTCCGGCTGATCTTCGGCGACGAGACGGCGGTCTGATGACGTGAGGTGAGCGACTTCACGACACGAACGAAAAGCAGCGCGACGCGGCGACCGACCCGCCGTTAGCGCTTGGAGGAGGGGGACTATGAGAGAGGTGCCGGTTTTTACTTTCGGCAACACGCCCGACGCCGTGATCCGTCTCGGTGGCGATCGGGAGTTCCCGGTAAAGAAGATCCAGCGGCGCCCCATCAGGGTGCGCGAGCAGGTCAAGCAGGCGTTCGATGGCATCCGCGAGGCGGGCGCCGACGAGCTCGTGTTGCGCGCGAAGGTCGTCGAGTTGCTGCGGCTGCTCGTGTGTGACGAGGCGGCCGATCTCGTGAAGGACGACGAGGAGACGTACCCGACGCTCGACCTTATCGCGATCGTGCGGCGCGTCCAGGACCCGGAGGCCGACGAGGACCCTTTCCCGAAGGCGGCGCCTCGCCTGCCCGTGGAGGTCGTCGAGAGATCCACTGGTGCCGAGTCGTCGCCCAGCTAGTAATGCGATGCGGATACACGGCCGAAGCGGCGTGGGACGAGGAGAGCGGATGGGCGCTCTTTCTGCTGGAGCAAGCCGACGCCGTCGAGGCGAAGCGGACGCTCGATTTCGTGACGGCGTGCTCGGTGCCGCACATGAAGGACAAGAGCCGCGCCGACACGCTCGACCACCTGCGGACGCTCGCGAGCGATCTCGAGATCGTCGAGGAGATTCCCGAGGGGCAAGAGCACTGGACAGCGGAAGATCGGTTCTGGAAGCGCCAGCGCGCGCGGGTGCGCTCGTGGTTCTTCGGAAAGACGAAAGGTAAGGGCCGTGCGTAACACGCGATTCGATCAACGGCTCGGTATGCCGGCTTTCATCAACATCGATGAGCGCGCGTGGCTCAAGCACGCGGTGCGCGACGCGACGCGCGGGGAGTTCTACAAGGCGAAGCTGTTGCAGGCAGCTAAGGAGTATCTCGCGTGCCTCGACGAGCGGACGGGCGCGGTACTGACGATGGTTTCACAGCGGGGCGACGTGGCGGGATCGATCCACATCGATTGGCAGCCGCGCGACGTGGTGCGCGGGATTCGGGAACTGAGCGATACGGAGGCGCAGGAGATCGCGCGCAAGAAGGGTTACCCGAACGCACGCCCGCGGGAAGTGAAGATCTACGAGGGGTGAGATGGCCGGCGAACAACTCGACCTCGGCACCGCTGTCCTCGAGCTTCGCGCCGTCGGCGACCAGCTACGCGCCGACATTGCGCGCGTGGGCGCTGACGTGCAGTCGGCGCTCAAGCCGATCGAGAAGCAGACCAGCATCACAGGCCAGGCGATCGGGACCGCGCTCGGGAACGGCATCACGCTCGCCGCTCGCGCGGCAATGAACGCGGTCGGAGACATAGCGCGCTTCTCCGCCGGAGTCGTCGCTTCCGGCGACGAGATCCTCGAATCATCCAAGAAGACCGGCATCGCAACCGAGATGCTTGGTGGCCTGCGGTTCGCTGCCGAGAAGGCGGGCGTCTCGCAGGGCCAGCTAGATATGGCGCTGCGCGAACTAAATATCGGAATGACGCAGTTTTCGTCAGGCGTGGAGGGCGCGGGCAAGGGGTTTAAGGCGCTCGGAATCACGGCCGACGACGTCAACCCGCTACTGCACTCGACAGACGAGGTTCTGTTCACCGTTATCGAGGCGCTACGTGGAATCGAAGATCCCGCCGTGCGCGCTGCTGTGTCCGCGGAGATCTTCGGCAAGCGAGTCGGGCCAGAGTTGGCGTCGTTCGTCGATCAGGGAACGGGCGCCATCAAGGAACAGATCGAAGTTGCGAAGCTCATGGGGATCACGTTCACGGGCGAGGCAGCCGCAGCGGCGGACTCGCTCTCGGACAACTTCACGGATCTACGGGGCAACGTCGAGGGGCTCGGCACGCAGGTTATCCAGGGGCTCATCCCCGGAGTGGATGCGCTCGTTGTTGACGTGAACCGGTGGTTCGTTGCGAACCGAGACTTGCTCACGCAGGACGTGAAGGGCTTCATCTCTGGGATCATCGATGCGGCTCGATCTGGTGCCGAGTGGATCGGTGTTCTACGCGACATGCTGCACAGCTTGCCGGGCGCGAGTCAGGCGGCGGCATTCGACAGCATCATCAGTGACCAGTCGATCAACGCGCTCGAGGGAACGCTCTCTGGGCTGCGTAGCGAGTGGAACAACCTCCAGGCAGATCTACAGAACGACCCAGGCAATGAAGCGCTCTCTTCGCGTTCGGCGGAACTGCAAGACAAGATGGCCCGCGTCAACGCGGAGCTGAGCAAGGCGCAGGCAGAGAACAGAACGACGAGTACGACCGCGAAAGGTCTTGCTGACGCGCTCGGAGAAACAGGCGCCGCCGCGACGCACACAAACGTCAACCTCGGCGCGCTTGCGGGCGGGAGCAAGGCAGCAACCGAAGCCGCCAAGGAGCAGCGCGAAGCGCTCTCCGACCTCCGCGAGTCCCTCTCGCAAGCCGAGGACACGTACAAGGACGCGGCCCGCAGCGCCGGCTCGCTCTCGGAAGCGCTCGACCTGAACGGCGAGTGGTACCGCAAGGCGACCGCCGAAGTCGAGGCGATGAACATCGCCGACGACGAGCAGACGAAACTCCTCCACGACCTCGACGTCAAGCACAAGGAGCACGCACGGACACTCAAGGAGGATTTCGGCCAGGCTGCGGAAGAGGCCGCTGATGCAGCGGCACAGCTCACGGAAGAACTGGCCGGAATCCGCGAGGAGTCGAATCAGCTCGACATCGCGGAGGCGATCGAGCGCGGGGACCCGCGGCGTGCGCTCGGCCTGATCGAGACGGGCGCGCGCGACGCGGCGGTTGCGCTCGAAGCGGTGGCGCGGGCCGAGGTGTACGGGCCGATGACGGAGCAGTCCGTCGAGGCGATGCAGCTCGGGCTCCGGAAGATCGCGACCGATGCGAAGAAGGCGGCGGAGGACGTCAAGAGGGAGTTTGGAGATCTTGGCATCCTCCTCGAGGACGCTGCAAAGGCGATCGGCGACTCCATGGCCGAGACGCTTGGGTCGGCGCTCGTCGAGGGAGAATGGGACGACGTCGGGGACGAGCTGCTTGGGATTTTGAAGAGCACGATCGCTGACGTGGTTTCGGATCTCCTCAAGGCGAATCTGTTTCGGCCGCTCGTCAACTCGCTGGTCGGAGTATTTTCCGGAACGGACATCGGGAGCGGCATCTTCTCTGGTCTCGCGGGCACGCTCGGATCCGTGCTGCCCGGTGCATTCACGAGCGGCGCGGAGGGCGCGAGTGGTTCAATCGTCGCGAGCCTCTCGCCGGAGCTTGGCGGCACGATGGCCGAAGTGGGCGCGACGGCCGGCGAGGCGGGCGGTGTTGCGGCTGGCGCTGCCTGGACGGGCGCAGCATCCGCCGGAATCGTCGCCGGAGCCGGGCTCGTCGGCAAAGGCATTTACGACATGTTCTCGGGGCAGGAGGTCCGCGGCGCCGTCGAGTCGGGCCTCGCTTTCGCGTTCGTGACAGGTGGCGCGTCGCTGATTCCGGCGCTTGTTATGGATCTGTTTGGAATTGGCGAACCATCGCAGGCGACGCAGATTTCGACGCACCTCCGTAAGATGATCGCCGACTCGCTCGGCAACGCCGACATCGGAGCCGGTATCGTGGCCGGCCTCGGCGAGATCGGCGTTCCCGTCACCGAGGAGATTATCAAGCAGATCACGCGCGCGCCGCGGTCGGGCGCGTTCGTGCGCGAGGCGTTCGCGTCGCTCGGTCCGGAATTGCAGGCTGGCGCGTCCGAGGAGCTGCGAAAGTTCATCAACGGCGAGGGCAACGCGACCAACGCGCTCACGATGGACGACTTCATCCTCCTGCTCTTCCCCGAGATGACCGACGACTCGGCGCTCCGCTCGTCGTTGCAAGCGATCGGGCAGCAGGCGGCCTCGCTCGAAGGGCTCACGGGTCGGCAGGCGATCGACTTCGCCGACGAATTCGCAAAGGGCCAGCTCGTTCTTGCCGACTCGCTCGGGCTCACGAACGAGCAGCTGATGGCGTACCTCGACGCCACGGCCAACGGCATGGGCGCGTCGATCGAGTCGTGGCGCGCGCTCGAGGAAGCGCAGATCGCGCTCAAGGAGTCGGGGAACTTCGACGCAATGCTGCCTGGCTTCCAGGCATACATTCAGACGATCACCGGCGTGGACGTCTCGGGCGCGCAGAACCTTGTGGACGTGCTCACGGCGTCGGGGCTCGCGACGGATGATTTCGTGCTCGCGCTGCGCCGGTACGCGGAGCAGAACCCGGCCTTCGTCGGCGCGGTCGATGCGTTCGACGCCTCTCTCGAGGACGCGCGCCTCACGGCGCTCGGGCTAACGGCGGGCGTTCGCAAGCTGCTCGAGACGTCGGCGAACGCTGCGCTCCGCGCCGCGGAGACGGCTGGTGCCGGCGCTGCCGAGGCAATCGCCCAGGCCGGCGACGCGCTCGCTCTTGCGGGCGAGCAGGGCCGCGAGGCGGTGGACGAGCTCGACGCGGCAGCCGAGGCAGTGCGCGCCGCTGCCGAGGGAGCGAGCGGCGCGCAGCAGGAGGCGCTCCTCGCGCTCGCCGACTCGCTCGACGACGCGTCCGATGGCCTGAGCGACACGGGCGAGGAGGGCGAGGACGCGGGGGACTCGATCGCGGACGCGATGCGGGACGCGCTCGATCCGGTCGAGTCTCTCGTCGGCGGAATCCGCGAGCTGATCAACACGCTCCGGGAGCTCAACGACCTGCCACCGATCACGCTCCCGCCGGTGACGGTTCCGCCGCCTCCGACCGGCCCGGGCTCGGGGCCGACGTCGTCTCTCTTCTCCCCGGGCGCGTTCACGATCCCGTCGATCGACATCTCCCGCCTCGCCCCGCTGGACCTCGACCTCTCGCGCCTCGCCGTCCGGGCGCCGAGCTTCGATTTCGAGGGCGCGCGCAGGGCGCCTGAGACCGTCCGGGCTGCGCCGGGAGGCGTCCCGCCTGTGGGCTACCAGCTCGCGCTAGTGCGCGACGAGGACGTCGTTGCGGGCGGTCTGTACCGCCTCCAGCAGAGCAAGCGCCTGTCCTTCGCGGGCGGGCCGGCTCGTCTGCACGCGAGCGTGAGATGAGCGCGCCTCCCGGCCGCGGCTGCGGCGTCATCATCAACCCCGGCACCCCGTTCGCGTTCACGAACATCGAGCGCGGCACCTGGCAGTGCGACCCCGGCGGCGGGTTTGGGGTGCAGACGTTCCTCCCGGCGATCCTCGGTGACGTCGTCGTGAGCCAGGCGCTCCCCGAGCCGGTCTCGGCGTCGGCGCAGTCCGACAGCCTCACGCTCCGCGTGCCGTCGGTCGGTCCGATCGCAGCGCTTCTCGACACCGTGACGGCGCAGGCCGAGGTGACTGTGCTCCGCGAGGTCGAAGGCGAGACCGACGTCACCACCGATGTGCAGTGGTTCGGGATCGTTCGCAAGCGCGACATCAAGCGGAAGGGCTCGACGATCGAGCTAACCGCGGTCGATCCAGTCACGTACTTCTGCGCGGACCAGAAGCTCCTCCGCCGCGTCGTGGACGAGGCGACCTATCCGAGCGTGGCGAAGCGCCACAAGGGCCAGAAGGTTCCGATGTACTTCGGCGACTTCACGGACCTGCTCACCGTCGATCGGATGTCCGGCGAGGCGCTCTGCTTCAACCACGGAGGATGGATCGACGGAGCGACCGGCGCGACCGATCCGCTCTACGTGTACCAGGACACGCTCGATCTCAACGGTGACGCGCTCGACGGGTACACGTCCGGCTTCAAGGTCTTCACGTACGACTCGCAGGTCTACTCGACGCCTCTCGAGGCGTACAACAACCAGGGCCTCGGCGCGTTCACGGAGATCACGGCAGCCGTGACGGGTCACCTGCAAAACCAGGGTGTCTTCGCGCTCGACGTTTCGGCGCTCGGTGGCGCCACCTGGGATGCAGAGCGATACCCGGTGCTGGTGCAGTTCCTTGCGCCGACCGTGAACGATGCGACCGTGACGGGCGCGATGACGGTGCGCGGAAACAAGCCGATCACGTGTCTGATCCGCCTCATGGTCGAGCACTGCGGCATGGATGCCGCGCTCTTCGACCTCTCGGGCGTGGACGCGATCGAGAACGTCATGCCGCGCGTGCGCCGGCCCGTCGTCACCGACGAGAGCGTGCTCGACCTCGTGGCCTGGCTGGAGCAGGAAGCCGGGATCGAGCGGTACGTGACGACGGCCGGGCTGATCGCGTGGCGAATTCGGGAGGAGCAGGCGACGGCGGCGCTCACAGTGACAGCCGCGGATTGCTTCGTGGAGCCAGACGTCGAGCACTCGCCATGGGAGCCGTTCTTCACGAGCTGCACACCCACGCGGGACATCTGGTTCCCGGTCGCGCCCGAGTACGTCTTCGCCGCCGCGAAGGTGCCGGACGCGGCAGCGATCACGGAGCACGGATCCGACGTTCACGAGGTTCTACCCGTTCGGTGGCTCCGCGAGCCGTCGTTCATGACGGAGTACGCGGATCGCGTTCTCGCCGTTCACGGCGAGCGCGTCGAGCTCGTGCGCTTCGAGTGTGCAGTCGAGGATGATCTGGAAAACCAGATGAAGCTCCGCCCCGGCGACGTCGTGTCTTTCAGCTACATTCCGAGCGACGTAGACGCGGACGACGACGCGGACCTGATCGCTTCCGGGAGTTTCTTCTTCGTGCTCGCGGTCGAGCACAACGTGACGCGGTGGACGACAAAGGTAACCGCGTGGAGGGCGGAGCTGATGGCGGACGCGATCGGGCATCTCTACACGGCCGGCGGCTCGACGGCGCAGGGACCGCTGACGAGCGCGGTCACAGTGAAGGTCTCCGGGTTCGCGACGGCTGGCGTGTCGAGCGGGACAGTCGTCTCGACGAGCGGAAACACAATCACGTTCAACCAGGGCGGGACGTGGGAGATCCACGTCACCGGCGATGGCACGTGGGATATCCCGGTCGTGGCGACGTTTCAGATCGGCATCAACGGATCGGTTGTGCAGCAGGTGCGCGGCGCCGCGCAGTGGGCGACGGGCGGAGGAAGCGATCGGCAAGGCTTCGCCCTCCAAGGCGCAATCGGCGGGATCGCGGACGGCGACGTCGCGGACGTTCGGGTAACGCCGGTCGCAGGCGGAAACAGCAACTTTACGCCAATCAATCTGAGCTTCACGGCGCGGAGGATCGGGACGTGACGATCGCGTGGACGCTCGGTGCGCTCCGGTCGGACTACGCCGTTGACGGCGCCTCCTCGGAAGTTGCTGGCTACGAGGCAGAGAACGCCATCGTCATGGCCGGGCTTTCATGCGGTCAGGCCTGGAAGGCGACGAGCGACACAGCGCACACTCTCGATATGACGTTCGATACAGGCGGATCGAGTCTGTGGGGAGCGATATGCCACTCCAACATTCCCGACGAACGAGTCGATGGTGCGCTCGCGACCACCGTTTCATTGTACGAAGGAACGGCTGCCTCGCCAGGAGATCTCCTTGGGGAGTTCCATCGCGTAGGACCGCAAAATCAGTGGGTCATGTTTGCGAGCCCCGACGCCTGGGCTGGAGGCGCCGCGTTTCTCAAGATCTTCACGAGCGTTTCAGCTTTCGCCTTGGAGCTTCCGCTTCTCCTCTTCGGCAACTGGCGAGACATCTCGCAGCCATACCTGCATTCGTCCGAGGTGGTAGTGATCGACCCGAGCCAGACGTGGAGCGGTCCGACCGGGCGAGTGTGGGCGAGGCAGCAACGACTGCAACACGAGCTGCGCGCAGCATTCGAGGCGCCAGCCATCGGCCAGGACGAACGCCCGGGGACGGATCTCCTCACAGTGCAAGACGTTGTCTCTGGATCTGCCCTCTACACGCCGGTTGTGATTTCGACGAAGACCGGGCTGACGACTCGGTACGACGTCGGCGAAAACCGCGGCACTACGATGGTAGGACTCCTGCAAAGCATGCCGTCATACCCGACGCGTCGTGGGAGCATCATCACAAACTTCGACCTTGCAGTCCGCGAGCTTTCGAGGTGACCCAGTGCCAAAACGCTCCCCCCTAAACCCCACCCTCGACTCCGCCACCCGCCGCGAGGGCGGCCGCGTCCGCGCGGGCCGCGCGCAGGTGGGCGACGTCGCGGCAGCGCTGGCGGACGAGCTGCTCGCCGCGGGGCTGACGTCGCGCGGGCTCAAGCTACTCGCGCGGTGGATCGAGCGGGCGGAGAAGAGGCGGAGGGCACGTGCGCCGTGAAGCGCGCGCTGCTCGTCGAGGACAACGAGGCGGACGCCGAGATCACGACGCGCGACCTCGCGCGCGCGGGCTTCGCGGTCACGCGCGCCTGCACGCTGGCCGCGGCTCGCTACTCGGTGCTCGACACGCGGTTCGATCTCGTGGTGCTCGACCTGGGGCTGCCTGACGCGGTCTCGACGGAGGACACGATGTCAGCTCTCGTGGGACACGCAACGGCGCTCGTGGTCTACACCGGCGACGAGAGCGCGAAGACGAAGGCGGCGGCGCGCGAGGCGTCCGTGCGGCTGCTCGTGAAGGGCCGCGACTCGCTCGAGGCCGCGCTCGACCTGTCGCACCTCTCCGACGAGGACACCGCCGAGATCGCCGCGGCGTGCGCTGCGGAGCGCAGCCGTGGGCGGTAGCTGGGCAGCGCTCGTCGCTCAAGTCAACGGCGAGAAGACGCGCGAGCTCGCCGACACGGCGTTGCAGGTGGGCGTCTCGGCGCTCGACCAGATCGCGCAAGCGAAGAGCGTTCAGACGGTGCTCGGGGCGGCGTGCGTGCTGCTCTTCGGGCTCGTGCTCGTGATCGGGTGGCAGCTCCTCAAGGCGGTCCACGCGGGCGCGCTGGCCGACGGCAAGATCGAGGACGTCGCAAAGGACGTGCGCGCGTCCCGCGACGCGGTGCTGTTGCAGGTCGGCGAGATCAGGACCGAGCAGGCGAAGCAGGGCGCGAAGCTCGACGCGCATCTCGACCGGATCGCGATTGCGTACGAGCGGCGGCTGGGCGCCGGAGGGTGAGACAGGCCCAGGCGTAGGGTAGCCGCAGGAGGTTTTCCATGAATCGACTGGCCCCGCTCCTGCTTCTTTCCGTCGCCTGCGGCGGCAGCCACGCGCCGCCGGCTCCGCCCCCGATCGTCCCGCCACCCGCGCCGCCGCCGGTCACGTCCGGCCAGCTCGACGGGGTTGCGATCGACCAAGCCGGCCGCGCGATCGAGGGCGCGAAGGTCGCGTACGCGCGCAGCGGGACGATCCTCACCGGCGACGCGGTCACGATCACGCGGGCGACGAGCGACCGGTGGTGCGTCGATCGGCCGCAGCCGTGTCGGCCTGCGCCGCCGGGGTACTTCTCGCGGCCGGGCGCGGAGGATTTCGGGCCGTACGTGCTGCGCGTCGAGCTCGCGGACGGGCGGAGCGCGATGTCGGGGGTGCTCGACTTCGGGCCGGGGTGGAGGTCGACGTTCGTGCGGTTCGTGGTGGCGGAGGTGCCCGCGCCTCCGACGCCGGCGATCGACCACGCGCGGCTACGTCGGCACTTCGCGCCCGGCACCCACCTGTGGGCTCTCAGCTACTACGGCGCCATGTCGGCCCCGATCGACCGCGTCGAGCGTGACGCGAGGTGGGTGGCCGAGCACGGGATCGAGAACGTCCGCATCTGGCCCGACTTCACGAAAGACATCGGCGAAGAATTCCGCGTGTGGGACCGCAACGGGAACGCACGGCCCGGCCGGCTCGAGGCGCTCAAGGCGCGCGTGGCGGCGTTCGCGCGGCGCGGGATCTCGGTCGATCTCACGCTCTACACGTCGGCCTACAACTGCGGCCAGCCGGGGCGCGAGAGCGAGTGCGCGAGCGACGGCGAGGGCTACGACGTCACGCCGTGGCGTCGCGTCGTCGAGCGGATCTTGCGCGAGTGGCGCGGCGATCCGAGCGTGCGACTCGTCGACGTCGCGAACGAGGGGGAGGCTCGCGGTCCGGGCGGGAGCGGCAACCCGAAGTACGGCCACGTGAGCGCAGGGCGGTTTCACGAGCTGATGTTGTCGTTCGCGAACGTCAACCCGGACGTGCTGCTGAGCTACAGCGTGAGCGGAGATCTCGAGGCGAGCATCCTCCCCGAGTACGCGGAGACGTTCTCGCGAGGGCGGCCGTTCCCGCAGGTGATCCGGCCGCACGCCGCGCGGCCCGCGTCGCCTGGGCGGATCGACGGCGAGGTCTCGGCGCGTCTCATCCACGAGTACCCTGGCGTTCCCGTCTACAACGACGAGCCGGGGCGGCGGTATTACCTGGGGCAGATGCCACGCGCGGCGGACTTCATCGCGGGCGCGACGTCGTCGTGCGAGAGCGGCGCGGTTGGCTGGTGCTTCCACAACGGCGAGTCGTTCGACCTGCGAACGGGCGACCTGTCGCAGCGGATCGACGGCGAGGAGCGGGCCGTCATGGCGTGGCTCAAGACGCATCGGTGCGCGAACCGAGGGGTGGTGCCGCGATGATCCGCTCCCCCGTCCGCCACCGCGGCCCCGGCTGCCTGCCATCGGTGCTCACGCTCGCGTTCGCGCTCCTCACCGGCTGCTCGGCCTCCGCTCCTCTGGACCCGTCGGTGCGCGACGCCCTCGACGAAGCCGAGCGGCGCCTCTGGGGCCTCGCCCACGGCTGCCAGGTGGCGCCGAGCGTGTGCACGAACGAGCACGTGGTCGAGCAGGCGGGGGCGGCGTGGCGGGCGATCGACGAGGCGCAGAGGGGGATCACCAAATGAATCTCGACCTGGTCATCGCGCACGGGAACTGCCCCGACGGCTTCTGCGCCGCGTGGGTGGCCTCGCGCTTCTGGGGCCTTGCGCGTCAACCCGAGTTCCACTTCGCGCTCTACGGCGAGCCGGTGCCGGACGTCGCTGGAAAGGACGTCCTGCTCGTCGACTTCTCCTACAAGCGGCCGGTGCTCGACGAGATCGCCACAAAGGCGAAGAGCGTGCGCGTGCTCGATCATCACGAGACGGCGATGCGCGATCTCGACGGGTTCCCGGGCGCGACGTTCGACATGGAGCGCAGCGGCGCCGGGCTCGCGTGGGCGTTCGCTCCCGTGCCCGACCCGCGAACGTACGCGGAGGGGAGCTGCGTCCCCGCGCCATGGCTGGTCCGCTACGTCCAGGACGCGGACCTATGGCGCTTCTCTCTGCCGCAGTCACGCGAGGTGCGCGCATCCTACCTCTCGTATCCGCGCACCTTCGAGGCGTGGGACGAGCTGGCCGCGCGCGATGTCGAAGCCGTCGCCGCGGAAGGCGTCGGGATCCTGCGTGCGAATCGCCGGCACGTCGAGCAGATGGCCGACGTCCTGGTCGCGATCGACCTGCGGCTCGGTGATGGGCGCAACCTGAACCTTGTGCCGACCGCGTGGGCGCCCGTGCTCTTCGCCGACGTGCGCGAGGAGTTGCTGCGTCGCTTCCCGGAACGTCATGTGGTCGCGACGCTTCGCGGGAGACCAGACGGACGGATAGAGGTCGGACTCGGATCGAGGCGCGATGGTCCGCACGTCGGCGAGATCGCTCAGCGGTTTGGCGGAGGTGGGCATCAGGGCGCGGCCGGGTTCGTCATGGAGTGGAACTCACCGCTCGTGAGGCCGTGGTGAGACACCCGCGGGCGTAGAGTGTTTCAGCGGACTCGAAATACTCTCGAGGCGCAAGCCGAGCATCAAGGCCGGCGCAGGGCCGGCCGCGACGGGGTGTAGCGCAGCCTGGTAGCGCGCCTGCCTTGGGCGCAGGAGGACGCTGGTTCGAATCCAGCAACCCCGACCATGAACCGCTTCCGCACCTTCCTCGGCCTGGCGATGCTCGTGCTGATGCTCGTGGCGGTGGCGGTCGCGTGGGCGGCGCGGGACGCGGCGCGGCGGTGGAGGAGGGGACGGTGAGCTTGCCAGAGTTCGAAGCTTTCCCGAAGATCGCTCGCCTCTCGCGAGAGTGCGTGATAACGGAGAAGATCGACGGCACGAACGCGCAGGTGTGCGTGACCGAGGACGGCGACGTGCTGGCCGGCAGCCGGTCGCGGTGGATCACGCCCGCGGCCGACAACTTCGGCTTCGCCGCGTGGGTCGAGGCGCACAGGGAGGAGCTGCTCGCGCTCGGCCCTGGGAGACATTTCGGCGAGTGGTGGGGCTCTGGGATTCAGCGAGGGTACGGGCTCACGAAAGGCGAGAGGCGATTCTCGCTTTTCAACGTGACGCGGTGGGGAGACGAAAGCACACGGCCGGCGTGTTGCTGTGTGGTGCCTACGCTCTATCGTGGCAACTTCCACACGAACGCCGCCGAGGATGCGCTGGCGAATCTGACGATCAACGGCAGCATCGCCGCGCCAAAGTTCATGAAGCCCGAGGGCATCATTGTGTTCCACACCGCGAGTGGCACGTTCTACAAGAAGACGATCGAGAAGGACGAGGGGCCGAAGGGACGCGCGGCATGACCAACGGCGGCCCATTCCTCCTGCTAGTTGCCGCGCTCTCGATCGTCGTCGCGGCGTTCACGGTGCGCGCGGCGCCGGCTCCGGCGGCGGAGCGCGAGTGGCGGACGGTTTGCCAGGCGCAGGTGAGGAGATTTGCCGGCGAGGCGGGCGAGGTCGAGGTGAGGGTGCGGTGAGACGCCTTGGCTACGCCTTCCTCCTGCTCGGGCTCGGGCTCGTGGCGGCGCACGCGGTTGGCGGGGCGATCGACGCGCGGACGCGGGAGGCGTACGTGATTTGTCTCGACGAGTTGCAGAGATGCGAAGACGCGGGGAGGGGGAGGCCGTGACCACGAAGACGCTCCGCGAGATTGCGGCGGAAGGGGTGGCGCTGGCGGAGAAGGCGACGCCGGGGCCGTGGTCCACCGCCAACCCAGACGACCAGTCGAGCATGAACATGGTTCTCGTGCAGACGGGCGCCGCGGACGTCGAGGCGGATCCGGCGTGGAAGGCGGAGGACTGCGGTCGCGTCGTTGCGATCACGCTGCTGCAAGATCCGCGGTACGCCGATCACGATTCGGAGCTATGGGATGAGAACGCCGCCATGATCGCCCACGCCGGCACGCACTACGGCGCCATCTGCGCGGCGCTGATCGAAGCGGAGGCGCTGCTGCGCGAGGCGCGGCCGTGGGTCGAGCCGTGCGTGTGCACCGGGGCGCATGCCGACGAGCAGATCGTGGCCCTCCTCGCCCGCATCGACGCCTTCCTCGGAGGTGCCCCGCCTGTGTCGGTGCCGCGCGATGCGTTCTCCGATGGCGAGCCGGCGAGCGTGGACTTCGGCGCGATCTTGCGCGACCTCGGGCCGAAGCGGAAGGGAGGCGCCTGATGGCAACCCCTCACGCCGGCTACCACGTGACGACGCCGCGCAAGCTCGCGCGCTACCGCGAGACGGGCGCGATCTTGCCGCCGGTGCGCTACTGGCGGAGCGAGCACGCCGCGCGTGACTGGATGCGGCGCGTTTCGCGCTCGGTCGTGGTGCGCTTTGACGTGACCGGCGAGGCACACCCGTTGCCGGATCACAGGCCGCGCGGGATGGCGTGGTGGACTCCGGATTTAGTGCGCGCTTGGGAGGTGCTCTGATGGCAGCCGTCGGATTTACCGACCAGGACCGCCGCACGTTGGCCGACACGCGCACGGCCGTCGCGTCCGTGCTCGCCACCCAGGCGAGCGACCGAGTGGACGGCGCCGAGGCGCTGCTCCGTCTCGAGGGCGTGGTCCGCGAGGAGACGCAGGCTGTCGCGGCGACCGTGGGCGAGGTGGGGCGCGCGCTCGACGAGCGGCTCGGTGATCTCGCCAGCGCGACCGAGAACCAGGGCCGGCTCCTCGGCATCGTGGCCAGCGATGTGCTCGCGAGCGCGAAGACGGTCGGCACCGTTGCCGAGCGCGTGGCTGTGATCCGCGAGGACCAGCACGAGCACGAGTCGCGGCTCTACCGGATCGAGCAGGACGTGCACGCGATCCTCGCGCGGCTGCCGGGGGCGGGGGCGGCGCGTCTCGCCGAAGTCGTCGCCGCGGCCGAGCAGTGGTGGGCCGCGGACGAGCAGCACTTTCGCCAGGTCGCGAGCAACGCGAAGCCGACCGGCGACCCGAACGTCACGGGCGCGTACATGACGAGCTACCCCGTCGAGGCGTGCGTCAACCTCTACCGCGCGACGGGTGAAAACGCGTGGCTCGGCCGGGCGACGGCGCTCATCGATGCGTCACTCGCGCAGCTCGTCGTCAGGGACGGCATCTCGGTCTGGGTCCGCCCGAGCGGCCAGTGGCAATGGTGGGAGCAAGCGCATGCGCTCCGTGCCTACGTGGACGCGGTGCCCGACGATGCACCGCTGGTGCTCGGGGCCGAGGAGACCTTCCGCTCCCTCCTCGCGCGCCCCGGGGGCGACCAGCCGAGCGTGCGCGAGTGGTGCCTCTGGCGCGCGTCGTCGGGACTCTACGAGGGGCCCGTCCAGCAGGCGGCCCGGATGGCGCTCGCGCTCGCGCGGGCCGGGCGGTCCGTGGACGAGTGGCAGGCGTTCGCCGACGAGCTGCACGAGCGCTTCTCGACGGCTTGCGTCTGGGTGCCGGGCGGGCGGCTCGTCTACAAGACGCCGGGGGCGGACGACGCGGCGCCGGTCTACTTCGACACGGGGCACGCCGGTCGTGTCGCCGCGTGGCTCGTCGAGCAGGAGTCGGCGCTCGTCACGTGCGCGGTCGCGTCGCTGCTGGAGATCGTGGGCGATGCGGAGCCGCTCTCGTTCGCCTACCGGATCGATGGCTCGGGGCCGCGCACTGGCACCGTCTGGGACGGATGGCCTGCGCTGGCGACGGTGACGGACCAATCGCTCGCGCTCGTCGGCCGCATCTTCGACACGATCCGCGACGGCTCGGGGACGCAGCACTTCCGCGACACGCACGGGACGACGCACGCGCGGCTCAGCGTGGCGGCGTGGCTCGCGCGGGGGCTGAGGTGAGACGCCCCGCCTGAGAGAATCCTCCCATGCCCTGCCCCTCCTGCTCGACGCCGCGCCCCTTCGCCGCAGCCGCGGCCCAGCGATTCGTCTGCGAGTCGTGCGGCGGTCCGCTCTGGATCGCGGATGGGCGGCGGAGCGAGTGCATGCCCGAGGACCTCGACGCGCGCGGGGACGTGCGGCTGAGCACGGCCGAGTGGTTCGTGGCCGCGGCGGTGCTCGGGCTGATCGGGGCGACGGTGCTCGCGTGGGGCGCGTGGTGAGCGTCACCCCGCACCCAGATCGCTCGCCGTGGCTCTCGGGCTACGCGTGCCGCGTCGTCGCCGCGTGCTTCGGCGATCGGCACATCGCCGACTTCTGGGACCTCGACGACGAGCAGCGCCTCGCGGCGTACCTGCTCTGGTCCGCGGTCCGGACCTCGTGCGGGATCGTGGCCGAGTACACGGCGCCGGGGTCGAGGTCGATCCTGATCGAGATCGAGCGCCGGTGGATCGCTCGGGACGTGATCACGTGTGACGCCGAGCGCGGGGTGAGCTTCGGCTGGTGCTGCTTGGTGCTCGACGTGGACGCGGACGCGGTGCGCGCCGAGGTCGAGCGCGTGCGGGCGCTGCCGCGGGAGCCGAGACGGCCGAGCTTCGGGCCGCCGGTCCGAGCGGAGGCGGTGGCGTGAAGCCCGCGCGCCTGATCGGCGGCCCGCTCTCGGGCAGCGAGCACGCGATCCCGCGCGGCGCTCGCGCGTTCGAGTGCCAGGGCGGGGACGGGCGCCTGCACGTGTACCACCTCGTGCGCGGCGAGTGGCTCTACACGCGCAGCTACACGCCGCAGGCCGAGCCGTCGGCGGATTGGGTGCGGCGCAGCGCGGCCGCGCGGAAGCGCGGGACGGCGGCGCGGCATCTGCGGGTGGTCGGGTGAGCGGCTGTCCCTACTGCGAGCGCGACCGGTGCGTGTGCGAGTCGCCACCGCTCACCTCCCCCGGCCTCTACTCGGCCGAGGTCGAGCGCACGGTGATCAGGCGCCCGGGCGTGCGCGTCGAGGTGGAGGTCGAGCGCGGGGCCGAGCTCGGCGACGTCCGCGACGCCGTGCGGGCGGCGCTCGACCTGGCGCTCAGGACGAGGACCGCGTGACGCCAGCCGAGACGGCCGCCTACTGGCGCGAGCTCTACGGGCTCTCGGCAGAGTGGGAGGCGCGGCTCAGGGCCGCGCTCGAGAGGACGGCCGCGGCCGTCGAGGAGGCACCATGACGGACGAGCTGAGACGCCTGCCCGGTCGGCGCGAGTACGTGCTCGCGAGGCCCGAGCGGTACGCGGGGACGGTCGCGCTCGTCTTCGGCGGTGGCGGGTGGAGCACCGAGCGCACGCGCGCGGAGACGCGGCTCGACGCGCTGCTCGGGCCCGCCGGGGTGGCGGTCGCGTGGGGCGTGACGGCGCGGACGCCGATCGGGATCGAGATGCTCTCGTGGGGTGCCGGAGCGGGCTGTTGTGGGCGCGCGGGCGCCGAGGGCGTGGATGACGTCGCCTACTCGGCCGACGTGCTGGCGGACGCCACAGCGGCTCTGGGCGGGGTCGAGAGGGCGGTCGCGATCGGCGCCTCGAACGGCGCGATCCTGGCCTACTCAGTCGCCGCGGCCGGGCTCGTGGACGGCGTCGGGATCGTGGCCGGCTGCCGGCTGCACCCGCTACCGGCGGGCGTGCGCGTGGTGCACGTCCACGGCGACGCCGACACGCTGGTCCCGTGGTCGGGCGGCCTCGTGCGCGAGGGCGGCGGGTACGCGTGCCGGCCTACGCTGACCGAGGTCGGCGAGATCGCGGGCGGGGCGCAGGTCGCCGACGAACGGCGAGGGGCGCAGGTCTGGACCTATCGCTGGGACGGCGGGCGCGTCACGCTCCACCGGCGCCGCGGGGGCGGGCACGTGTGGTCGAGCGACGCGAGCGGGCTGATCGTCGCAGGGCTGGGGCTGGTGTAGCTACTCGCGCTCGCGCCTGAGTACTCGCCGCGCCTCGCGCACGAGAGCCGCGCGCGCCCAGGCGGTCGGCTCGCTGCCCTCGATCCGCGCCGCGTCCGAGATCAGCGCGCGCTCCTCGTCGAGCAGCCGCACGCCTAGCTGGGCCGTGCGGACGCGTGTCTCGGTGCCGCGGCGCGGTGTCGTCTGTCCTGCCATCGCTACCTCCTGACCGCCACGCACACCGGCAGTTCGCCAGCCGGGCTCGCTGGCTCAAGAACGAACCTCACCCCACCGTACGCGCGACCGGCGCGCCACACCTCGCGCTGGTCATCGCGGCCATCCTCGGAGGTGGGGCGCCTGGTTGCGTGATCGCTCGCCTCGCAGAGCCACGAGAGGCACGTCTCGTAGTCGAGCGCCGCCGGTCCGTTGCGTGTCCGTGCCGCGAGGTCAGAGGCGAATGACCGGACGACCGTCGGCGGGAAGAAGAAGCGGCCACGGGCGCTCACTCGTCCGGCTCCCACGCTTCGGAGAACGACCGGTCAGCGAACAGCTCCGCGAGGCCGGAGATCTGCTTGAGTCGGAGGACCTCGTCGGGCTCCATCCCTAGCTCTCGCCCGATCTTCGCGTCGGACCAATTCCGCCTCGCGAGGTCGCGCACGATGTCGCTCATGCCGTCTACGCGATGCCGACCGCGCGCGCGATTGTGGCGGATCGTCGAGGCCATGCGGTCGCCGCGGTCCGTGCGACTCGCGTCCACGGTCGTCACGGGCAGGTAGCCGAGCGTCGTCGCGCGCACGACGTCGCTGCGCCGGCCGACCTCGCCGCGGTGGAAGCCGTCCACGGTCTCGCGGCGCGCGCCCTCTGACCACGTCACGACCGGCTGCGTGTATCCGTCCGCTTCGATCGAGTGCTCGAGGAGCACCATCTCGGGCGGCGCGACGGTGTTGGGGTTGTAGTCGTTCGCCGCGACCGACTCCGCCGGAACCCACAGCACGAGGTCTACCGGATGCGCGCGGAGCGGCGATACGTCATGCAGCTTCCTTCGCACGGTGTTGAGAGCTTCGACGCGATCGTCATCGGGTAGCGCAGCGATGGCCGCGCAGAGCTTGTCAGTGAGATCAGAAAACGACACGCGACCCTCCTTCGCCAACGAGCGTAGAGACTCGCTTTCCGCGCTCGCGCTTCGGAGACTGGGTGTACTTCTCGGCGCGGAACTCGGCTTCGGATTTCTTGAGTCGGTTGATCGCGCGGGTTGCGTCGCGCCGCGTTGCCTGCCGGCGCACGTCGTCGTAGCCAGTCATCTTCGCGAGCACGTCCCACGCGTGGTCAGGTGTCGAGCCGCCAACTTGAGCGGCGAGAAGGGCGAGCTGTTTTGCGCTCGGGCCATCGCCGCGCGGGCCGCATTCGTGCTCCCACTGCGCGCCAGGCCCGTACTCAACGCCCCACTCGGAGCGACGCTTTTTCATGATCGAGGCGTAGCGGGTGTACGACGCTGCATCCTTGTGCTGCGTGAAGCTCAGCCCCTTGCACCAGTAATCGTTGCGGAGCAGGGCCTTGCAGACGCGCCGCCAACTCGGCGTGCGACGGTCCGCCTCCTCTTTAGCCTCGGCCTCGTCGGGAATCCCACGCTCGAATCCGCGACACGCCCACCAGCGCAGGAACACGGAGATTTTGTCGCGGTAGTGGCGCTCGGTCGGGCCGGGCATCGAGCGCAGCAGCAGGCCCGCGAAGCTCTCCCACGTATGCCCCTCGGGGCGCGTCACCTTCTGGTTCCCGAGGATGTTGCCGGCCTCGCCGGCATAGAGCGCGCCTTGATTCGCGCCGTTCACGCGCGCCACTACGCGGCCCCACGTTTCGGGCTCGAGGAGGTGAAAGAGCCACAGTCCGCGCCGCTGGTCGTCGCCGTACGGCTGACAGATTCTGGCCTGATGGATCGTGAGTCCGGCGCGGTGCATCAGGTCGTAGATCTCGTTTAGCGGCACATCGGGGAAGCGCGCATGAAACGTCCAAATGTCCTCGGTCTGCCAGTCGTAGAGCGGATATGCGTTCCAGACGTGCGCGCCTTTCCGCGTCGACCACGGCCACCCGTTGACGCGCGCCTTCGTGGTGCTCACGATCGAGCGCCATCGATTCAAACTCTCCTGCGTTCGGATTCCGACGAAGCACACCGTCGGGCGGCCGGCCGCGTACCACTCCGCGAAGCGCGGCACGAAGTCCTCGAACTCCATCCCGCGAGAGAACCACGCCCAGCGGCTCTCGTCCGTGATCGCCAGCGATGGCGGCCGACGGACCCACGAATCCGTCCGCTCCGGGTCCCAGCAGAGCCACTTCGGCTCATACTGCGAAACGGCGTTCCGCAGCGCGAGAGGGAGCGCGACCCAATACGGCTCGATCGTGTCGGCGTAACGCGCGAAGCACCTCTCGGCGTGCTCGATCGTGTGGCGGTACTGCGCCTCTAGGTCGACGAGGAGGACGCCGACATTTCGGCCGCGGCGCTGCGCCTCCTCGGCGACGAGGTGCAGCAGGACGGTCGAGTCCTTGCCGGCCGAGAACGATACGTAGGCCCGCTCCGTAGCGTCGAGCGCCGCGGAGATCCGCCGGCGAGCGGCCGATAGAACGTCGACTCCGAGTCCCCGCCGATGCGTAGTCACGGGTGATAGACCGCGTCGTGCGAGCGCTGCATCGCGGCGAGCGCTGCGGCGTTGGCCGGGCGATCGAAGATCATCGTGCCGTACGCCTCGTGGAGCGCCTCGTGGATGCGCTCGCCGTCGATCCGCAGGCATCCAGGGCGGGCGCCCGATTCGGCGTAGAGCGCCACGGTGCCGGCGTCGATCTCGGCCAGGTACGCGGCCTCGGCCTTGCGCCGGATCTCGGACCTCTCCGCCCGCTCGCGCTGGCGGTGCGCCACGCCTGCGGCGAGCCATCGGGCGTGGCGGCCGATCTGGGGCTCGGCGGCGACGCGCACCGACCTGAGCCAGAGCGACCACGCGGCGACCACGAGCGGGTCGCATCCGTGATCCTCGGCCGCGCGGATGGCGAGTTGACGATCGACGTCCCCGGGCACGGCGATCCACGGCGCATGCACTGTTGCCGTGCAGGACGGCGCCCACGTGGTCGCGTTCGTCGTCGTGCTCTCGTGCGCGATCGCGCTGGCCGTGGCGCGCGGGTAGCCGCGCTGCATCAGGTCGCGCACGGCTACCGCGTAGAGCTGCCAGCCCGCGTGATTGCCACCACTACGGCGGTCGGCTGACCAGTCCATCCAGGCCCCGGATGGGCAGGTCGCTGGGCGCCCGGAGTCGATTCCGAGCCGGGGCAGGAAGCGCTCCGGGCGCATCGCCTCGCACACGGCCCGGCGCATCTCGCGCTTACGGGCGGCTGCCGTGAGGCGGCCGGGATTGAGGGTGCGGGCGACGCGGTACAGCGCCAGGGCTCGCGCATGCATGGTCGTATCCCCCCTCGTCACGAGGCGCAGTCGTAGCACCGGCACGACGGGCGGTCCGTGCAGTAGCTGCTGTAGCCGGGCACTCGGGCAGCCTGACCGGCGCCGGACCGGCGGGTGGAGCGGAAGGCGCCCCGATGGGCCGCCTTCGCGACAGCGGTCACCGGGCCGCACGTGACGTGCCGGGCGGCCGACCCGCGCGACCACTCGACCTGCGATCCGACCGCGATGCGTACGTGGCAGGCGGGGCACTCTGAGGCGTACTTGGCGGTGATCTTCATGGCGATTCCTTTAATGGGGCCGCGCTCTCGCGCGGGAGGCCGCACTGTCGCGTCCATGACTGATAGTCTATGCTATCCGCGCGCCGCCGTCAACCACCACGAAACACCGCCAAATCCGCCGGGCCCGTCACCTCCAGGTGGCGCGAATCCTCACCCGGTGCGACTCGGCGGCGCGGGCTCGTCGCGCGGATGGCGCGGATGAGGCTGCGGACTGCCCGGCGGACGACGTGCGGCCACGAATCGTCGTATTGTCCATTGTCTCCATCTCCTGCCCGTGCGTCCTCTCGTCGGCGCCCCGTGAGGCGCCGGGAGAGGCCGCTCAGACGACGCGGAAGACGCGCGCGAGCGCCAGCGCCACAGTCAGCCGATCGACATCGGTGCGCAGCTCGTCTTCGATGCTCACGACTTCCTCCGCAGGCGCGCAGCGCGACGGCGGGCTTCGTACGGGATGGTGTGGGCGAGGGGCCCGTCGAACTCGCGCTTTGGTGAGTCCGCCCACTGCGCCAGCGATTCGAGCGCCTCGGCTTCGGCGAGACGGAGGTGGCGCTCGGCGTCCGCGATGCGGCTCGGGGTGCTGACGGCTACCAGGTCGCGCAGTAGCGTTTCCGCTCTCTTCGTCACGTCCTCTTCCTCTTCCGTGTGGCCAGGGCGCGGATCTCTCGCGCGATGGCGTTCGCCGCAATCCGACCGTGGATCTCGTCCTGACACGACGAGTAGTCGTTCGCGATCTTCTTCGCAACCTGCGCCGCCTCCTCGATCGCCACCGCCCGCGCCTCTTGTGCGCGAGCCTCGGCGGCGGCGATCCGATCCTGCGCATCGCGCCCGACCTCGTGCGCCAGCGATTCGGACGATCCGAGCGAGACGATTCGAGCTTTGGCGACGACGCGCGCTCACGCCTCCGGCCGCCCGTAGAACACCGTGAGCTCGGTGCCCTTCCGGACCTCCTCGACCGCCTCGTCGAAGGCGTGCTTGAAGACCAGGTCGGTGCGGTGCGGGACGAATCGCCACGTGACGGCGCCGCCCTGGACGCGGTAGCGCAGCCGCACCGGCACCTGGTAGAGCGGCCCGCCGTGGAACACCGGGATCGCCAGGGCGAACCCTCCTGGGACCCGCACCGGCGCGCCGTCGGCGCCGCCGTGCGTTTCCTCGAAGGCGATCGACGCCTCGCCCGACGAGAGCGAGACGGCCTGCTTCACGGTCTGGCCGACCTTCACGGTGAGGCCGCGCGCAAGCGTCATCAGCGTCTGCGCCCCCACGAGCTCGATGCCGAGGTCGATCGCGAACCGCTCGACGCGCTCGCCGACGGATCCCGGCTCGAGGACGTCGCCGATGCGGTCCTCGAGGAACTCGGCGAAGGCCGCCTGGTTCATCGGCTGGTCGCCGCCGACGACCCACGCCTTCCACTCGCCCGAGACGGGGAAGGCGTACGCCGCGCGGTGCTGGCCGAAGCGCGGCTGGCCAACGGCGCCGGCCTCGTTGTAGTCGAAGACCGCGAGGAAGGACGGCGCCGTCCGGTCGTCGTTCGCGAAGACGACCGTGTTGCCGTCACGGTGGCGGTTCACGTGCTCGACGAACGAGGTGACGGTCGTCAGGATCGCGGTGCCCTTCTTCCTCTCGGGGCGATCGCGGTACTCGTCGATGAGCGGCTTGAGACTGCGCAGCTCGCGGCCCTTGGGGATCACGACGGCGCTCAGGCTGTCCTTACCCTGAAGTCCGATCGTCTCCATGCCAAGCAGCTCGGCCGCACGATCGAGAATCGCTCCGGCCTCGCTCTCGCGGACGGCAGCGCCGGTCGTCACCTGGACGGGAATGCTGGGGGTCGGGGGTGCCATTGATCACGCCTCCTTCGTCGTGGCGCGACCGGCCTCGACGTCTCGTGGTGCGACGCGAACGTCCTTCACGTCGCGAAGCGGCAGCGACTGCTGCCTGGGATTGATCTCGGTCAAGTTGCCGCCCTTCGTCAGCCAGAAGATCGACCGCGGACGCGTGGGCTGCGGCTCCTTCCGCGTGATGTCGTAGTCGACCGACACCACGCCCTGCTCGTCAGCGACGAGCGAGAGCTTGAGGGTGAGCGCGCCCTTCACGCTCCGGTGTCGCGCGACGGCCTGCTCGCGCAGGGCCTCGCCAAGCCGGTGCAGGTCGTCCGAGAGCTGGGTGTGGGCCTCGCCTTCGCCGAGCATCGCGATGAAGCGCGAGAACGGCCGCGGGCCTTCTTCGAGTCCTGGCGCTGCCGGTTCGGTTTCGGTCATGGTGTTCCTCCTGGTCGCGTTGGTTTCGATTGTCTCAGGTGGCGTGTCTCACGCGGCGGCCACGGCCTCTTCGGTTGGCACCCCATCCACCTCGACCACCCGCACGTCCTCGACCCGCACGCGCTCGGTAACGTCGCGCGCGGCCGAGTGCTCGAGGTAGACCCACACCCAGCCGTCCGACGCGCACCGGCGCTCGAAGCGCTTCCGGCTCCGCAGCACCGCCGGGTCGCGGCAGACGCCGCCGGCGCCGTGCACCAGCGCGTCGAGCTCGGCGCGGTCGAAGACGAGGCGGCCGGCCAGGCGTCGGTAGGGGATCTTGCCTTCCTCGACGAGCCGATAGACCGCGCGCACGCTGAGCCGCCCGAGCCGCCCGCTTGCGGAGCGCCTCGCGGACCCGCGCTTCGATCGCGCGGATCGCGGCGCGGCGGCGCGCGGCTGGGTCTGGCGGGGGCATGGGTCTAGGTGTACCAGAGGGGGCGGAGCGGAATCGCTCCGGGGGTCGCGCCACGCTATCCCGCATGGAGATCCAGCCCCGGGCCCGAGGCCCACCACGTAGGCAGCGCCGACGGCCGGCCAGCCGGCGGCGTGAGGACCTGGCCGCGCGGGACGTACGCCCGCGGGGCCGACCTGGGACCCAGCCCGTAGTAGGATGCGGAGGTGGACGTGAGCGATCCGACCGAGCAGGCCATCGACCTCGACGCCGTCGAGCGGCGCTGCGAGTCGGTGGGGGTCGCGATCGAGCGCGAGCTGGCGTGGGAGGCGCCGAGCCCCGGGTGTGGGCACGACCCGGAGGAGCTGGCGCAGCTCGTGGGCTACGCGCGGGGGATGATCGCCGAGGTGCGCCGCCTGCGCGCGGAGCGCGGGACATGAACCGCTCCGACGCAGCCGCTGCCCTTGACCGCGTGCTCGCGACCGCCGCCGAGGGTATGTCCCAGGGAGGCCCGCGACTCGCAGTCTTCCCGTCGATCGAGTACGAGTCGCTCCTGGAGTACCTCGGTCGCGAGGCGGAGCACTGCGGCGTGCGCGTCCGGGTGGCGCGAGTCGTTCCGCCGAGCAAATATCGCTGCACGTGCGACGGGACCGAGCACGAGGCCACGACGATTCCGGAGGTGCACGTGGAGCGGATCTTCGATGGGTGACCCCAAGCCCCCGCTGATCCTCGGCGGCTTAACGCACGCCCCCACGGGCGCCGTCGCGGTCTTCGACGCCGCCGAGCTCGTGCGCGCGGCCGGGCCCGTCCGGACGCTCGTCGAGTGGGCGCGCGAGTACCGCGGACCGCCCGTGATGCCGGCGCACGTGCACGAGGCGGTGCTCAAGGTCGCGCGCGCGATTGGGGCGCGGACGTGAAGGCAATCAAGCGCGTCACCGTCCCCGCGCACGAGGAAGAGCGCACCGAGTACCTCGCGTGCGACCTGTGCGGGATCAGGACGACCGACGGGCGCTGCTGGCCCGAGGCGGCGCGTGCCGGAGAGGTAGGGCCGTACATCGTCCGCGATGTGACCGTTTCGCTGCGTGAGGGGACGAGCTACCCCGAGGGCGGCAACACGGAGACGACCATCGTCGATCTCTGCCCGCGCTGCTTTCGCGACCGGCTGCTCCCGTGGCTCGAATCGCAGGGCGCGAAGCCGCGCGGCGAGGAGACGGACTGGTGACCTCCCGCAAGCCCATCCGCGGCCCTTCCGACGTGCCGCGCACGGCGAGCGGCCGTGCTACGATCGGCGCCGAACCGAGCCGGCCGTCCTGGGGCTTCCCGCGCGCCGCGGACTTGCAGCCGCGAGCGCACCTCATCGGCGGGAACACGCGGGCCCCGGGGCGGCCGGCCGAGCCAGGGGGGATATCCCGATGCCAGTCGACCGCGAGCTCGCGCAGCACGTCGTCGCCACGCTCGAACGGCTCAGGGTGCTGGACCCGGCCGCGATGGAAGCGCTGGTCCGGGCTCGCGTGCCGTGCGGGCCAGCGTTCGGCGACGCGCCGGACGTCCAGGTCGGCGTGTGCGATGGCACCGACGGCCACCTCGAGGTCGGTGTGCTCGGCGTCCTCAACGCCATCTGCGGATCCTACGACGACGGGCCGCGCGAGCGGTGGGGCGCCGTCGCCGCGAAGTTCTCCGAGTCGACCCCGCCGTTCGGCCACCTCGAGCGGTTCGAGCTGATCGAGAACCGGCTCACGACCGACGACCCGTGACGGCGCTTCGAGCTCACGCCGGTGGTGTTCAACCCCCGCGACGTCGAGGCGATCGCCGAGGCCGATCGGGTGCACGCCGCGGCGTGCGAGCAGCTCTTCACGATGCTCGGCGTGCCGCCCGCCCTGCTCGCCGATCCCTCCCTCCCACGCTGACCTAGCGCCCCGCTCGGGCGCCCTGGTACGATCCGCGCCGGCCGGCGTGGGTGTCGATCGTCAACTCGGAGGGAGGTCCAGGATGAAGCGCGTGTCGTTGGTGGTCGCTCTGGGGATGGTGCTGTACGGGTGCGGCGGGTCGGGGTCGGACGACGGCGGAGGCGACCCGCTCTCCGACCTCGTGACGTACCGCGTGAGCGGCACCGTCGAGCGGGTGGACGTCACCTACGCGACCGCCGACGGGACCGAGCAGCGCGCCGACGAGGACGTGCCCTGGTCCACGTTCACGAGCGGCGAGTCCGGGCAGTTCGTCTACGTGAGCGCGCAGAACCAGGACGACACGAACGCGACGGTGCGCGTGGAGATCGAGTGGCGAGACCGCATCGTGGCGAGCGCGTCGAGCACGGGGCCGTTCACGATCGCGACGGCGGACGGGACGCTGGGGAGGGATTGAGGATGAGGCGACTAACAGCACTTGCGCTCGCGCCGATGCTCGGCTGCGGCGTGCTCTTCAACGGGACCAGCGCCGAGGTGATGGTCCAGACGGTGCCGGCAAACGGCACGATCACGGTCGACACAGAGCCGGGGTCGAGCTACCGCGCGCCGGTGTCGATCGAGCTGGACCGCTCGGACAACCACCTACTCACAGCGACCAAGCCGGGGCACGTGACGGCTACCGCGAGCGTCGTCTCCAAGGTGGACGGAATCGTGATCGCAGCCGACTGCCTGCTCGGGTGGTGCATCCCGCTCATCATCGACTGGCCGACCGGGGCCGTGTACCGGCTGCGCCCCGAGAGCGTGACGATCGTTCTGGACCCGGAGCCGACGGCCGCGGATGCTCCGGCAGCGATTCCGCCACCCTAGATCGTGAAGGACTTCGCGCTTTGATGGACGAGCGTTCACTGGTATTGTCCCGCCTGCGTCGGTGCCCGGCTCCACCAGCGCGGCGAAACCGGGGACGCACGGGGAACGCGGTGCACGGAACGACGAAGCCACGTAGCAATCGGGGGACCGAGAAGCACGAGTCGCCGTACGACCCACTTCCACGTTTCAACCAGGAGGGCCGCCTTGTGACCGGGACGGGGTCGCGGGCGGCGGGGATGGGACGCACGGCCGCGCGGATTCGATCCGCACGGCTGGCAGCGAAGATGAGCCAGGAAGCGCTTGCGCGGGCGTTGGGCGTGTCAGTGAACAACATCCAGGTAATCGAGCGCGGCGAGAGGCTCCCGAGCCTTGCGACCGCGATCCGCCTGGAGCGCGTTCTCGGCCGCCCCATGGGCGAGGTGATCGACTTCGAGGAAGTCGTGGCCACTACGACCAGCACGAACGCGAAGCGCGGCATTCGCCAGCTCGACGAGCCCCAGCCCCGCATCCGGCGAAAGCAGCCCTAACCCGATGTCGGCGCCGTGCAACGCGGCGCCTCAGCTTGGTCGCGAGAGGAAGTCGGCGCGGCCCCCTTGACTCCCCCAAGTGCACTATGGCAGACTGCCTGCCATGGGACACGAACGAATCGCGCCGGCCGCCGAGCTCATCCGCGCCGCCCGAGACGCTAGCGGGCTGAGCCAGGAGCGGGTCGCCGCCAAGGCCGGCATCAGCACGGCCGCCTACGACGCGATCGAAAAGGGTCGCGCCACACCGAAGATCGGCACTCTGCGCCGGGTCTGCGAGGCGCTCGGCCTCCCGTTCGAGGTCCGGCTCGCTGGCGAGCGCGTCCAGACCGAGACGCGCGCATCGGCGGATCGGAGCGCCGCATGACGTCCCCCACCCTCTGCCCCGCCTGGCGCGCGGCCGAGCTGCGCAGGCACGCCGCGGACGACCGCGATTTCGCCGCGTACATCCGCCGGGCCGCGGCGTACCACGACGCCCGGTGCGAGGCGGAGCGCGCGGCCGAGGCGCGGAGGGTGGCCACGACGATCGAAGCGAACGCCGCGGCGCTGGATCGGCGTGCGGGGGACGTGGAAGCCGGGGGCGCCGCGCAAGCGGCGTAGGAGGGGAGGACCGTGAACCGAGAGACGCTGGACAGGATCATCAGGCTGCACCGCGTGTGGCTGACGGGCGCTGAAGGTGGGGCGCGCGCGTACCTCGCGGGCGCGTACCTCGCGGACGCGGACCTCACGGACGCGAACCTCGCGCGCGCGGACCTCGCGGGCGCGGACCTCGCGGGCGCGAACCTCGCGGGCGCGAACCT
>CAZRLR010000003.1:0-43848 GCA_964600395.1 uncultured Conexibacter sp.
TTCGGATGCTACGACGGATATCCTAGATGGACCCCCGACCACGTGACACCCTATATCGGGCCGAGTCACGTGACCAGTCTGAACAGGCGCTTTCACCGATCTTTGAACGAATTTTAAGCTGGCCCAGCTTAAATCCGGCATTTGGCGCCTTTTACGCGGCGCGGAATTCCCTGTTGATTGAGCGCGGAATTTTAAGCTGGTGTTCATGAACATGGGTATTTAAGGCCACCGCGCGCGTCATTTCCTCATCCTCCCCTGCTCCGTACCTCCACCATGACCGGCGCCACCTACTTCTTGGACAACAAAACCGAGTGCTACCCCCGTTACTTCAACGGGCCCGCAGTTTCACTCCACATTCGTTTCGACAACGCCGAGCTATATTCGCTCTGGATCGCCGACTCGAAGACCGGTCTCGTGGACATCTACATCACCGATACTCCTACTGGATCGGTCATTTGCGGCGAGGTGGTGCATGGTCTTCGACAAGCACATCTCCGCATTGTCAGCCACGGCGAAGATTTTCTCCGCTCGATCTGCGGTAGCCTTTATAACCCCAGCAAGCTGATCACCCTTTTCGAGGTTGACCCCGAATTTCGCTTGCAAATTTTGAGAGCGCGTGAAATTTTGTTTCGTGCGTCTCCGTCACACAAGTGTATTTGTGCAATGTATAAATCCATGTAAAACATAAAAACCTCAAAGTTTTTAGCCACTAAATCACATAAACCAAAACACTGCAAAGTTTTTAAGCCGCTAATCCGCAAACCCAAAACTCGCGAAGTCTTTAGGCTAGGCTAGGTTCCAAAAGTCGCGTCGCTGGCTTTTTTCCCGCGCTTTGTCCTGGCGCGGAATTTTAAGGTGGGTTGATTGAATTTGTTCATAAACATTTCCATTGGTTCACAAACAAAAACGTGTGGGTATAAAAGGGTGGTTTGCCAATGGTCCAGCACACTTGCCCGCAAGATGACCACCACCACCACCGCCGCTTTCCGCCAGACCCTCCACCAACTTCTCGAGGACGCCGGAACTCGCGACTTTGTCAACACCTGGTCCGAGGAAGCCATTTACCAAGTCGCCGATGGGTTCAGTCGCAAGGAGGCAATTGTGCTGTTGGCATACGACCTGCGCCGCATGCAAGAAAAGGAGGTGCCAGAGTTCACGCCGGTGCTGCGCGCACTCGAGGCTGTTGCTGGCCCTCAGCAAGTCGTTGCGGTCGAGACGGTCGGTGCCACCGTTTCTCGTCCCGCAGTGACCAGCGACTTTGTCTTTGACGACCGCTACCACGCCTGTCCCGGCGCCCGCGCCTACGCTCGCGATACCACGCCAGAACTCGTTCGAGCCGAGGACGTTCTCAAGGAGCTTGAAAACGCTGCATCCAACATCGACCTGCTCGCCTACAACACCAAGTCGGCCAACCAGTCTGTCATCGACAACTTGGCGATGTTCAAGGCCGCCTGCCTCCGCCTGGCTCGTCTGGCCAATACCGCTCAAGAGCAACTCGGACGACTCGGTCACAAGGCGTCGCCTGCAATCGACGAAGAAGGACTCACGCGTCTGGAAGATCTTTTACACGGACCGAAGAGTGAGATTGACGATCTGAAAGACAGCGTCGAGAACACGCTTCGGTTTCGCGAGTCGCTTCGACGCCAGCAACCTCCCAACCAGAAGCAGCAGTATGACCGTGCCAAACGCGCTCGTGACCTGCCTCGTCGCACTTACTGGACTCGCGAGACTGCGCGTCGTCTTGGTGTTCAAACACCCATTGTTTAAGTGTTTTGTTGTCTTTATAAAAACAACTGCTTTTTACAAGACTTTGCTCAAGTGAGATCTCAAACATATTAACTTGTATATAAGAGACATAAAATAAGTTAGGTCTCACCTCCGTTAGTAGTTCGCTAGAAGTGACGTTAGGAGCAGTTATAATGAAAATGGCACCCATTAGAAGTGGGTGAGACCTAACATATCTTAACACTCTTATATACACGTAAATATGGGTTAGGTCTCACTTTAGTGTAATGCAAATTTCGACAACACTATCCGATCTTTGACCACCAATCCGTACAGTGTTCATGAACATGTTCATGAACGTGGTTTGGCTGGTATAAAACGCGTATTGTGTGTTCCTTTTACACATTTTAGTGCACAATGGTCCGTACTCGAGCACCCAAACGCAAGCAAGTCGACGCCGCGGTTGTTTCCGAGCTTCCCATCAGCAAGCGTGTGCGCGAACCATACGTACCGCCACCCATTGCGCCGCACCCAACCGCCGCACTGCCTGGATCGTCGTTTCAGCGGTCTTTCCCGCGTGCTTTTCGGCCTGTGCCACTGCATTTGGTACGACTGGAGCCCGGTGGTCCAATGGTTTTGTGTGCACTCGGTGAGTGGCCCGAGCACGTCGAACTCGGCACCAGCAAACCCGACACCCCGCGGCCACCACTCAGCGCCGAAGAGGCCGACGACGAGGACTTTTGCCAGGTGTTTCTCGCACCCGACACACCATTGCCGGTGCTGCCGAGTGACGAAGACTGTGAATACTACGACCGCGGCGAAGACCCGCCTCGACCATTGTACGCATTGTGAACAAAAAGTGTGTTCGTGTTGCCTAATTTGGGTAAACCACGGCTTATAAAAGCGCACACGGGCTTATTTCCAGCCTCACACGTTCGCTTCCTCGCCACCGCAACCATGGCCGCCACCGGACACCCCCGCCTCTCCAAGCTTGTGCGCCTCTATGTCATTGACAACCAAGGCAAGGCGACCTACATCACCGTGGACATTGACGGTGTGTCCACTGCAGATGAGTACATCTACCAATGGCAATACAAGCTCAACCTCCCGTATGGTGAAGCCATTGCAATGACCGCTGGACGTGCTATGGTCCCTACCCGCCTTGGATCTGACAAGGCCTGGCACAAACGCACAGTGGATGGTGATGGCGATTTCATGCCCAGTGTTCGCGCGACCATGCAGACTGCTGTCAAGTACACTCCCGACAACAGCGCCTACGGCCTCGTGTTCCTAAACACCGGCGCCTGGAACGGCGCGCAGTTTGAAGCGGCGACCGCAATCGTTCACGACCGGTCCAAGGAGGCCAGCGCCGACACAGCGCTACCTGTCAACACCGCCAAAAAGTCCGTGCGCGTTTACATTTGCAGTGGCACGTTCTCAATCTACGTCGAGTTTCAGCCCGACGACGTGGTGATCGACGAGGAAAAAACCAAGCACGCGTTTGCAAACCAGCTGCCTCGTGTCCCGTGGGAAGAACTCGCCCCGACGAACATTGTCGTCCCGGGCGAAGAGCGTCACGTCGAGCAACACAGCTACATCGGTGATTGTGGCGGCTCATTTGCCACAGTGGTCAATCGCGCCATCACGCTCGCCACGCGTGCCTGCCCTGCCCGCGCGCCCCACGCCATCGTGTTCTTGCGTGGTTTCCACACCGTCAATACCCATCAGATCATCGAGCAGTGGCGCGCCTCGTTTGACGACAAGTACATACTACCGATGCCGGCGGCAATGGTCACACCCGTCGAGACACCGCTCGAGCGTTGGTACAATGCGCACAAGAAGTTCAAGGCCGCCGAGGAGACGCTGCTCAAGTGCCTGAAGGAGGCGCTGGTGGAAAAGACTCGGTGCCACACTGACATTGAGTTCACGGACAACACCGAAGCGCTGCTTGCGTTCATGCTCAAGAGCACGAAAAACACCGTGTTTCTCGGGCACCCTGCGCGCTTTGCTGCATATGAGGCATGTGGACTGCGCTTTGGGCCTGTGCTGGGCTGCCCCGAGCTGTACCTGTCATCGCTCAGCTCTGTCTACGCATCTGGCGACATTGTCCATCAGGTCCGTATGTCGGACTTTCCGTGGGTTTCCGAGGAGCAAGACTAGTCGTGTGTGTTTATTTGGTTGTCAATACACCGAGCCGTCTGCGCTCTTGCTCCAACCCCTCAACTCGTCGCTGGTAGCGCCATTGCACTTGAAAGTACTCGCCAAACTTGGCCTCGCGCTCACAACGGTCCAAGCGGAACTGGATCGCACGACGCTCGTTTGCTTGCTGGTGTTCATCGAGCTTCAAATAGCGTTCGTAGTGCCGCTGGGCCGCGCGATCATAGTTCTGTGACATTTCCAGGTGTTGCAAATGCTCCGCTGCAGACATGGTTCAGTGCAAATGAGCGGCATTTCGTACATCCAGTGTTCATGAACAACGTTTGCGAACAATGCGGGTATTTAAGCAAACCCGGGGCGGGTCATTCTGTATCCTAGCCATGACCAAGTTGTGTGTTTTGGCAGGCAGCAAACCCCCTGCACTTGGTATGCCCACTCGACCATACACGTGCCAGGCAGATTTGCAGTGCGACGTGGAGACGCGAGAAGCGCGCTTCCAGCGTGTGCACCAGGCACGCATGCGCGCCAAGTACTGGAAGACCATGGAGAAGAAGCGCACACAGCTCGGCAGCCGCGAGCGATTCGACCAGTGGTGGAGCATGGAGATGGCACGCAAGCGCGGCTCGTTTGCGTTTACACATGCACTGATTGCGAACGGCGGAGCACTGTCGTTTCCAATGGCGCCAGGCAAAGACAGGCGGAGCGAGGAGTTCGTGAACGCTGTTAAAAAACAGGGGCTTGCTCCATTGGGTGTTTAAAATATATAATTGTCGGTGGATACATTGTGGTATTCATTTATCACGTGGCAGTGATGCCGAGACACATACGCGCTGTATGTTCAAAATATGTCTCTGTCGATCTCGCAGAACAGCATATGCTGATGGGTTATACCGAGGGCTGGAAGTACTTTGTCCAACTGTGCACGGTGCTGGACCATAGCGGGATGTCGCTTGGGTTATACGACTGGGTCGATGCAGTTTTGTGTGTGCCCGAGTTGCGCCAAGTGATCTGTGAATGGCACACTGCCTTGCACAGCCTTGTGAAGCTAAGCGCGCCAATAGAGGACGAGTGCCGGGCCTTACAAGTACGCACCTACGTAGACCGAGATGATGACCACCTCGAGTACATCGTCGTTGTCCGGTACAATCGCCCCGCCACGCGTTATCGTTGCAAAACAAACCTGAGCGACAACAGTGAAAGAAAGTACACAGCGTGTGTATCAGCCCCCCGCGCCAGTCACGCATCGTGTATTAGTGACATGTGTAGCGATATTGCGGTCCAAATGCAAGACGACGCGCGTGACGACTACCAGATGACGCTGGTGCTGCGCAAGTTGTTGTCGCAGCTGTCCGAGCAAAAAAGTAGATGTTGTCAACTTCTTGCGTTGTAATTGATAAAAATGTATTATTAAACGCCGGTACTAAAGTAGTCCACGAGCGACGGGTAACACAAACACGCAAGCTCTGATGCAACCCAGTCGAGCGTGGCGGCGCGACAGGCATCGGGCGACATCCAGCGTTCGTACGTCGGCCGCGAGAGCACGTCTACGTGTCCCTCAGGCGGCTCCACCACAATGTCACTATCGCGATTATACACACGAATGACCCATGGCTCGGCGCCCAGGCGCTCGCGGATGCGCTCGAGCTCCCATGGCCGGTCCGTAGAGGAGTCGTCAATGATGAGCACGGCGTTCGCATGCTGGTGCTGGGCCAAGAACACGTCAATCACGTAGTCAATGTAGCGAAAGCGGGTGGAGTCACAGTCATTGACGGTCTTCCCGTAGGCTTTGAGCTGAGGACGGGACGCCTCTTTGACACACCGGAGCTTGCGCATTGCTTCGACGCGGTAAAATGAATCTCTGGTATAGGAGACTCCTCGACCAACGACAAAGTCGCGTCGCAGCAAATCGGCGAGCGAAAAACAACGACCGGACACTATCTTGTCCTCCAATTCTCGTGCAGTGGTTGACTTGCCGCTCCCGTGTGCCCCGTAAAACAGCACCACTTGGTGCTTGCGCGGTCCGTCTTGAGGTAGCATGCGGGCAAAGCACACACCTTGGTGCTCAATCAACCCCGTGTTGGCATAGCCAATGGCCATGTCCGCTTCACTCATGGCCGGCAATGAAACAAATGACAAACATGTACATTTTATTCGTCCTCGACGCCGAAAAACGACGCCAGTACATCCGTGTATGCAGATGCAAACACGTCGTCTAGTGTGTATGCTATCGCTTTCGCGTTGTACAGCTGCTTGTCTTCCCATTCGTATTTCTCGGATTGTGCAATCATCCGAGCGTTAGCGGAGTCCACCGCGTACTGTACGGTGTTCCGCCACTCTTCCATGATTGTGCTCCATATAGCGCTCGAGCCCGTGGGTTTCTCTTCGCGCGCTTCACTCATGGTTGGCTAACAACAGACTGGACGCGACCCCGAACGCGAGCCCAAGCCATTGGCGTCCAGTGTAGCGCTCTCCCTGGGCCAATCCAATCGCACCACCGGCGATGTTCGAAAACGCGTTCCAAAGCCCATTGGCCACGCCCACCCCGCCAAGTTCGACTGAACGAACAAGCACCAGCGCGGTACCGGCGTAGACCAGAGAGCCGCCCAGCGCATAAAGCGGCCCTGCGCCCGTGGCCGCGCGCTTGACCAAATAGAGCGCCACGAGTTCACAAAGCTCTACGAGCGCCGTGTAGTATACGAGTGGGTTGTTCATTCTGGTCCCTATAAAAACAAGCGCAATAGATACCAAAGTCATTTGCTCATGTCCGTGACAAACGCATCCCCGATGGACCGAGCCTTGGCCCACATGAACAAGTGCCTAGTACCGGTGCTCGACATGGTCGCCGAAGAGGCAAAACATTCACCCATGACCGAGAGCGAGCGGCGCGACTATCAAGGACTCCTGGGATATTTTCTCGATCGTCACACTCGCCGTTTTGAAGACGACCAACCGGATGTGACCATCGCCCTTTTCCACACGTGCTTATCCTACCTTGCACGATGCGATGTCCCATACTATAAAATGCGACTCGAACACTTCGAGGCACTGTGCTCTCATTTGCCCAAATAAACGTTCACGAACAACCGTTGCTGTATATTTTTCCACCGCGCTAGGCGCGTCTCACTTTGCCAATCCACGCCCAACATGGACAACCAACCGCTATTCGACTACCTGACCGAGAAAGACGCCCTACTTGCACAGCTCGAGGCCAAGAACGCCCAGTACTGGGTATGGTACCGCGAGGAAATGGCCCGCTGCGACGCCGAGCTCCAGGCGCTTGAGGAGCGCAGACGCTACTGGGAGAACCAACAGGAGGCTGCATGGGCCAAGTTGGCAGACCTGAGTGAGCCAAACGAACACTGGTACATGGCCGAGCTGGACAAGTTGAACACCAAGTACCCCTCGCTGCGGTTCAGTTGTGATGGCGCACATGTTCGCGAACAGTCGTAATACACGCAATGTGTTTATTTTGACCGACACACACGCGGCTCATTCCACTCATTGCCGCCGAGATGTCACGCGGAACTGCACACGAACAACTGCAAGCCGACCACTTTACCTTTGTCGCTGAGCAAAAGCGCCAGGAGCAGTACTCGCTCCAGTGGACCCCGCCCGAGGTGTTCGACTATGCCTCGCGAGACATGGTGGACATGTTACTGCACTTGATGAAAACCTTCCCTGATCAAGTGACCGACGAAGATCACGCCGCTAACATCCTCCAAGTTGCACTGGATGCCCGGATGACAGTGCGCGACAAGAACATTCGCTACACCAGCGCCCGTAACACGGCATGTGAAAAGCTCGAGGGCGCCATTCAGCAAGCCAAGGAGCAGGCCACCAAGTGCCTTGCGCGCGTGGAGCTTGGCAAGCGCAAAAAGGCCAAGCGTGCCCAGGCCAAGCTTGCCGCGGCGGGCATCACTGACCCCGATGCGGCAGTGGACGACGACGAGGAACACGCGGCCAAACGGCCTACCCCGATTCCCGCCATTTCACTCGCCGCCACGTCATCTGCCACGGTTCGCGAACAACTGCCTGAGGTCGCGCCATTGGCCCTGAGCCCGCCAACCGACGAACAAGAACGTGTTCAGGAACAGTTGTTGATGTGTTGAAAGTGGGTATTAAAAGTAAGGTCTTATGGGCCGTGTTCATTTTTGAGGTCTCGTTCCATGCAGACGCTCTACCGCCTGAGGGACGTGCAAGTGTATGCCCGGGCACACCGAGATGCGCGTGTACTGCGCGAGCGCACCGAAGCCGGGCGCCGGTTTTTGGTGTTCCCCGACGATGCACTGCTGCGCCGGTGGTTGTTGATGCAAGGCGAGCTGGATCGCTATGAACTGCATACGGTCTTGCTTGGAGACCGTCCTCGTTCGCTGCACTTTGACTTTGAGTTGGACATCCCGCCAGGCGCACGCGACAACATCGAGCGGTTCCATGAACTGCGGGACCGGTTTTACGAGTCGCTTGCCCACTACCGATGTGCGGTATTCAACGCGGTGCTGCGCAAGCACTGTGGTTGGCGCTACAACCAGGAGCACTTGATGGTGGTGTGCAAGAGCGAGCGCGACACGAGCCTGTTCGAGCAAGTGCGGTTCTCGGCACATCTCGTGTTCCCCCAAGTGGTTCTCGCGAACAACCTGGCCGAGTTGCGATGTGTGACCGAAGTGGCTTCGCTGGCACGCCAGTTGGGCGCCAGTGTGCCACACGACCATGCTCTGTACCGCGCGGACCCCGACAAGTCGCACTCGCTGCGTCTTGCCGGCTGCGCCAAGTACCCCGCGCACATTGTAGAGGTACTCCATTGGGACAATGCCTGGCCACACCACTGTCACGACCCCAGTTGGGTCGAGATGGATCCCGAGGAGCCGCGTATGGTGCGCACACTGCTGGTGGCCGACAAGTTTGCGCCCTGTTTGGACGAGCAGCGGCGTTTGCCTCCAGCCGGTCCGGCACACCCACGCACGATGCCGGCTCAGGCACTGCAACAGTTCTTGGTCAAGTTGCTGCCGCAAGACCGTGTGCGAGACGACTTGGACCGTAGTGACTGGCAGGCTCCAGACACGGTGCATTTCCGGCCACGACCTTCGCTCCTGGCACTGGCTGGGGTTCGCGGCCGAGAACTCGGCTGGCGCAAGGTGGCCTATCTGTTTCTCTCAAGCCAGCAAGACCGCTCGTTTGACCACTTTTACCGAGCACTTGAGCAAATCCGTCCGCGCACAGCCATTGACCGCCAGGCCCGCCGAGACAAGTACCAACTGCGCTACCAGCAGTTTGACCGCTTCCTGCCGCACTATCCGCGGCCCTACTCACTCGCGGCGCTTCTGCGAGCACTGGACCTGGAGCAGAGCTGTCCCCGGGCACTGGCTCGTTGGCGGTTCTGCCCGTTCCGCAGTGGCGACTGTCTTGCAGACTTTCAAGTCACCGAGAACCGTACGACCGGTCGCTTCTTCGTGGAATGCTTTTCCTGTGGAAGTCGTCGGCAAGTGAGCTCGCGCGACCAGTTCCAAGCGAGCGAGTTCTTCTGCACGCGCTACCTCAACGAGTACTTGGATGACCGCGCACTGGAGCCCGAGGGAACCACCTTGGCGGTGAACTCCAACATGGGCACTGGCAAGACCACCTACTTGGCCGAGCAGTTGGCCCGACACGAGCGAGTTTGGCGCGACGTGCTGTTTGTCTCGGTGCGCCGCTCACTTGCCGACTGCATGATCGAGTCGCTGCACCTTGCCGACTACCGCAAGATCAACAAGCGCTACGCCGAGTTCTTTGACTCGCCCGACGCCAAGCGTTGGCTTGTGGTCCAGATGGAGTCTCTTGGCAATCTTGGTGCTTCGTTTCGTCGTGCCTCTCGGTCAGTACCTGAAGTGGACCTGCTCGTGCTTGACGAGTACCTGTCGCTGTGCAAGCAGCTCCAGAGCGACACCATGAAGCGCAAGCACCGCCAGTGCTGGGAGGTGTTCACTGCGCTGATACGCCGGGCCAAGCGCGTGGTCGTGCTCGATGCCGACTTTGTACCTCAAGACGTACCCTACGAGTTTCTTCTGGCGCACCGCCCTTCGTTGGGGTTTCGCACACTGCTCAACCTGCATTTGCCCGTGCCACTCAAGCGTGTGCGCATCGTCGACTACGAGCCTTGGTTTGCGCGGGCACGAGAGGCGACCCGCACCAAGTTACCGCTTGCGTTTGTGAGTGGTAGTCGTACCGAGCTCAAGGCCGTGCATCGTACATTGGAGGAGGAGGCCGCGCTTGCCGAGCCCGAGGAAGCACGCGCGAGTTGCCTCTACTCGTCTGATGCTGCACAAGACATCATGGCCCAGATTCCACAGTGCAACGAGCTTTGGCAAGACCTTGATAGCCTTGGTATTACCCCGAGTGTCACCGTGGGCGTCGACTACACCGGGCACGCCCGCCTGGTCATGGCCATTGCCTCACAGTTGACATGTGATCCTCAGACGCTCATGCAGATGATCGGGCGGTTCCGCAACTCGACTGAGGTCCTCATGGTAGTACTCAACGGTGGAGCCATGCCCAAGAAGCAGGGCAAGCCACCGCTCACCACCGACGAGGTGCTAGAGGCGGCCAATATCAAGGGTCGCGAGTACCTCGAACGGGTCACCGAGGGCACGATGACATTGGACTACGAGACGGGTGTTTACCGGGCAAACCCAGACGACTGGCTCGCGCGTATGTCGGCCTGGTGTGTCGCCCAGCGTTGGATGGCTCGTCGAGACTACGTTGGCGTGCTGCGAGCAGCGGTGCTTTCTCATGGCGATGTTTGTGTGGACGAGCGAGTTGTGCACGAGCTTATGCCACAACGACCAGTGCTTGTTAAGCGCGCCATGATCGACGACGCGCTCGAGAAGTACCGAGCACGCGCGGACGCACTCGAGGGCGACGAGCATCAGCACCAGCGCATTCGTCAGGCGCTCTCGATCCCCGCGACTGACACTGTACTACGCGGACCGGCGCTGGCTTACCTCGAAGCCTGCCAGCCCCAATTGATGCTCTGGCGCACCTGGGAATCGCTTGGCGGTGAGCAAGGTGCGCGCCCGACCGAAGCGCAGTTGCGCGATTTGTACGCCGCAGACATGCAGGCCCACGGCGAGTGGGTTGGTGAGGACCATTCGAGCAACCCGCTATACGATTTATTGTCTGGAGACCGCAACACTGGCAAGCCGCTGCCGTTCAACCAGTTCACCGCGGACTTGGTGCACCGCGCCTCGCTCATCTTGGCCCCTTTCATGGCCTTGGCCCATGACTCCTGGACCGAGGCATCGTTCTTTGTGGCCGAGGGCGACGGCTACAACACACGGGAGTGGTTTGACGAGGTGATGGTGCCACTGCGACGACCCGAGAACTCCTGGCTGGTTGCCGCACTGCGGCTCACCGACACGCACTTGCGAGGCCCGCTCAGCTCGGCCAAGAGCCTACACACCCTGCTGCGGAACACGCTTTCGCTGTTCGAGATGGACATTGACTGGGTGCGCCAGCGCGAGCGCCGTTGGGGTAGGCAGAAGACCATTACGTACTGGAGGTTCGACCAGTCACGGTGCGAGCGAGTGCGCACGCTGCTGGGTGGCCATCCGACTGAGCACCCACTCAAGCCCCTGTTCTTAGACACCTAGTTTGCTGTGCCGCTCGGGTTGAATTTGTAGGTGGTCTTCTCGATGCCCCAGTCTGGCATGTCCAATAAATGTCCAAATCCATTGCGATACAGTTCTTGGAAGTCTTCGGCCCAGAAGTGCTTGTCGCCCATCACAAAGTCTTTCTCGATCTGTTCTGGCACGGCTAAGTAAATGCATTCGAGCGGTTCTCGGCGGGCGTCGCGGCGGTCAATGAAGTACGAAGACCAGGGAATTTGCGAGAGTGGCATGGCTACTTCATCAAACTCCTCGTCATTGTGAAGCGAGTCCAAGAACGACTCGCGGATCGTTTCTTTGGTGCGCTGAGACGACGCAGTAAGAATGGCGCAAATGTCGGTGTTGTCCTTGATCGCGGGCGGTACGGCCTTGATGTTCTGTGAAGTGACGATCAGTGCCAGGTAGCCATGTCGCCCGTTGTAGGCAATGCGGTTAAACAGTGGGATGTCGTGGAAGCCGCGGGTACTCTGCTCGTTGGCGACCAAGTCCTCGATGATGACCAGTACGTTGATGTTTTTGTCGTTCTTGCCGCGCTTGCGCATCGCCTCGACCCGTTCAACTTGTCGGTGCCAAATGTGCAAAAATGCATCCATGCCGCCCGGGTAGTGCGGCGAGTCCGGCGGGAACTGCTGCAAGTTGTCGAAAATGTAGCGGTCTGGTATAAGGCCCTTGTACTCGTTCGACATCTTGGTGCCAGTGAACACGTAGACCTCGGGGTAGTAGCGCCGCATGGCCTTGAGCATGTTGCGCAGCAGGTTGGTCTTGCCTGAGCGACGCTTGCCTTCGAGCGTCACGAAGCAGTCGGGCTTCAGGCGGTCCCAGTTCCACTGCTTGATCACCACGTGCTTGCCCCAGCTCGTGTCAATGGTAAGCACAGCTTTGTCCGGTGGCTCTTTGACGACCTCTGCGTAGTTCACGGGCAAGTTTTGTTCGACTGCTGGAGGAGCGGGGTCGTCGGCGAGTTTCGAGTCAAGCTCGCCTTGGTCTGGGCGCTGACCCACGCGCGCGTCGAGTGGATGGCGCACCACGTTGTCGGCGACGTTTTGGTAGGCTTCTGGAAAAGGCGGGTGTTGGATGCGCGGAGGCATTCTAATCGTTGCTCAGTGGACTACAAGTGCATTACCTGTAGTGGTAGTAGAAATGGCTCCAAAAAAGAGCAAACCCGCCATGGTCCAAGACGCCACCGAGGCATTCAAGGCAGCGTTCGAGCCTGGAGAGGCCGCGAGTATGTCCGTGTCCGCGGGACTTGCAAAAATCAAGGGCCTGAACGCCCCTGCTCCACCACCCGAGCCTGTGCCTGCGCCTGCGCCTGCTGCCCCGGTGCAAGAACCCGACCTGGGTCCCGGTGGTGCAGAGTTTATCACGGCGATGCTGATGGGCGGCCCAGACGCCGTGCGCGAGCTTGAGCAGCGACAAGCAGTGCCACAACCACCGCTGCCTGGATTTGGCAACATCCCCTCGATGCAAGCGCCGGCCGGACTGCCGAGCAGGATCGAGTTTGGGCCTCCGGATGCGCCCGAGAAGCGCCCAGTGGGTCGTCCGCGCTCGAACTCTGCCACAAATGCGCCGCGCGCACCGCCACCGGTTAAGATCGAGGCCACCGATGCCCAGTTGTCGAAGCGCGTGCTGCTCGAGGCCAAGATCAAGGCCTACATGCGTCTGCGTCCGGCGCTCAAGGAGATGGTGCGAGTGCCCGTGCCAAATTCGCCTATTGAGGACTTTGAGTGGTGCCTCGGTGAGTGCCGCCAGTGCCTCTCCTGGGGCGTCGAGGAAAAGGCGCTCAAAATGGCCCTCGGAGCCGGAGTCGGTGTGCTTGAGCAGAGTCTGCCTTACCTACGCGAGTGGGTGCCCGAGACACAGGCACATCACTTGAACGGCGAGGGTATTTCCGAGGACCTGCGCCGCACGCTCGACGAACGCAACACCGAGCAAGACGCCGTGGACTTTCGCGAGTGTTTGGCGCTCTGTGCCGTGGATTTGATGGGCTGGGTGAGCTTCTCGCCCTGGTTGATGTTGGGGTTCAGCATGCTGGCCATGTTCAATCGCCGTGTGCAGGACAACAACCAGGCGATGCTCGAAGACGCACGCAATCGCACGATGCAGCGCGGGGTGTCTCTCAGTGGTGTACAAACAAGCGATCTTTAATAACACTACTACTCCTCCACCTCGTAATCGATAAGCCCGTCCGCGTCCACACGCCCATACAGCGTGGCCCAGTCCACGAGGTTAATGTACAACACTGGTTTGGCCGGGTGCGAGGGGAAATCGTCACAGTGCCAGGTATACCGACAGATGAAGCGCGTTCCGGGGTAGTTTGGCGCGTTGCCGGGGGTGCGGAGTCGCTGGCGCGAATGGTACGCCGTCCATGGCAACATGGACAGTGCAAAGTGCGCCCACACGTTGCCACGGGTCGTGATCGTAAAGTTGTCCTCGAGGAACTTCAGGGCGGCAGGGTCGACCATCAGCAGGGTGTAGTGACACCGGGTCAGCAGCACTGGATTGTGCTTCGGCAGCGAATCGAACCGTTCGTTCCAGGGTGCGAGCGAGCCGGGTATGACCCATATCTTTGGCTCCCAGGCGGCGCCCTCCATCTCGCTCAGCTGCCAAAAATCACCACAAAGGCTCACGTCAGTGCCGCGCTCGTCCTCGCGGATGTAGTGCCCGACCATCGTGGCTACCGGCTGCAGGTCACGTGGGGGGATGTTCCAGGAGCTGCGCGCACTGAGGCGCTTGGTCTTGCTTCGGGTGAGCATCGAGGCAAATGGCGTACAGTGCGGCAGGCGCACATTTATTGGGTGGTGCACACAAGTGTTCGCGAACAGCGGCGTACATAAATAGCACGCCACGCGGGGTTCTCGCTAGTATGTCAAATGAGCGCCAAGCGAAAGCGAGTGGCAAAGGCACAGCCGGCGGTGACCGAGTTTGTTCCGCCGCCACCACCCGTTTACAAGACGATCGCGCTTTGCCGATTCCCAGGGCTTTACGATGACCTGTTGAAAGCGCGCAATGCCTGCAGCGTGTTGCTGGATCTTCTCAGAGACGTGTCCGATGACCCGCGCTCGGTCGTGTCTGAGACGATGGTGAAGGAGCTGCGCCGGCACCGTTCACTGGCGGAAGCGGAGGTCGGCAACGCAGTGATGCATTTGTCCATGGCCTCGAGTGGCACGATAGCCTCCGCGGAGCTCGAGCTTTAATAAAACAACACAATCAGTACGTGTAAGTCGTGTCGGCTAAAATTGCACGACGTTTCTCGATGAGCGACGGGTCGTGCTGCACTTGCATCGTGTCGAACAGCAGCTCAAGCACCAGCGAAGCGAATAGTGGGTTGCCGGCACCGTCGTCGATCGCCCCGGCAGGTGTTTGGACTTGGACATCGAGTGTGCGCAGCTCGGCTCCACCGGCTTGGAGCGTGCCGAACAGGCGCGGTTCTTTGAATTCGTGGCGGGTGTTTGCGGCGTCGAGCAGTAGCGGAAAGCCGCGCGTACTGGCGCTCGTGGTTTGTCGCGGAGGATGTTGAAGCACCGAGCCGTCGCAACACACAACCAGGTGCGAGAAGAGCGGCACACCGCCGCCCATTGGCGCACCTGTGACCGAGTAGCCTCGGCACCACACGGTCATCGAGCCGCCGCTCACGCCCCGAAACGACACGGTTTGTGGGTTCGTGGTGAGTGCCATTTCACCAGCAGTTGTGGTGTGGTGATGAGGTTTGGACATGTTGTGCGTGTGTGCGTGATGGGCAAGCAAACATAGAAGTGTCATACCAAACAAAGTATTCTATCCCGGCAAATACCACGACACCATGAGCTACGCCAGCACCACCAACGTCGAGTCGACCTGGACCCCGAAGCGGTTCTTGGAGCTCACCAAGGACGGTTCGTCGTTCCTGAACCCCATCGTCGAGGTGAGCGGCACTACTTCGGTCAGTGCCACGCTGAACCCCCGTACCAAGTACTTGCGCGTGGACACCAGTGGTGGTGCTGTGACCATTTCGCTCGGTGCCACGGCGGCAGCAATGGACGAGTACGTCGGAAAGGCCTACCACATCTTCACCAACGACGGCAACAACAACTTGGTGTTGTCGGCCCCTTCTGGCGCAATCATTTTCACACCTGGTCAGAACGCGGCCACGGCAACCGTGACGACTACCACCAATGCCAACCCCTCCGCCATCAGCATCTTCGTCTACTCCCGCACCCACGTCGCGGTGCTTAGCGCTGCCAACATGACCTAAGTGGGTCATTTGCTTCGTGGCCATGTCCGTGCAACGCGCAACCATCGCCGAGGAGACACCAGCGCTGCAACGCGTCAAACGCGAGACAGTGGACGATGTGCGCTGTGTTGCCGCGGGTATGCATGTGCTCAAGTATCCGGTCAGACCCGACGAGGTCAACTACCTGATTCTCAAGGCCGAACGCGCCAAACGCTCGCTCGACGCGTTCATTGCATCGCTCTTGGTCCACTCGGACCCAGAGTTCGCGAACAAGGGCTACCAGGAAGACGTGGCCGAGTGCCAATGATGTTCGTGAACACTTACGCGCGCGTGTGTGTTATATAAAGCCCGGTTTCCGTATTGAGTGCCATTTTGTCATGTCGTCCGTGCCCCCGCCTCAGCCGAGCTGGGCGAGACTTGCAGATTTGTACGATGATGTCGCAAAAGCCATCATTGCGCTCAAGGTGGAAAAGGGCAAGATTTGTGGTGGCAATGTGGTTCCTGCTTGCAAACAAACAAGAGAAGCGGTGGCGGCGATGACCCGCGCAATGGTTGATCTTGACGCGGCGGTTTGTGACATTGAGGCCAGAGAGCTGATTATGCTTCCCAATAAGCGTAAGCCCGCTGCCAACGACGAAGACGCGCCGGAACCCAAGCGCAGCGCCTCGTTTGGCGAGCCCGTGATGGCTGCCTGTATCAGATGATTCACAATAAACCACTGTCATTCTCTCACTGCCTCGCCATGAGCAAGTCTAGCGAAGAAGCGGCAACGGCACAGGATGTCGGCTACACGACGATGGTCGGCATCATGCTGCGCGGCATGCAGCTACTGGTGGAGACTGTCAGTGCAAGCGTTGGGCGCGTTGGGTCTGAGAACACTGAGGGCGTCCGAGCACAGCTCGATGAGCAGCTGCTCAAACTCAAGGCTGCTCAGGTGGCACCGGAGCAGATGGTTCCGCCAGATCGCGTTGCGGCGGTATGCCGCTATGTGCACCAATTCCAGGCTCTCATTGCGCCAGTGGATCCTGACGCGCCGGAACTGGCGCCCGAGCAGATCGCCTTTGGCTGTCTGCCACGCAACGCGCCTGTGAGTGGCGAGCAGATGCGCAACGGCCTGCTTACGCTCTGTCGAGTGGTACAAGACATGGCCGACACCGCGGACTGGGATCGTGTCGCGCGCTACATTTCGGCCATGGGCGAGTTTGACTACGAACTTGGTCGTGTGAGTGCACTGGATGTTCGCGAACAGTTGACGAGCAGCAGCAGCTCAAAAAGCGCCTGAGCGCGCCCGGCGCCAGTCTGCTCGAAGCCATGTCGAACGAACGCAAACCCGCTCCGGTCTTTACCGTTGACGTGCCAGCGACCCCGCGTGTCGTTGACGCACTGACTTCGTATGGAAACGCTTTAGCAGATCTCTTGTTGTTTCTGCGCGAAAATTTTGGGTATGAAAGTGGCTACAACACGGTTCCCATTGGCGAGCTACAAGTGCGCCTACACAGTCGCGCCGAACAGAATCCCACGTCTTACAACGCCAGTGCCGTGAACGAACTCGACGAGCTGATGCGCGCGGCAAGCTATGCCGATAACGTCCTCGCGTGTGTAATGCATTATACGCACCACGACACCCAAAAGGCGGCGCGTGACCCCGCGAGCGATGCCGCACTGTTCGCAAACACCGATTGTCTGGACCCTGAGTAACAATCTATCGAGCAATAAATCACCACCACTACCATGGCGTCTGCTGTCGAGAGTGTCTACGGTCCCGTCGAGAGCTTCTTTGTGCTGCTTGGGTTGACCACTCCGGTGTCCCGCGCGCTGTTTGGCATCGGAATTGGTGTGGGGTTTGCATTCTTGTTCAAGCCCTCCGTGTCTTACAATCAGGACGGAACACCGAAGAAGCTCAGTTGGTTCGCGCCCGCCGACGCATCAAAGGACTCGCTCACCAAGTTCCCGTGGTACTTTTTCCCGTTGATTCTCGGACTGCTCTTCGGCCTGTTTGTCTGAAATGGCTAGCCAAGACCCACCCGTCGGATTTTACAAGTGGTACGCCGCCAACCCCCAAGCCGATCGCGAGGAAAAGCGTAAACGCGCCGCCGCCTATGTGCGCTTTGTCCTCTTGCCGTTGTGGATCAAGGCACACCCGGGACGCCACCAATCTCCCGAGTGCCGCCGCTACCACCTGCGCATGGTCAAATACTACTACCATTGCATCGACACCGACAGTGAGCTGCCACCCGAACCACGCTACCCTTTGGTGCGCCGCGAAGCACCGAACCTGCCGACCAACATCGACGGCCTCTGATTCTATTTTGTACCACAATAAACACGTTTCGTTGCCATGTTTTCATTCTGGTTCACACTTGCGCTTTACGCTGGTGCATGGGTCTATTGCGACGGGCTGCCTCAGCTTCGTCCGGTTTCTAGGCGCATGAGCAAGCGGGATGTCCCAGCACCGGCCGTCGCCCTATGAAGACCAGCCTGAAATGGTGGTGCGCAAAGAGGACGCACGTGATTTTTTTACCCCGCGTCTGAAGTGGCGCAATCCACGCATGAAAGTCAAGGCCATCCGAGCCCTGCTTGCGTTGTACCACGGCGGCAAATGCAATTTTTGTGGCGCGGTCCTTGAAAATTACTGGGACACTTACCGCTGGCACTTTGACCACCTCGCAGACCTGCAAGACTACACGTACTCGCCTCGCACCGGTATCAAACAATTTCGCATTTCAGGTAACGATTGTGCAAACCGCAAGCTCGCTACGGTGTTCAAACACGGCTCGCAAGACACCCAACTACTCTGCAAAGACTGTCACTTCCACAAAAATATGCGTACTTTTCACGATCGCCAGGCCTATGCGAGCGCCGTAGTAAAGACTCGCGACATTCTAGGCTTGTAACGCACATTGCCGCGCATCATGCTCGAGTTTCTGCTGCTCGCGGGGTTCACCGTGTTTGCCGTGTACATTACAGTGCGCTCGAGTGACGCCAAGAAGGAAGTGGCGGCCCCAGACAACGACAAGCCAATCCCACCACCGAAGAACTCGCTACTGGCCCCGCGTTTCCCAGGACGCGACGTGTCACATTCTATGCAGCCAGACACTGCGAACGCGCTATGAAGGCCACGGGCAGACGAGTGCTGAACAAGGGCGCGGTGATCGACACGTCCACGATCAACGCACATGCTGAGCGCGAAGAGCGCAAGGCCTGGCTTGGCGCGGGGTCTATGTTGTTTGCGGCACAGCAAGACGAGCGGCACGATCGACAAAAATTCCTGCCACTTGTTGCGCCAGCCAGCGAGCTTGTGCGACAGGGCGCTGTGCAAGACAGTATGAGCAACGAGCTCAACTTGCGCGGACGAATTACGGCACCAGTGACTGCGTATCCCACGCCCACGAGTGTTTCTGGTGTCGTTCCGCGTGCCATGGCTCAACCTAGGATCACCCCAACACAGTACAACGGCGCAGGCAGTGACAACGCAATCAGTGCCGGAACCGTGCAGCAAAGCGTTGCAAGCGGCACCAGTAACTTGTCCGCAGAACCCGTCAACCCCTCCACACCGGACCTGTCCGAGGACAGTAAGGGGGTGTTGCTTGTTGTAGCGTTTGGCGCGGCACTCGCTGCGGTGCTTGTAGCGTTTTCGTAATACACACCACGACTTCATTTGTACGCCAGTACTTTGCCGGTCATCGACTCGCTCGACCGCAACGACAATTAGCATATATGTTATTCTATTCAATACAATCACCACAACCCGTCGCCACCGAAAATGTCCGACCAATTCCGCGCGGTGACCAACACGACCGTCGGCCAAATGGCCCCGTTCTTGCACACCAAGCAGGCCCAGGCCCTGCCCGAGGCCCCGGCCGGCTACGAGCAGTACATCGATGTGGCCATGGAGCGCAAGTACATCACCCCGTTCGAGGGCGGTTCGTTTGCGTTTGGTGCCGCGACTGCCCTGGGAAACAACATGACCTTTCGCATTGATTCGTTGGACACGCTCCGCCGTGTGTGGTTGGAAGTCACTGTGGGCATTCCTGGTGGAACGCCGGGAACCTTCATTCGCTTGCAACAGTGTGCACCGCTGCGCATGATCGAGGCGCTCAGCTTCGTGTACCAAAACCAGACCACCTTCCCACCGGACATGCTGTCCCAGCTGGTGGACTGCCTGAACCACGACACGGCCGAAAAGCAGGTGGACCGCCTCAACGAGCTGTACTACACGCAAACCCCGGCGCAGCGCTCGACCCTGGCCACTGCGTCCCAGACCTTCCTGATCCCGATCCCGACCTACTGGTTCCGCGACCCCAAAAAAGCGCCTTACCTGCGAACCCTCTCGGAGTTCGTGGAGTTCCGCTGCACGCTCGGTCGCCTGGCAAACATCCTCGAGACCGACTACACCTCGCCGACCCTCGCGATTTCGGCGCCCCCGCGTCTGCTCGTGGAGTACAACACGCTGCCGACTGTCTCCAAGGCCTACATGGCGTCGCTCATCAACACTGGCAACGGCTGGCTGCAGCTCATTCAGGACTGGCAGACCTCGGTCATCGCGGCCTCGCTTGGCGCTGGCACCACCAACTCGGGCTCACTGGCGATCAATTCGCTGCGTCGTGAAACCCCGGTGTTTTACTTCCTGTTCCGTCCGGCGTCGTTTGCCACGAACTACACCACTGGATTTGCCGACTTTGACGCGGCTTACCTGCCCTCGTTCGTGACCCTCCAGTACGACAACGGCACGATCCAGCCGCGCATGCCGGTGTCGCACTTGCGTCGCCAGCACTTCCAGCGCTTCAACACTGCAAGCGAATGGGGCGTGCTGCCGATTTGCTTTGCCCAGTTGGTCGAGGAACAAAACCAGGTCAGTGGCTCGGTGGATTGTTCGCTGATGAACAACCTCACGGTGATTTTTGAGTGGAACACGGCCACGAGCATCAACCTGCACATCCAGGTGATGATTCCGAGCTACAACCAGGTGCAGCAGTTGGGCTCGCAGTACATCAAGATGGCGCAGTAAGGCGCGCGCGTGTGTGTGTGGGTGTTTTCCAATGAACATCGTCTATTTCAAAACGACTATCAAGTTCTTAAAAATGTGCGGCCGAACCGTCAACGTCGTGCACTTGTTTGTAATCGGACCGGTGATTTTGCTGTCGGCTTACTACAACTGGACTACACCGCTCTACATTCTCGGCGGCGGTGTGATTCTCATTCATGGGTGGAAATTTATTAACGAAGTGCTGCTTGCTACAACCAGCGAGATACCTGCGGACGCTCCGGTCCAAGTGGGTGTTCAGGGCAATGGCCTGGTGGCATCCGGGCCCTACCGCACGACGAAGCGCGCCAACAGCGCTTGCAACGCATGCTCGTCGAATTAGCGGTAGTACTGTCCCACGTCGGTGCTCGCCTGGGCACCCGGATAAGCCACTGGGCCAGGGGCGTTACTCCGCGGCTGCTGTGGCGCCACTGGCAGCGACTGTTGCTGCACGGCTTGTTGCACCTGTTGCTTGTTCTGGTCTTTTTGGCGCTTGAGTGCAAACAAGTAACCGACTTGTTCGGATAAACGCGCAAGCGTCTCGCGGGTCGCCTTGCCTTCGTTCACCAAGTCCGAAACACGCTCCTTGACTTCCACCAACGAAAAGGCATGGGCTTGTTGCACCTGTTCTTGGCGCTGTGAAGGTGCAAGGCCACGCGAGGAGCCACCGGCCGGCTTTGGGAAACGTTGAGGAGGGCCGTCGTCGTCCACGAAGCCGTTGTAGCCGTGGCTTTGAGGATAGCCGTTGACAATCGGGGCGCTCGGCTCCTTCTCTTGGCACATGTACAAAATCTTCCCACGGGTCTTCTCGCCTTGTGAGACCTTGTTGCTGCGACAGAGTGCACCACAGATCGAACCGTCGTCGCGCACGACGTTGCAGTAGCGCGCAGGGTGTCCATCGTCGTCCAATTCTCCCGGAGGGTGCTCGCGAGGCAAGTCCACAGGAGTGGAGTGGTCTCCGGGAATGTACTGTCGATAGTAGCCGCCTTGCGTCGCCATGGTCGGGAACAGAATGAATGAATTTTATGAAACAGGCCGCCATGATGGCGGGGGCTCAAACGACCCCCGGGGCATGGGCGTCACAACAAACGCAAGCGGGCACATTGGCCCGTGCAACACCACCCGCTGGGCTAAATGGCCCCAGTGATACAGCACTTGCAACAGCGCGTCGCCAACATGATCACACCAGGACAACAAGTGGCGTGCACTCGCCTCGTTCTCGCCCACAAACTCCAGTCGCCCCTGGTCTATAAGCGACTGCACTGCTTTAATGGTGCCCTGCTTGCTCGCCGCGTGGCCTTTGCCAACGGGAATGCCAAAGTGACGCATCACCGCTTGGCGCATCACAGCCTGGTGTACCGTGGCGCGAGGAAACAACATGTTCAGCGAGGCAGCAAGGCTCGCGAGCAGCGCGTGGTTGTCTGGCCGCGGAGGGTTGCCTGCCTCAAACAACATTTCACCCACGGCGTGCTCGACTTGCCAGGATGGCAGCTGGAAGAACCAGAAAGGCGAGGCGCGTTCTTTGTAGCGCATGAGTGCGTCGTGTGCCGAGTGCGACACCAACATGCCGCAAAACTCAGGGTGGCGCATCACGTGCTTGGCCTGGTAGGGCCCAGTGACTGACCATGGCCTCGAGAGGTACAGCTCCAGGAGGCCCGTGCGAGGCGTCAAACGCGCCCCGACCATGGCCATTGTGTCCCATCCTTGGTCAAAGGACAGCAACCCGTAGCTCGGGTCGGGTAAAAGAGAGCCTTCGTGGATGCTACTGTTTGATCCGTACCAGTCCATGAGCAAATGAATGCGCGTAAGGCAAGCAGGCCACAAACACCAAACACTCGCCTGATTAGGAAAACAATGCTGAGCTGTCCTACTGTGAGACCAAACACAACTTACTTTGTATATAAAGAGCTTAACATATGTTAGGTCTCACGCGTGTTCACGAACACTTGTGTGAACAATACGCCACTATAAAAAGCAACTAGCATACAGCGACCACCACCATTCACTCGCCTCCACCTGCCATGGACGTTGTTGTTGAAATCACTCCTGAACCTACCTGGGCCAAGGAGGCCGACTCATTTCGCCACCTGGTGCTGCTGCTGACGGCCGAGATGGGCGCCCGCTGCTCACAAGTCCACGCAATGGCAGAGGACGCAACTGTCCCACTCGCTGAACTGGTCAACGTGTGTCACTTGTTCGCGGAGTTCTGCAAGAGGAACGGCCAGCTGGACATAGCCGTGAGACACCTCACCGTGGCAGCCGATCTGCCCAACAAGATTTCGGCAAGCTCGAAGACCACCTGGTTGACGGGCTATGGAGGCGTGGAAGTGGACAAGAGCATGAGCACGCCGCTCGAAAACGCCTGGGTCGCTCAAGCCGAGTTCACCAACAAAGGACGCGGCACGGTTCATGAGATGGAAGAGACGGCCAAGACCCCCGAGCAAGTGCAGGAGATTTCAGCCTGCTATCGCCGCGCGATGCGATTGACCGGCGAGGAGCTGGGCACCCGGTGTGCACTGCTCGTGTCCTTGGCCAACGACGTGGACGCGACCCCGGACCTCTTGGGCGACATTGGCCACATCTTCGGGTCGTTTGCTGAGAACGCTGGGAAGTTTGGGGAGTTTGCCTCTTGCTTTTCCGCTGCGAATGGATGCAGTGAGAAGGTCACCGAGGAAGGCCACGCGACCTGGATGGCCGGGTTTCCAACGCTCGAGAAGCACTGTGTCATGACGCCCGAGTTGCACACTGCATTGCAGGAGATGATGGGCCACGTGCGCCGAGACCGGGTTGTCCGCGGCGCCAGCGGAGGAGTGAAAGACCTTGCGGAGCTTTTGGCCATGCTGGCATCACAGTCGCGATGAGTGTTGTGTGTGTTTACTTTTCTGCTGGAGGGTCCAACCACCCCAACTGGTAATACAATGCTTGTCCAACCAACACTGCAGGCGCCAGTACTGCGATCGTGACCCAGAATCGCGCCTCGGCAACAGGAAACACCAGGCGCTCAAACAGCACCGCGAGCGCTGTGTAGGTCGCAGCCACTAGCGCCACAACACCCGAAGACACGCGGCGGGGAGTGGCGCGGCGTTCGTAGACGTAGGCCACAGGCAGTGTGGCAAGCACCAACTCCCAGGAGAGTGACATGGCTGCGTCGGCCGGCAGCACTAGGTGGATGAGTTCACGAACGACCGACGCCGCGGCAGTGATCCAAATGGTAGTACTCAAAAACGGGTTCATCGGACTCTATCTAATCGCAATAGGATAGTCAATCACTACCATGCGTCTCGGATCACGCGGACAGGCGCATCAGCGTCACACGGTTTATATTGTTACCGACTTGACAAACAACCGACCACTTTTACACTTGCACGTCGCGGGAAACACCGAGGACGAACAGCTCCAGATCGTAGAGCAGCTGCTCGTACTGGACCAGACAATCAGCATCTCGCCGGTGCTTTGCTACTGTCACTTGGGCGGACCGCGGCTCACTCCAGCCCCAGAAGGCGCACGAGTCGTTCACAGCCCGCATCGGCTGCTTGGGTCCAGCTGAGCCGTTCTTGGCGCAGCTCGTCGGCCTCGGGCCCGTCTGGCACGTCCTCTTCACTGTCATTGTTGTCACAATAAAGCTGCATACCCGAGAGCGGCGACGCGGCGTACATGTGGTGCACAAATACCAGGCGGGATTTACCCGGGGTCACACAAGCCAGTGCACGCTCGCGCTGTTCGTCCGGCGTGCGGTAGGCAGCATCGAAGCACCGGTGATTCTTGCGCTTTGTGGGGCAGAATTCAGGGTCTCGCCTGGCGTGGCGTTGCCACTCCTCGAAGCGCGAAAGGCCCGGCAACACAAACTTCTCCCAGAACTTTGGGTCTCGTCGGTACTCCCACACACGCAGTTCGGCACCGGGCACCACTAGTGACTCGCCCCGATGAGCACGCTCGCGCAGGTACTTCAGCGTGTCCATGCTCGGCACCTCGGGCAGCCGCAGCGCCACTAGGTACGAGCAGTACACAAAGTTGCTGCGCATTTCAGGCTCCAACTGGCAGCGGAAGTCCACTGGTACTTCCTCTCCCTGTGGCATCTCGCGCGTGCAGAAAAACTTGGCCTCGCCCACCGCGGGCTCCACAGGGTCGTCCAGAAACAGGTCCGCGCACCCACAGTACTGGCCACAAGGCAGGCCGCGTTTGTCTCGGGGCAAGTAGGCCGGTGAAGCGGGAAACGCGTGGTTCCAGCGTGGATCCAGGCGCCGCAGCAGCGACAAGACCACAAACTCGCCTGCAGTACCCACGTCCATGTAAGGCGAGTGGCGCGACTTTTTGCGGTGTAGCACCTCGCGCAGGCCTGGCCGGAGCCCCAGCGCCGCGGGAAACTGCGAGAACGAACAACAGAGTTCGGCCTCGTTGCGGTAAGAGGTACCTTGCGTGTAGCCGGCCATGTGCAAAATAACCAGAGTTTACAAAAGCAGTTGGGGAGCCGCGGTTGCGCCGCCGGGTCGTGGTCCGTAATTGCGACTGGGGTTGTAGACCGCACCAGCACCATTCGTACTCGGGAAAAACCGTGGGGCGTTTTGCTCGTTGGTCCCAAAATAACCACTGCCGCCGCGGGTATCGCCTTGCAAATGAACAGGATAGGCCGGGTTGGCCTGGTTGAATCCAGCATAGCCCTTGCCAACCGCATACGGGATGTAGCGCAACGGGTTGAGAATGCCACGGTCTTCCAGGCGCCCAGACGATCTTTCAAGTGCTGCTCCATTGGGATTCATCGGATTCAGTGCATCTGTCAGTGCCATGTAGTCGTGGTAGCCCTTTGGCAACTGGATTACGCCAGCGTAGACGTTGAACAAGAAGCGGCCATCGTCCTCAGAGCGGATGCCGAACATCTGAATCTCGATCCACTTCTTCATGAGCGCCAGCTTGGAGTCCACGAGGGCTTTCTGGCGCTGGTGGTAGCGAGGAAACAACTTCATGACACGGTCGCGCTCAGCCGGTTTGCTCATGTCAAACTGGGACATGATCCACTTGTCGAACATCAACTCCTGTTGCTGGGCCTCCATGCGGTGCACATAGTCGATGTCCTGGTCGGTGATCGGCAAGGTACGCGTCACTGTCTCGGGCACGATACCAAGCAGCTGGGTCGTGGCACGCTGTTCATACCCTTCACCCCTCTGGGCAATGTCACGGACGATACGAGCACGCTCGTCATAGGGGTCGCGAGCGTAGCCCACGACACCAAAATCCATGGGGTCCCCGTCGCGCAGCTGCAGGGCACCGCGTGTCTGATTTTGGTCGGCGTAGCGCGATTGCTGCATTTGCGACTCCATGGTCGGAGCCGCGGCCGCCTGGCTGGCCGTGTACGTCGAAACGGACGTGGTGGACATAGCGTGTGTGCGCAAACGAATTAGCTCGGCGTGATAGAATCTCCTCAGTTTACTTGGTTGCGAGTGGTTTTTTTCTTTGTTGCACGCGTTTGGCGTAGGGGTCGCGTGGGGGCTTCATGTGCCCAATGTCTTTCGAAAATGGCATTTTTTGGGGTTTGATGACTGCTTGATTGCCCTTGACTTCCACCGCGTGCACGTCCTCGTGCTTAGCACCTTGGACCCGCCGACGGTCCCCGGCGTTCTCAGTGGCGGGGCGCTTGCGTTTTTTAACCTCGTCGTTCATCGAAACTGCTCCGAAAGGAAATAGAGTTGCCCAAAGTCACGGCCTGATACGGGGTTTGTGACAGACATGACTGGCAATCCGTTTGCACCCACTTGCATAGTCCCGCGAAGGCGCGGCACGCCTGTACCCAAGCCAAGGTCTCCGTCGTTTGCAGCCTTCACTGCATCAAGTGGTCCCTTTGGTCTGCTTTTGAACACTGTGATGTCCGGACGGTTCTCGCGCACCTGTTCCACGCGACCACGGTCCTGACTTTCTACCAGCTCTTTGGTAGCAAGCAGTGTCACCCCGCCCAGTAACAGTGTAAGCACCAGCGAAGCCATCAGTACTACCGTCCAATTATAGAACAATGATCTCGGCCTACGCCGCGGCTAACATTATCATGGCCGCGCTTTGGGCTGTGTTTGTGCCGAGTTATGCACTATTGGCAGCGTGCGAACGCAAAAAAGACACCCCGTGCGAGCCCACATTCTGGATGGCGGCCGGCGCAGTTCTTCAAGATTTGTGGTACCCTGGTACAGTGCGAATCAAGGCATTTGGTGCCACCGGCAACAACCGCTACATGCCCTACAGCGAGCAGAACGTACTGCGTCCAGCCTGCATTCCGTGCCCCACTCGCTACGTCAACGACTTAAGCACAAACCCGTTCCGCGCCGGCCAGGAGGGCGACCGTGTACTTACCGGCAGTGGCAACCCGGTTGTACCACCCACTTCGACCGACGACGAGGCGACGCGCCTTCGTTGTGTACGAATCCCGGGCTATACGCTCAACCCGAACGTGAAATTTCACGGTGGCAAGTTCGGTACGCCTATGACGGCCAAGGAGTATGTGTGGTTCCAGCTGTTCGGCAAGGAGTGGCAAGCTGTGGAGAGCATGCTCATTGACAGCACCAAGACAGACCTGATGGGCAAAGTGGATCTCTACGCCTTGCGCAAGGGGTGGCCTGGTAAGACGCAGGTTCCTTACAACAAGTCGCTGTTCAAGCACGGCACGCCGTTCCCCTGGCTACGCATGCAGTGGACGACTGTGTACGCCGACCCGGTTGCAAAGACAGGCGGCCGTGAAATGCCCTACGACTACACCGTCGACGGCTACTACGTCGTGAATGGCGTGCCATTCTGCCCGCCGAAGCTCTGGCATTTTTGGAACCGTCCCTACCCAGTGGAGAACAAAGGGATCAACGGACAGTCCAAGTTCATTCCCAAGTACATGCCCAACAACGCCATCGGTGGATATGACACGGTGTTGTCATCACAGCCCGTGGGACCAGACGCACAACCGTTCTTGCCGTCCATTTGCCTGCCAAGCAAAGACATGATCTCGACGTGCAACAAGTCAAACCTTGGGTGGTACGACGCACCAAAGGGGGGCCGCGCCCAAGCCGGGTATGCCGGTGAGCTCGAGTGGTGGTACCCTGGTGCAAAGTACACGAGTATCCTCATGTGGAGTGAGAAGCACTACCAGGACTACATTGGGCGCTTTTTTGCCGGTGGAGACGTTACCTCGTGTGTGTGGCATCCCCTGAACAACGACAAATAAAACACCACCACTTGCGCAACTTCTATCACGTCGCGTATGTTCGCAGCGCCATGGATGCCGGGACGACACAACAAGCCAGCGCGATCATGCGCTACAGCGAACAGCACTACCCACTCTTGACAAAGTTTCGGGTTGGGCTTGATCCGCTAGAGCGCGAGGCACTCAACAAAAAAATCGAACCAACCGACGAGACGCGACAAGCAGTTATGGGCATGATTTTGCGTCAAGCAAGCGGCCCAGACGACACACAACTCAATCGGGAACTTGTGCGCAAATGGCAACAGAAGCGCCAACTGGAACAACTACCCGGGCAAATCGACGCGTGGTTTGCCGCTGAATTCATGCGCTGGCTACGTGGTGTGTCGGTTTTTAACTCGCGTAAACTTACACCATGGGGCAATGCCAACCTGCTTCACATCCCGGAGGTGCTTCAATACTTGCGTGAAGCCTGTGCTTGCCGCGCAGATTTCCAGCGCAAGTTGGTGCATTTGGCTATTTTCCAGCCCCGTACACTCCACGACGCCTACCTCTACTTCAAGTACATTACGATGCATCATGGCTGGTCCAAGGAGCAACACGGGCCACACTTGGCAAATCGCGACCCGGATGTGCCTCCCCAGCCCTACCTGACCATTGACGGTGCACTGGATTTTTTGGACGACTATGCTCTTTCCACGTTCCACGAACAAGCACTGGGAATGCAGGCACTGGACGCGTCTCAACCATCGATGAAATTTCCAAACAAAGAACAGGCGCACCCCGAGCCCAACGGCGTTCCTGTTGCGGCACAGCCCCTTGATACCTCGCCTCCCGCGGTCGATCCAAATGCACATGCTGGTGCAAATGACGGCGACGATGATGACGACGACCTTGACGACGATGACCCCGACGGCGTGCGCAAGAAATACCAAGAACGACTCGCGCGCCGGCGACAAGCAATCGCCGCATTTGCCGCGCAACATCCATTGCCCGGTCTTGTGACAAACTTAGCAACACCCACACCTACCACTCCACCCGTAGTAACAACCGCGACCGACCCCGTACCACCTACACCAAACACCGACGACAACCTACCAGTGGCGGCGACTGATCTCCAAGCAAAAGCAACCGCACTGCGCGCTGCTTTGGCCGCACAGGCCATACAGTCACATGAACAGCAGCAATTGGCGCTTTCGAACGCGGACGCCGCGCAGGCCGCGCAAGCCGCACAAGCTGCGAAGAATGCACAGGCTCTGGCAGCCGCAATGGCCGCATCCGCAGCCGCAGCAGCCGGCAACGCACCGGCGCCACCACCACCTGCTTCACCGGACAACGCCGCACAGAACGACCCCGTTACAATCGTATCACCAGACAGCGGGGCCACGTGGACAGGCACGCCTGGAACAATGGCACGTGTCCGTAATGGCGTCCCGTCGAGTGCAAGTTCTGGCGCCGCTGACGCCGCACGGCACGCCGACACGCTCATCGCTATGACAACGGATTACGAAATGTCCCACCCACGAGAGGACACAGAGGCACGTGCCAACGAAAAGGCCATTAGTGTCCCTGAAAACGAACGCGGGGCGGCGTACGCCAACGCGATACAAGAATACGACCGTACACAAACCGAGTTGTACAAGGCGCTTGACGAGGGGCGCCTGGAGGATGCCCAAAAACACTTCGCCGAAAACACTAAACTCGGGGCGGTTGCCAACGAACTTCAGCGTTTGATGAACCCGTCCCCGCCCACCAGCACACCGTCTTCTCCAGCCAGTGCCCCTGGCACGCCGCTTGGCGCGAGGCAGCCGTCGTTGGGGCCCGACCCTTTTGCGACCGCCGACGTAGACGAGGAGTTGTACCAGGATATCGACAGAGAGACCAACGCCGCCGAGCGCAGTGTAAATACTCTGGCACTATCTCCGGATATTTACGCTGAAGACACGCGTTCACAGTCGCAAAAAGTACACGCGCTTAGTAACGCGTTGAAACGTAAGGTGGGCATCTTGAAAGAAATACGCAGACAAGGAAAACCAGCCGAGGCCCACGAGATAGAGGTGTTCGCCTTGGAAGAAGAATTGGAAATCGCCAAAAAGACACTGGACAGTTATATGACAGCAGACCAAAGAGCCGCCCGTAAACGTCATGCCGCCAGAAGACTGTACAGCGCCAGCCAATTAGGCCAAGCGACGGACCCCGCCAAACACTGATGATTCTATCTCGCCTCGTATCCCACGCGACATGTCCAAGCCAGTGTTTTTAGACACCGAATCGCGCGTAGAAGCGACCCAAAAGGTGCTGAAGAAACGCAAAGCGTCGGACCCGTTCGCGAACGTCACTAAGGTGCGGCCAAAACGCGTGCCGAGCAGCACCGTGGACACAAAGCGCGGGGTTGAAAAAATCCGCACAAAGCCCCTCGAAGAGGCACCTATTAGTGGGTACGCCGCCGGGGATTGGGAACCCCCTGCACCCGAGCGACCATCGGATTGGGAACACGTGACTGTTCGCCCACTCGACCTGAGCAAAGTCAACACAGCCGAGCGCCCAAAGTCCGATCCTTACAAAAACGTCACCAGGCGTGAGAAGCCATTGAAAAAGAAGTCATCATCGCGCAAGTGATTCTATTACATTGTATTCCACTGCCATGGCCACAGCCCCGCAACACCCCGTTGAACAAGCTGTGAGTGACTTGCTTGATGCACCTCGCGAGGAGCCCGTCGAGGCGCCAGTTGTCATCCGGCCACCTGGGCTCAACTTTGCACAATGGTTGAGGAAGCCAGTGGTGCTGGTGGGGGCGTTTGCGGGCTCGCTGCTGCTATGCTACTTTGGCTTGCGTTGGTTGTTTTCGTGGTCCGGCTCGACCTCCGCACCGTCGAGGATTTCTGCGGCTACTGGCGTGACCAAATACGCCGCTATGCAACAGCAGGCACTGGAGCTGGCCCGGTTGGCCATGAGCGGTCAGAATGAATTGGACCAAGTGATCGGCCAGGCCGCTAACAGCCTGCGTGCTAGTGCGGTGTAGTCATGTTCTACTGTCAATACAATAAGCAACCATGCAAGCACGTCAGAGTGGCCCTTGGCCTTACTTTCCACCCAAAGCGCCCCAATATGACGTGAATGTACAGATTCCGCCGCCGCCGCCGCCGGCCGTGTCGCTCTGGGAGTACCGTACGTTCACCACTGCAGAGTTGAACGACGACACGCTTTCTCCGCTCGACCAACAGTACGGCGCGCGCTACCCCGGTACAAACCGCACGCGCAGCATTGACGTGCCAAAGCCACCGCTACGCAATGTACTGGTACCCGTGGTCGATCAGACGATGTGGCGCCCTGTGCCTGGTGCGCCCCGAGGCCCTGCCCCGATCAAGCAGTACAACGAAAATGGCCGCCTGGGACTTGTTTGGACCGACCCAGAAACCGGCGAGGGAAAACCCGTGAACACCCTCAAAGAGGCGTCTGAGTACATCCGCGCCGTGCAAGGCCTTTGAGCAGCGCAAAGTTCTACCCGCTTGATGGTACCACCACCGTGAAAATGTCGTTCCGCGTGGTACTTGAAGAAAGCATGCGAGACCACCCGGTGAAAGCCGTGGTATACTCGGCCATGTTGGCGGTGATTGACGTCGGTGTGAACATTTTGCTGTCGGGTTTTTTGGAGGCGGTGTTCCCCAAGTACGATCCCAACAAAAACGTCTGGCTCGGTGGATTGGAGGCCATTGCCGAAATCGCGCTGCACGTGGTTTTCTCGAACATCTTCCTGATGACTGGACGCGACCTGTTTTCCACCACCGGTACTTTGGTACCGTTTGGGGCGCTGGTTGGTATCTTTTTGCTTGGCAATGCGCTTCAAAAGCTCTACGCACTGCAAAGCCATGTGCTTGGGCGGGTGCTTACGCGTTTGGCCAAGAAGGCGCCAAAATCTACACCAGAGCCCTTGAACGTGGCGAGTGACGCGTCTCCTGACGAACAATGAGCGCGGCGTTTCGCACGAGCCTGGAGTTTTTCCAGATGGGCGTGGTCGCCACGAGCTGCTCGCTGGCCGCTGCAATGTTTATTGAGTTACTGTTTCCACGCTACGACGAATCGCGCAACCCGGCGCTTCAAGCACTTGAGGGAATTTTGGGCATGACCTTCCATTACATTTTGGGCCTCGAGATGTTCATGGCAGCTGTGCCACTCACTGGACGACTTTACCCGTCGACGATCTTTGCCGTGCTCACACCGGTGATGGTGCCAAACTCGCTTGCCAAAATGAGCGGCAATGTGCGGGGGCTCAGCGATGCAGTGCGCCCTGCGTTGCCCACAAATGGTGGGTCGGTGAACCCCGCGCCACCGCCACGCCCCGTGCCAGGAACCCCGGACTACAGCAAGATGGTCGAGGAGGTCGAGCAGCGCGTGAGCGATGCCATGTTGGCGCTCAAACAGGCAGTTGCTGCCATGCCGGACCTGGTTACCGCAGAGCAGCTTGCCACAGAGCTACGAGACTTGCAGCGCGACATGGAGCGCGAAATGGCTCTCATGTCCGGTGATCTGATTCGCACCGGTAAGGCATGGGCCCAGCACGAGCGCGTGCTGTTTGAGCAGAAGTACAACGAGCGCAACGCCGAATGGGGACAGTACATCAAGCAGCTCAAACACGACTTTGCTGTGCAATGGGCCGCGCTCAAAGCCCAGTGGGAGCTGCGACCCCGGTGCCCTGGAGCGCCTGGGTGTGAATTTCCCGACCCAGTGCTCGAGCCTGGAGAGATGATTTGCAAAGAGACTGTTGGTGGGCTCAAGTGCAAGGAGGATGCACCAACTGAAGTGGTCCCGATCATCCGACCACCACTCCAACCCGGTACTTACGCCTACACCGACGACTTGAATGCATGCGAGGAAACTATCGCAGGCTACAAAGCAGATGGGCGGTACCAGATGTACTCTCTGATGAACGGCGCGGTCATCGGGCCAATGCTTACCACCAACCCAGTGACTGGCAAAAAAGACAACAGCCTTTATTGTCCAAGAGCGTGAATGAGACCTCATCCATTTTAATATATATATAAGAAGTATAACATGTGTTAGGTCTCACTCGGACTGTTCACGCTGTCTGCAACGCTCAAGCCAGGCCTGGCCGCACGAAGTAAGCACGCACAACAGCGCGACGCTCGCCAAAAACGCGGCACTGATCACCGCGTTGTAGTAGAGGGTGTCATCCATGGCGGGGTCAGGGGCAAATACGCGCGTACTTAAAACGCGCTTGGTCTTGTGGAGACTGTTCGTGAACACGTGTAAGCAACCAATAAACAGCGATGCACTGGCCCCCGAACGTCGCCATGTATGCTGCTCCGAGTCGCATCCACTGTGGCATGGTCGTGAACAAATGAGCAGTGGTTTATTCAGTCGAAGCATCAGTACCGCGCAAATAGCGATAGGCCACGGGGCCCTTGAGGCGTTTGTCGAACGCAGTGGGCTGCATCATCCACGGCAACCCCTCGACCATTGCAAACGCCACGCGCTTGCGTTGCTCGTCTGCGAACGACGTGGATACGTCAAGGTCTGGCGGCAGCATACCCACGTCACGACGGGCCTGTGTATTGGTCGTGGGTAGTTGTGCGTGCCAGCGACTGCTTACGTAGCCTTTGCGCTGTTTTCCGGCTGAAAAGTTCACGCGATGCAGATCTCCGCGCAGTACTGGCCAGAAATCCTCGAGCGAAGTCGGGAGCGCGGGCTCGTTCCCACCCAAATCGTCCAATTGGTCGATGCGGACCGATCCGATGGTTTGCGCGTTCCGCTGTTTGTCGTTGAGTACGCCCATGGCGTCTTCGTCGTCTTCGTCTTGTGGCTGGGCAAGCGAAAGGGCCCCATATGCCCCAATTCCGAGCGCAAAAAGCGCAACTACACCGGCCATTGCACGCAATTGTGTGTGGCGGCTTAGAGTTTAGACCACGTCTACTTGCCCATTCCTTTCAGCGAGCTCATGAGCGGCATCACAATGACCGAGTATCCCAAGAGCGCCAGGCCACCGGCCAGTGCATTGCCCAGGAAACCAGCGCCCTGGAAGAACGCGAACGAGTGCAGGCCCCAGAAGAACAGGCCGTTGAAGATGCCGGCCACGAGAATGTGTCCTCCGTTCGCCATGCCCCAGTGCGTGGTGGTGAGCTTGTTGCCCTTTTCGTCGACGTCCGCGATCTGGGAAACGAATCCCTTCCTGAGGTTGCCCTTGTAGCCAGTGAACAACATGGCCACAAGCGAAGTGGCAAACAGGCCCACAATGCCCGCAACCGACGCCAACACGAGCGTTCCGCCGCCCGCCGAAGCCGAAACACCGGCCGACATGCCCAGCACGCCGCCGGTCACCAAACCGTTGACGGCTCCGAGCAGGAAGAACGAAACGATGTCCGGGAGGTTGAAATCAAAAAGAGCCATGGTGTGGTGTGTGTGCTCAAAGGAGGTGTATTAAAGTGCACTAGAAATAACACGGGGCGGGCTCAGTTGGCCATGTCCCAGCCCTGCTCGATCACCGCACCAATGGACTGATCAATGTCAAGTCCCAGCGCGTCCCGGGGCTTCGCAGCGGCCTTCTCCTTGCGCACTCGTTTGGTCTTGGGCTTGGGAGACTCGCCTTCTGATCCAGACGACACGCTGCCGCTCGCAACCACCTCGACCTCGTCAGCCTTGCGCTTCGGGGCACGCTTGGCCTTGGCGGGCTTTTCATCGGGAGCCACGTCCATGTCCTTGGCCTTGGCCGCCTTCTCCTTCTCAGCCGCCTTCGCTGCCTTCTCCTTCTCCTTCTCGGCCAGCTTGGCTGCCTTCTCCTTCTCCTTGGCCTCGTCTTGCTTCACCTTCAAATCGGCGTCCCACTTGGCACGCTTCTCCTTCAGCGCCGCATTGTCACAATCGCCGGCAAAGGCACCGACCTTGTCGCTGATCTTCACCACCGCCACGCCGCGCTCCTTGTTGATCTCCTGGTCACACTTGTTGATGGCCACCAGCGCCGTGACCTCCTTCTTGTCCACGTCAGGGTACTGCTTTGACAGCTCGCCAATGAAACGCAGCACCGCCTCGAGCGACACGAACTGGGCCTTCGGCACCACAACGGGCTTCTGGCTTCCGTTCAACACGCGCAGCGAGCAGCCGGGGTTCGGATCCACAATGGCCAGCTTGGTCTGCACACACACCCCGCGGCCAAGCGCATCGGCGCGGCCAACGGCACACTCGCGAAGGAAGTCCGAGAAGGACTTAGGCACAGGCTCGGGTGCAGAGGAGTCGGAAGAAGACATGTTGCTTGGAGCTCGCAGCGAACAAATAGAACTTGTTCGCGCTTGTGTATGGCTTTCTATGCCTGCCTTCCAGTGTTCATCCAAAAATGGCAGTCGCGCTCGCTGCTGTGGCCGTGGGACTGGCTGGTTTGGCCATGTATGAGCAAGAAGACTCGAGCAAAATCATCGAATCGCCCTACGAAGACGCACTTGGAAAGGGGTCGGTCGAGCTCGCCGACAGCACCTACGTGAGCCCTGTGAATGACCCGCGATCGGGACACAGCATTGCTGCAGAACGCATTGCCCGACATGAGTTTTTGGTGGCTCAAAACGGCGGAGACGACGCCTATTACACCGGAATGTTGGACCGTAGCGTGCGCTCGACGGCAAACCAACTGCATACCTCAGACGGCAAGAGCCTGCCCTCGCTCGCGGCCATGCAGCGCGCCGGGGTGTGGGCCCAGCAGCTTGCCCAAGATCGTCGCTACCAGCGATCGCTCGCACCGTACTCGGAGACTGGAGACCAAGGCACCAACTCGGGTCGTGTGCGTCCAGTGTTCTTGACCTACCTGAGCCAACCAGCGCCACTCGACGGCACGCCGTACTCGCGCGAGGTGCAACTCGACTCGATGAACAACGTGAAGCACGACACCACAGGCCCGGTGGACACCAACCGTACCTTGTGGTTCCGCGACCCCTACAACATTGGCAACCCCTTTATGCCCTACAATCGCACCCGCGGCGCTCCCACGTCGGTTTTGCCCGAGTCTGCACAACTCGATGCACAGTCTGAGAAGGACATTGAAAAACTGCTGCCGCGCGCGGGCGGAGCAATTGTGCGCCGAGGCAGTGGACGTACCCGTCGAGGCGCGAAGCAAGTGCGATTTATTCATGCCTGAGCGACGACCTGGAGGTAGTGATTCGCACACGCATGCGCTTCAACGAACCGTCGGAACAATAACCGGGATCTACTGCACAGTACAAACAGTAGTCTCCCAGTGTGTCACGGACGTGATCCCAGATGAAGTCCGCGACTACGGTGCGCCCGGCCGCCGACAAGCCATCAAACCGGTGGTCCTCAATTATCACCGTGCAGTGCGGGTTTGTGGCACGCCGTGCATGGTCTGCCGCAACTTCGGCGTGCCACCGTGCAAGTTCGCGGTACTCTTGTTCGCTCCGTGTATTGGTTGGTAAAACGCACGTACCCCGCCAAACGTAATTCATTTGCACCCAACCGCGCTAGGAGCAGAATGAGCCACTACACAGAGGCGATGGACGTCGAGCCTGCACACCCTCAAAGCATCAACCAATGGTTGGACGAGTACCGTCGCACTGCGGCGAACCAGATTTGGCTGCAGCTGCAGAGCGGTGCGGTGGTCGACGCCAAGGAGGGCGACCACGGGTTCTCGCGCGAAGACTTGGCGCACATCGGGTGTCTGTTGCACAGGAACGGCGCGCATGTCGAAATGGTCGCAGGAGACGGAGGACGCGTGTCGTTGGTGGCCCAGTTGAACCCCAAGCAGTCGGACTAGTAGCGGTGGTGTTCTAGTTGTGTGTGTTTAATACAGCATGGACCTCAACCACGACATTGAGCTGGGCCACGTGCCCTACCCAAGCGATGCACCGCCCTCGCCAAACGGCATGTCAGACAACCCCACTGTGAGCATCGACGTGGGCACCTCGGACAACTTCATGCGTACGGCGTCGGGTCGCAAGATTGACCGGCGCCTGTGGGTCTACGCGATGTCGTCTCTTTTTACGTTCATCATGATCGTGTTTGCGATGGTGATGATTGCCATTGGACGCGACACTGGGATCTGGCTGCCTATCATCACGTTCGCCACGGGTGTCTGGACCGGCCAGTTGGCGTTGCACGCCGGGGCCAAGACCAAGCGCAAACCACCTAAGTCACCATCGAGTTCGCCAGCTCAGTAAAGCGCAGCGCCGGGGTAGCGGACACAAGCGAGGTGATGCCCATGATGTCTGCACGAAACAGTTCGCCGCCGTCGCGTTTGAGCACTAATTGGCCAGTACTGCGGTTCATGATCATCAGCGTGTTGTGGCAGGAAGCCAGGTGCATGAGCGTTTGGGAGCCCCCCGTCAGCTTGTAGTCCCGGAGCACATGCCCTGACGCTGCAGTGTCCAGTGAGAGCTGGGTCGTGGCCATTTACGCAAGACTTCTATTCAGCCAATAGACAACTGTGTGTTCACGATGGCCACCTACACGTTCGGTCTCAACACCAACCACTCGCACTTGATCATCACGACCCCGTCACACTCTTACGCCGTGCCCTACGTCGACCTGTCGATCCAGGCGCCTCAGATGCCCGCGGGCCAGGAGCAGGTGATCGTGTCGAACAACGGTCAGGCCGTGGTGGCCGTGCCCTTTGCCTCTTCGAACCTTGCGGGCGCCACTTGGCAGGACAAGCTCAATGACCTGGTGAACAACTACCTCTTCATGAACGTCGGCAACGCTGGCACGGTCACCTCGGTGGACATGAGCGGCGGCACGACTGGCCTGACCTACACCGGTGGGCCTGTGACCACTTCGGGCACCATCACTACCGCGGGCACGCTTGCTGCAAAGAACGGCGGCACTGGAACTGCGACGTACACAGTGGGTGACATCTTGTATGCTAATACCACGACTACATTGGCAAAACTGCCAGCCGGGGCAGCTGGAACGTTCTTGCGTGCTGCCGGCGCTGGTGTTGCTCCCGCATGGTCGAGTACAACCATTCCCGCTACAGTGAGCGGCAACCGTATATTGGTGACCGGCGCTGGAAACTCCATTGTCACGACCAATGCACCGAGCAACGGCCAAGTCTTGATGGGCACCAGCGGCGCTGGCTTTTCTCTGAGCGCCCCCACCGGCGACGGCAACGTGGTGGTCACGCTCGGCGCGGCCAGCCAGGCGCTCTCGCTGTCCAACACCACGGTCGCGGCTGGCAGCTACACCAACGCCAGCATCACCGTGGATGCCAAAGGTCGATTGACCGCGGCGAGTTCGGGCACTGCCGCGCGCTCTTACTACGGCCAGGTGAACGTCACTGGGTCGGGCTCGGTGAACATCGGGCCCTCGGGCGACACGAACGATTTTCACCCCTACACCATCCCGGCGAACACCCTCGCAACAAACGGCGACATGCTGAAGTTTCAGTGGACGATAGAGTGCACGGCCCGTACTGGCGCCCCGACGATGGTGTTCCAGTTTACCACAGGGAACATCCTGCCCTTCACCGTGGCTACGTGCGACAACGTCGACATCTACCAAGTGGACGTGCAACTAGTACGCATGACCACCACGACCTGTCGCGTAGACACGACGGTGCGACGCGAGGGAAGCACCGCGGTCCAGTACGACACGAACTCGGTGACCCTCAGTGGTGGAAACACCTTTGTGGCGAACGCAATGAACGACGCCGCCTGTCGCGTGCGCTGTGACGCCGGCGGAGCAGGCAATGATTCCGACTGGACTTGCTTGCGCTCCAACGTGCAGTACTTGGCTCAATAAATCTAGTTTTGTCGTACATTGCCGCTCACTATGTCTGGATTCCCCTGGGGTTGGTTGCTCATTTCGGCTGGAGCCTCTTTGATCTACAGCGACAAGGTCACCGAGTGGTTGAACCGCAAGCGACGCACCGCGGAGTTGCTCGCCTATTTGAAAGAAAACGGAGCGGTTGAGGTGACCGATGAGGATTTGGCTTATCTGGGACCCAATGGCACCTTTGTGGTCAGTCCGATCGCGTCCAAGGCAGTGGAACACGAGGACGCCCCGCTGACCCCCGCCGTGTCCTGCTCTTCTTCTACCCCGAGTGGAAGCGAAGAGGAGGAGGCAGACGACGAAGAAGAGGACGGCGTCCCCAGCACAGACTCAGCAGACGAGAGCGAATGAACGACGTACCCGGTTTGCTGCGACGTTGCGGCGTTTGCGGGTCACCGCCCCACTTGAAGACCAGCGCGGACGGCACTCCGCACTCGCCGACCGCGCCGCATTTGCCCTGCGAGTGCAACAGGGCCAGGGCCCCGACCACTCCGAGCGCGCCGGTTTGCGCCCCTGTCCCTGCCTGGCAAAAGGCGCTCCTTTTCCTCGCGTGCATTGCTCTCTGCGCGACGATGCTCACCCCGTGTGCACCGGGTGCGGCTTGGTACTCGGTCACGCTTTGCTCGTTCATCATGATGCTTCTGACCGAGGCGATGGTGGCAACGCTTCCGGTCGTATGCTGGTACACACAAGCATGGACTCGTGGGTGGGGCACCGCAATGCGCTCTCTGCCGCCTACAGCCGTTCGGTACATTTCGCGGAATTCATGGCTCTCGCGACCATCACTGGCCCTGCTATCCCTGACAGCGACATGGACGCCATCGCTGATGCCTATGCCCGTGTCCAAGGAGACCCTCCAGAAGACCCGCTGGACCTCACGTGTTCACGTGTCCGCCAGCTCTTGCGAGGGTCTATGAGCCGCGACAACCAACGACGCTACGCAGAGCGCTGGCTGCAAATCATCCAGCGTCTTTGTGGCCCTGACTGGTTCGAGCGCTACGGTCCCCCGCTTTTACCCGGTTGGGCCGTGCACGACATGAAACAGCGCTTTTACTGGTTCAACCGGGTGTACGACCAATACCATCGCGAGCAACACCCACTGTTCCAAGGCCGCAACAACGTCCCTTACCTTTGCACCGTGGCCCGGGCGCTCCTCTTCCAGGCCGTGCACGCCGCGGAGCCCCACTGGGCCCAGCAACACCGCGAGTGGCTGCGCCTCGACTTGGATCTGCTGGTTTACTGGGAGCGCCACGTGCTGCTTGCCTGGCGCCTGCAGTTCTTTTGGGAGCATTCCTGGGTATTTCGATGGCTAAAAAGCCCCTCTTCTCAGCTACACAACGAGTTGATGGTAGCCCATGTACTAGAGCGCCTGCGAATGACCCGGCACCATGTTCTATCTTGGGTGGAGCACCCCTGTTTGCTGCCCCAGCGACCCGCCGCGGAATGGAAGCGGGAGCTACGCCGGCTGTTGTCCAGCCTGTCCAGCTCGCGTTCTCGTTCGAGGGCCCGCTCGTCACGTTCGCCAAGTGGGCCATCACCGCGTTCCTCTGGGCCGAGGCGTTCAATATCTCGATTGTGCTCGCCACCTACGGCTTCTCGGGCGCCGGTGACCACTGGACCGAATTCGTGTTCTTCCCTTTCACCTTCTTCTACCGACACATTGCTCGAGGAGTCAATGCGGCTGTTGGCTCGATCATGCCCAAAAAGTGCAGTACCGTCCAGCGCATGCTTCTCGGAGGCTCGTACTGCGACCGGGTTGAAGCGGCTGCTAAACGAGTCGAAGAACTCCAGCGAGTCGAGGCAGGAAAGAAAGTGCAGCTCAATCGGTGCTGATGCAGATTGGGAGTGGTTTTGCGATGTACATTTCAACGACAAATAAACGCATTGAGGTGTGTGTTCATGAACGTTTATTTGTTCACCGATTACTTGTCAGTACACCAGGGTAACATCATGACACGGACTCTGTGAGTATTTTGAACCTTGCCAAAGTCGACCAGGCGATGGGTCGCGGCGGGTTGAACAGGCCCAAATACGAACCCGGCTGCCTCGTAGGCGGCAAAGCGAGCGGGGTGTCCCTCGATCACTGGGTTGGTCTTCAATTCAGCCAGTTGCTCGAGGTACCAGGTTTCCGCATCACCAAGAAGCAACCTGGTCCCGCAATTGACAGCGGGGTCATCGGCCTTCTCCTTGAGTGCTGCATTGAGCTTCTCTATCAAGTCCGTTTCTGCTGCCTTGAAATCCGCTGCTGCCGCCACGAACTCCTTGCGCGTGTTATACCAGCGCATGAGCGGCGTCTCGGTGGGCACAGGCGTCGGCTGGGAATCCGGCACAGGGATGTACTTGTCATTGAAGCATGCGCGCCAGCTGCGCGTAATGCTTAGGCAAGTGTGTGGGGCGGACGTCCCGACAAACACAAGGGAGTGCGGTGCGCGCGGGGGGCAGTGGCAGGCAGCAAGCTTGATGGCGCGATTCAGAGCCTCTGCGAATGCCATGCTATCGTGAAGCTCCTCAATACGAATCTCCCCATCTTGCGCGCCCGGGATAAACGCTCGAATCGTGGCCATGTCGTACAGGGTTCCCAGGGGAATTACTGCCTTTTTCATGAACGCGTCCTTGACCAGGTGACTGGAAACGACGACGTGGTCCGGCTCGTACCATTCGTCGAGTACGAACCCGGTCAAGGTGTTGAGGTACAGGTGCACCCTTTTTCCACTTGCTGCTGTGCTGGTCATGGCAGTGACAGAATGCAAGTGCAGGACGCGCGCGAGGCCTTTTATGGCACTCATCTAAATTTAAGCAGGCGAACAAACGTTTATTATTGGGCCGCATACGTTCGCGAACGTCCATTTGTTCACTGACGCGCCATGAGCGAAGCGAGTGACTGGGAGCGCTACTTGATGGACGAGCGCGTGCAGTTGGCGTGTCCAACGGCGCTCGAGCTTCTTAGTCGCTGCGCTCCAGCGGGGCGGGGCACTGGACCAAGCATAGCTCGATCGGTGTGGATAGCGAAGAAGTGGACGTGTAATAAAACCAACAAGCAAGCATCAAAAAGGCATGCCCAGGCGAATATACAGGTCACCCCGAAGTTCCGTGTCCCGTGAATTCGGGGCTTGCGCCAGGTAGACCGCTTCGGGCAACTTGTAAACCACGTCGACCTGAAGACCCAGGCGCCGGAGCATGTCGGCCCGCCTGGGGGTTGAGCGATATACCCGCCCGGGATGTTCCAGCGCAACACAGAGCGCGTCGAGGTAGGCCGAGCTGATATCAAACGAGGGGGGCATGCCCTTGGTGGTCACTTGTTTTGCCTCAAGCTGTGCGCGCTCGACCGCGCAGGCCACCGCAGATTTGGCGGTTTCAAGGTCCTTCGTCGCCGCGATGTAGGCCTGGATCACACTTGGCTCTGGCTTGGGCGCGGCAAACAAGGCTCGCCAATCCGCGGCGATTTGGTCACGCTGGGCCAGTATACTAGAGGTCGGCCAAGTCATGCCAATGAACGCCAGGGCATATGGCGCATCGGCGGGGCATTCGGCAATGGCGGCTCGTATCGCCGCATTGGCGACCTCTGCCACATTGTGGTTTTGGTGTTCGACGCAGGAGTAGCCATGGGTGCCATCGGCGGCGGTCTTTGGCACGTGGTAGGAGCCGGCAAGTCGCGCAGCGACGTCCTCGCGGCAGATGCCCGCCTTGAGGATCCATTTTCCGACAAAGCCCTGCACGTCCGTGACCTCGCACCCTTCGCCCCGGTGATCGAAGTTGCTATTGCCCGGGTCATGCATGAGCAGCCAGAGGCGGACGTCGCGCTTCTTGGCGGGGGTACTTGGTGTACTCGACATGGCCGGCAAGAGAATGAGCAAGCCGGGTGCAAAGCGGTATTTTATAGACGGGCCGGCGTTCGCAAACAAAACGACGGAAGCGTTCACTTATTGGCGCGCAAATTTTGCACGGCACGGGCCACTGCACCCTGGCCGTAATCACGGTCAAACAAGCGGGGGTCCAGCGCGTCGCTGCGGAAATCGAGCTTGATGCACCGGCCGCAAAAGTAGTCGACGTAGCAGCCGTGGCGGCCGAGGTCACGCCGAGCCTCTTCCCAGTTGAACACCGGCGGGGGCACACCCATGAATTGCCCGAACCACGCGGCGGGACTGCTGGCTTGCCAGATGGCATACAGAACATCCACCTTGTCCAGGCCGGAGATATCGACAGACGACATGTTGACGAGACGATGCGATGAGCGGAATGAACGCGCCTGCTCGCTGGCCTGGCGTGCCATTTCCTCCCGACCATGAGCGAGGCAAGCGAGTGGGAGCGCTACTTGATGGACAAGCAGGTGGACTTGAAGTGCCCTAGTGCACGCGAGTACTTACAGCGCCTGATGGTCGATTGCCTGGTGGAACGGGTGGACCGCGACATGGCCCAGATCTTGACGCGCTACCGCTCGTACCTGGCTGTTCGCGAACAGCGCGGCGACTCGCCACTGGATCCCGCGGGACCAAGCGTCGAGCAGTTGCGCGATGCGCTGAGCGAGCTGAAAGAACAGATGGCGCTGGAAGCAATGGCGTCGCTCGAAATGTTACTTTCGTGTTGTTCATGAACATGAAATTTATTCGTCGTCGTCATCGGTATCAGATGTGTAGTACGACCACATTTCTGCATAGCAGTGTAGGGAGTGATAGTATGCTTCTTTCGTCTGTGTCTGCAAAGCACACTCGGCCACGTTGCGCGAATTGATGGCGACCGTGTGAAGCTCAGCTCCTCTCCAGTTGTCGGCGATACACTGATTGGATACACGGATGTGCCAGCGTAGTCGTCGTTGATCGTCCGCTGACTGCATGGAGTGTCAACACGGCGCGATGAGGAAAGAATAGACATAATTGAGTGTATGTAAACACGAGAAATATAAAAAGCCCGCCGCAGGCGCCGTCGTAGCATCCGAAGTGCTCTTGAGATGGAGTTTTGCTTTCTTTCTTCCCGTACATTCATTCATTCGGCGGCTCACAGAGACAAGCGCACGCGCAAACGCACCACGGGCAACGCGAGCCAGTTTACTGGCTTGCGCCATGCATGTTCATTCTGCTATGACACACGTCAGTGAGCCGCCAGAAATTAATTAATTTTCGTGAATAAATAAAGCAAAACTCCATCTCAA
>CAZRLR010000004.1:0-30661 GCA_964600395.1 uncultured Conexibacter sp.
ACGGCATCTTCATCGGTTGGCCGGCCCTGCAGCGCAGCCCACTCGGCGCGGCGGCTCTGACGGCCCGCGGCCGGCCGGCGCAAGCGGCCTCCGTACTCAACTTCGTCTGTCTCACCGTGCTCGGCCTCGTCGTCGTCGTGAGCCTTTCGGCGGGCGTCCTGATCCGCATCGCCGCCGATGAGTACGCAAGCGCGGCCGATCTTGTGCCGCTGCTCGCGACGGGGGCCGCGGGCCACGTGGTCTTCAAAGCCGTCTACCGCACCGGCCGCTTCCGTCACCGCCGTCGGTGGTACGTCGGCCTGCATTTCTTCTTCATCCTCCCCTATGCGGTCACGATCGCCTTGGTCGCGCCGGGCCATCCGACCTGGGCGGTCGGCATCGACCAGATCGTCGCCTCGGTCGTCGTGACGATCTGGCTCGAGGAGATCGAGCGCCGCGGCGGCAGACCCGCGCCTTACCCTTGGGGCCGGCTGGGCTTGGCTGTGCTCGGCGCCACGGTGGTAGTCGCTGCTGTGGAGCTAAGCCGGACCGATGGTCTGCTTCGCGTTCTCCTGTCGCTGGGGGGTATCGCCGCGTTTCCGATCGTCCTGCTGCTGATCGGCGCGATCCAAAGCTCGCAGGTCGCCGTCGTCGCGCGTATCCTTCGGGCGCTCCTCCCGACGCGACTGTCGGATGCGGCGGTTGCGGCGCGCTTGGAAGGCCTGTCGGAGAACGAGCGCGACGCTTTCGTCGCCGTCGCCTGGGAGCAGCGCGAACCGGCCACCGTGGCCGCCGAACGCGGCGTGCCGGTGTCGCTTGTGCTTGCCCGGCTCGTCCGTGCGCTACGAGCCTTCGGTGGTCATCCCGGTGCCACGCCCGTGGACGACGAGCTCGGACGCTACGTACTGCACGCAGGCACCACGCTGGAGCGGGATGATCTCGCGCGGCACCTCGCGACGCGAGGCGTCGACCAATACGACCTGCATCAGCTGGAGTCGACGCTGGAGCAGGCGCGGCGGCTGCGGCGACGCGGCATTTCGCAAGCGCGAAGGTAGGATGCGGGGCATGGCCTCGGGTCGTGACACGGGGGTCGCCGGAAGCGCCCTGAGCAGGCCCCGGGTGGCCATCTGCGCCATCGCCAAGAACGAGGCGTCGTATCTCGAAGAGTGGGCGGCCTACCACCACCTGATCGGCTTCGGGCCGATCAGGGTCTACAACCACGAGAGCGAAGACGATTCGATCGCGGTGCTGCGGCGTCTGGAGCGCGCCGGGCTCGTCGAGTGGTCGCCGTGGACCGCCCCACCGCACCTCAAGCCGCAATGGGTCGCCTACGAAGACGGTCTTGCGCGGCTCGCGCCCCGCGCGGACTGGATCGCCTTCATCGATCTCGACGAGTTCGTCGTCCTTCCGCAGCACGATTCGATCCAAGCCTTCCTCGCCGAGCACGGCGAGACCGGTGCGATCGCGATCAACTGGAAGATGTTTGGAAGCTCAGGGCACGTCGAACGCACCCCAGGACTTGTCATCGACCGCTTCACCCGGTGCGCGAAGGAGTCGTTCGGCGGTAACCGGGCCGTCAAGACGCTCGCCCGCGTCGACGCGATCGAGATCCCACGCGTGCACACCTGCCACTTCCGTCCCGGGGTCCGGTACGTGACCGTCGCGGGGGAGGAGCTGCCGCCGCTCGAGGGCCGGACCCAGACGGTGAGCCACGACATCATCCGTATCAACCACTACTTCACGCGGTCCCGGGAGGAGTGGGCCGAGAAGTCCGCGCGAGGGCGGGGTGCAAAGCCGGCCGACCACCCCAAGAAGCACCGAACGGTGAAGGAATTCGAGTCAAACGACCGGAATGAGCGCGAGGAAAAGGACATCGTGCGCTTTATCGAACCGGTCCAAGCGCTTTTGGACGAGATTCAATCGACGGTGCCCTAAGCTGCGCGCCGCATGCCGATCACGTCATATTCGCAGTACGGCGAAGACCTTCAGATCGCGGCTTTTCTCGACCGCCGCGAAGACCTCACGTACATCGACGTCGGGTGTCTGTGGCCCGTCGAGATCTCGAACACCTATTTCTTCTACAAGCGTGGGGGGATGGGACTCTGCATCGATCCCTACGCTGACGCGGCGGAGCAGTTCGCCACCGATCGGCCGCGTGACGTCTTCGTAGCCGCGGTTTGCGGCGCGGCGCTTGGCGAGACGACCTACGTCATGCACGCCAATCCGGTTTTCAACACCTGTTCGAAGACACGCGCGGACGACGTGCAGCGCAAGGCCGCCGGGCGGCGCGGCCGCGAGGTGATCGGCAACGTCTCGATGCCGGTCCGGACGCTGAACGACATCGTTGCCGAATCGGGGTTCGACGCGCGGGTGGGGGCGAGCATCGACTTCATGGCCGTGGACGTGGCCGGGATGGAGATCGACGTGCTCGCGGGCTTCGATTTCCAGTACCCGCGCCCAAAGCTCGTGGTGTGCGAGGCGCGGGTCGCTCACGACGAGGGGGGCAAGGCCATCGTGACCAGGATGGCCGATGTCGGTTATGGCATAGTCGGCCAGACTCGCAACACGCTGTACTTTCTCGACGTCGACTGACTCACATGTCCGATGATCCGCCGTCGCGCGGGGTGGGATGAGTCTCGATGCGGACCGCCGCGTTATCGACGAGGAGCTGCCGGAGGGCCGTCTGAGCGAGCGCACCACTTGCCGCCGCGCGCTCGGCAATCTCGAGCTGCGCCTCCAAGGCGACGACACGTGCCGCGAGGGCGTCACCGCGTGCTCGTAGCTGTTGCTGCCAGTCGAAGGCTGCCGCGAGCTTGGCGGCCCCGTCGGCGAGGTCCTGCTCCCGGGTCGCCAGTCGCGCAGCAACCCTGCGCCGAGCTTCCCGCTCTTGGTCGAGGGCGCGTTCGGCCTGTGCAAGGCGTCGCCGGAGCTCCTGACGCTGGGTCCGAAGCACCTCGAGTGATGCGTCGTCGCTCGATGGGCTCGCGACGACCGGCGAAGCCTTGGCGGTCGATGGCTTGGGCGGAATCTCGTCTGCCGATGCTCTGGCCGGCGGCCTGACGGCTTCGGAGCCAGGGCTTTCCGGACGCGGCGTCTCCGGGGGGCGGAGGAGTTCGGAACCGTCGAATGGCGCGTCACGGTGCACCATGACGACGAGCGACGGATGGGGGTCAAGGATGGTCCACAGGCCGTCTTCGAGGGCGGCGAAGTCGGCGATCGCGGCACGGACCCCGCTGCGCGGCAGGTCAGAGGCCGCGTGCATCCAACGCTCACGCCCCGGCGCTTCGGTGACAGCCGGCCCCGCTGCGTGGCGCCGCGCCATTGGAACTGCGCTTCCGGGCGGGTAGGCATCGTGAGTCGTGAGCGGCGCCTGCGTATCCGTGATCATCACCAGGCGTGGAGGCTCCACCGCGCAGAGCGCTTCGAGCAGGTGACTGACCGTCCAGTAGTTCGGCTCCGGTTCGAGAATCACGATGTCGGCGACAGCGTCGTTCCAGCGAGCCTCCTCCAGATCGATGAACAGCGCCAAGCCTGGAGCGGGGGCGTCCTCATGCCCGGGCACAGTCAGTGCGAGGGAGTGGCCTGAATCGGCCGTTAAGGCGTCGCCGAGCGCAAATAGCGCCGGGTTAGCGTGGGCGAGCACCAGCACACGCGGGTCGGCCAAGGCGGCGGCGGCGGCGCCAGCGACGTCTGCGAGTAACCCCTTCCCGTCGACGTCGAGCAGCGGAGCGGTCACGTCCGCGTCTCGGGGACGGCGGACATAAGCGAGGCGTAGAGCTCGGCGTAGTCCTTGGCCATGTCATCGACCGTCCGCGGCGCTATGGCGGCGATGGCGGCCTGTGCGGCGTCCCAACGTTCTGGGGCGTCGGCCGTCTCGCACATCGCGTCGTACCACGCGAGCGGGTCCCTGTAATCCAGCAACCATCCTCCCGGGGTAGCTACGAGGCGCTCGCGCAGCGTCCCAATATCCGATGCGAAGACGGGAAGGCCAGACGCCCATGCCTCGGTGAGCGTGTGGCAGTAGGTCTCGGGCCAAATCGACGTGACGGCCGCGTAGTTCGGAGCGATGCCGTCCAGGATCGCCGGAAGGTTCTCACGCGCATACGGCCCGTGCGTCAGTCCGCCCCAGCGCTCGGGCTTGAAGCCGCCGTGCAACTCACCGACGAAGTGGAACTCGAATCGACCACCACGCTCCTCGTTGAGCCTCAGCACCTCCGCGAGCAGGCGAACCCCCTTAGCCTCGCCGAGCGCGCCAAAAGCGACCACGCGCTGGACTCCCGGACCCGGTCGTCGGCCGACCCGCCGAAAACGACCGAGGTCCCGACCGTGGGGGATTACGCGTACAGGCGCCGGGGTGGCTCCGAAGTGCTCGGTGACGACAGCTCTCGCCGAAACGGAAGTTGTGACGAGGGCGTCCGCAACGTCGAAGCCGTCGGCCATGCGTCGACGCCACTCGTGCACGTAGTCGTGCTTGAGGTCCTTCATGGAGTCGCCGAACCAGAAGGTGCTGAGCTTGCAGATGCCCGGACCCGGCGTGCACGAGCCCGCGCAGTAACGCGTCGCTTGGTCGAGCAGTTGAATCGTGGGACACACAGCATAGAAATCGTGAAACGAGACGACGAGCGCTGCATTCGCCGCCTTCGCAGCGCGGAGGAACTCGGGGGCGAAAGCCAAGAGTGAGCGAACGTGCACGATCGCGGGCTCAGCCTGATGGAGCGCTTCGACGAACGCCGCGGCACGCTCGGCGTCGGCTGCATCGCGCGGGCGCCACCGTTCGGTGAAGGCCCACGTCCGAAGCGTGTTCCCGTCACTGTCCTGCATGGTCCATCGATCCAATCCGCAGCGGAGGACGAGCGGGCGGTAGCGGCCGTCTAGCGAGCGCATCAAGTCGGCGTTCGTCTGCGGGGTGCCGCCTCCGCCGGCGTGATGCACGAAAAGGACTACCGGTGGAGATTCGCCGCCAACATTGCGCTGGATCGCGTTGCGCACGCCGCCGAGGGGGTCAGACCTTCGCCAATCGCGCATGGCGGCCGCGTGCAAGGGGTGGAGGCGTTCGAGGGTGGCGTCGGCTCGGGCGTCGGGCGCGTGCACTGCGGTTGAAGCACCGCTCACGAAGAGCGCGTCGTCGACGATGTTCGCGAAGCCGAGCGCTGTGGCGCGGAGACAGAAGTCGTAAACCGCGGCACCGGCGCACGAACCGGGGAACGCAAACTCATCGAATGATCCGACCGCCTCAAGAGCGGATCGCCGGATGTAGAGGCACGCATGTTCGCCGAGCGGCGCCCGCGGGCGCAACTTCGGTGAGCGGCGCCGGACCTCCTCGTCCACCGTAGTCTGACTCTGCCCCGGCGGCACGATGGCGAACGAACCGGTATCGCTCAGGGGACTGACCGTGGCAACGTCCTGACGGCTGTAGGCGACCTCGCTGAGACGGGTGAGCCACCGTTCAGGTAGTTCCACTCCTGAGCTCAGGAGCACCACGTCGCCTGATGCCTGTCGGCACGCGAAGTTCATGGCTTCCGCCAGGCCGAAGCGACCGCTCAATAGGGCAATCTGGGCCCGCGGATTTCTGGCGATGGTACGGGTCAGCCGCTCGGTGACCACTGGGTTGCCTGCGGCCACGATGACCTTGTACGCCGCGCTCGTTTCTCGGAGCAGCGACAGCAAGCTGCGTTCGGCTCCTTCGGGCGGGCCGCCGACGAAGAGCACCACAGTGACGCCCTCCCATTCCACCGGTGTCGCCACGGCGGCCGCGGGCGCCGGGTGGGCGGCAGGGATGTCGTCAAGCGCGGCGATGAAGGGCGTGAGCGCACGAAGCAACTCGGCGTCCGAGCGGTAGGGCCCGGGGCGGAACGGGAACGCGTCGGCGTCGCTGGCCTTCACCAGAGCGAGGACCGGGCGGCGCGCTTCCGGCGAGGTTGAAGCCAAAGCCGCGCCGACGCTCGGTCGGTCGCACGCGACGAGCACATCGTACGAGGGCGTCGCTGAAGGATCGACAGCAGCACGATGCGTGTACCCGAGGATCGTCAGCGCTCGCCCGACGCGCTCCGCCACCAGCGCTCCATGGCTGTTGCCATGAAGCAGGAGGACCGTGGGGAGTCTCTGCCGGCCCACCGCAGCCCGGGGTCAGGACCGGTCGTCGAGGAAGTAGAGGTCGTGACCGGTATTGCCCGCAAGCCAATAGCCGTTCGCCACGATCGCTTCGTATACCGGGGACTCTTCTGGCGACGGATCGGAGCGCTTGCGACGGATGTGCTCGCACACGATCAGTCGCGGCCGCAACTCGTCGAACGAGAAGCCGTTGACCACGTCAACCTCCAACCCTTCGACGTCGATCGAAAGGAAGTCGAGAACCCCCTCGCAGCGGTCCGCAAAGTTCGTCTCGGCGACCGCATCGTCCAACGTCTGGACCTCAACGTCGATCACATCTACAAGCCGTCGGCCGCCGCGGGACTGTGACTTCTTGAGAACGAAGGCCGCACGTTCGTCGGAGAAGGTGTTGAAGACCGGGTTCTCGTACATGTTGTAACGAAGCCAGCCAGGTTCCGACGAAATGCCGACGTTCAAGAACGTGTCGCGAGGACGGTCGCGTGCGAACTCCGCCGCCAGTTCGGGATTAGGATCGATACAGAGGCCCAGACCGTCGCGCTCGTAGAAGTAGAACGAGTTCGAGAGCTTCTGAGGCCACAGGCATCCCACATCGATGTAGGTGACGTTGGCGCGGCTACCCACGAAGTAAGCGATCTGAAGATCTTCGCCGTGCTGCGCGTACGAGCGAACGCTCATTTCGTCGGTTCGCGGTCTCGTCCTGCCAGCATCGCGGCAGTGTAACCGCACGACCGTGCGACGCCGCCCCACCAGTAGTGGTCCCTATCGACGCTCGCGGACGGGCGGAGGGCGGTCATGAGACCCACCATCCCCCGCACAGGAATTTCCTCCCTTAGGGGTCTCGTCTAAGATCGACCAGGATGGCGCACTTCACACGGACGACCGGCCTTTGAGAGGTCGGCTCGAGTCGGTTGCCGACGGGCGGATCCGCGGTTGGTTGTGGGACATGACCAACCCGGGTGCGCCAGTGCGATTCGATCTGGTGATTGGCGAACGGCCGGTCGGCGTCTTCGAGGCCGCGGATTTCCGGGAGGATCTCAAGCTGGCGGGCATCGGGTCCGGCCGCCACGGTTTCGAGATCGCCATCGACGACGCTTGGCTGCAGCCGGGCGAAAACCTTGTGTCGGTGGTTCCGGCGGCCACGGGTCGTGTCGTCGGAGGCTCCCTACGTGTCCTTCGCGAAGACGCGACCGACATCAGCAAGCGCGCCTCGAAGGAGCCCTCCCAGAGTGGAGAACCGGAGCGATTCTCCGGGGGGGTCGAGCACGTCGACGGGCGCATCGTACGCGGCCAGATCGTTGATCTCGCGGATCCTGATCGCGCGGTGCGCTTCGAGCTCGCGGTCGACGAGGACGTGGTCGCGACGCTCGTCGCAGACCGGCCCCACGAGGGTGCCGGCGCCCACGGGTTCCGTGTGGCGCTGAGTGCCGGGCGGCTCCCTCCTGGCCCCCATCGCTTGACCGTGCGCACGGTTCCAGAAGGTATCGCGGTGGGTCAGCCGCTCGATGTGACGGTGCCCGCAGACTCCTCCGCTTTCTGGCCGTCGCGCGCTCCCGAACCACCAGCGCTCGCGGAGGTCGCGGCCAACTTATCCGAACCCGAAGGGCCCATCGCACGTGATGCGCCGGTGGCCAAAGTCGCTGAGATTGTCCCGGCTCCGGCCGAGACCCCGCGGAAGGCATCTGAATCGGCTAGAACGCGTCCCCCAAAGCACGCAAAGCGGGATATCGCCTCGGCTGGCGGCCTCCCCGGCGCACCGCTCGTTCAAGCCAGGGCGGCTGCGGCAAAGCGGCTTCGTGGACGCATCGAGGGTGCATCGGGCGGCTTGCTTCGTGGATGGGCATGGGATCCCGAGCACCCTGACCTGCGCTTGGAGCCCGAGGTCTACGTCGACGATCAGCCCATCGGGCGCGTCCGCGCCGATCTGTTACGGCAGGAGCTTGCCCGGGGCGGAATCGGAGACGGCCAGCACGGCTTTGAGCTCGCCATTCCGAGCGGGTTGCGCGACGGGCAGACGCACCGGGTGTCGCTGCGCTTCGGCGGCGACCGTGAGTTACCGGCGACGCATACACGGGACCTGCACTTCGAGAGTGTCCCGCGGACCATCGATGGCCACGTGGAGGGTATGAACGGCGGAGCCTTTCACGGCTGGTGCTGGGACAAGGCCGACCCCGACAACCACGTCGAACTCGAGTTCTACGCGCGGGAGGAGCCAATCGGAGTGACGCTGGCGAATGTCCCGCGCGAAGATCTAAAGGCCGCTGGCATCGGCGACGGCGCTCACGGCTTCCGGTTCCCCATCGCTCCCGCTGTCCTCGACGGCGACGACAGCCTCGTTATCACCGTCAAGACCACCAAGGCCAACGGCGGGCAGACGCTGGGGGCTTTGAGCGTCGCCGACTTCGTCCCGGCGAAGATCAGACGACAGCCGGGTGTCAAGAAGGCCCCTTCTGCCGCTTCCGGGTCGTTGCCGGCCGTCGCGGGTGCCGTCCCGACGGAGGCGCCGCTGTCGATCAAGGACACGATCAAGGAGGCGACGGCGGCCGAGGCGAAGAACGACCGGGCGCGAGCGCAGGAGTTGCTCAAGCAGGTGCTGCTGCGGGAGCCGACGAACTTCGACGCGCTGTTCCGCCTCGCGCGGGTCACGCTGGCCATTGGTGACATAGCCGAGGCGAAGTCGCTGGCCATGGCGGCAGCAGAGATCAGGCCCGGGCATCCAAAGCCGTCGCTCGTGCTCGCGCGCATCGCCGAGGCCGAAGGTGAGCGACTGCTGGCCCTCGAGCTGTGGCGCAACGTGCCGCCGGGAGACCCCGCTTACGTCGAGCGTCTGCAGAAGTCCACGCGCATGCTTGTGGGCATGGAGCGCGCCCAGGAGGCCATCGCGATGCTGAAGGGGGCAGTCGGCCCGCGGCACGGCGAACGTCGACTTCGCATCCCGCTCGCTGAGCTGCTCGAGGAATCAGGCGACCTCGCCGGGGCGCTGGAGCTTTGGCAGGGTGTCGCCGAGCTCGATCCCGAAGACAAGAAGGCTCAGGCGCAGGTCCGAAAGCTGCAGGCGCCGAGGCGCGAGCCCCCGTACGTCACTATCCCGACCCGCTACCGAGGCGCGATGACCCGTGCGGACCTGCCTGCCATGGTGCTTGGCGGAGCTGACCCGGCGGCAATCCTGATTGCCTGTAGCCTCGGGGCGTTCCTCGGCGATCACTTCGAGGCGCCGGTCTTGGTCGTGACGCCCGAGGACACGCCCTTCAGTCGCGCTGTTGCCGGGCGGCTTGCCGATCGAACCCGCCTGGTGGCCGCGTTCAACGTCGAACGTGGCGGCGAGATCGCCTTCCTCCTACCGGACTTCGTGACCGCCGCTGTCGCCGCGCGCGCACCTGAAGCCAATCTGCTGCTGTCCTACACCGAGGACGGTGGAGTGCCGGCCGCGGGGTTCCACGCCAAGCTGGACCGGTACATGACGTGGCTCGAAGATCGCACCGCAGGCTCACGCACCTTTCCGCCCTTGACCCCTGCGGCGCTCGTCGAAGACGACGAGGCCCCGGTGTTGTTCGTCGACGGGCCGGCGGAGCGGTTGACCCTCAGCCCTGACGCGATCGTCGGCAAGCTCGGTCGTGGCTCAGTGCGGCTCGAGTTGACCGCCGTCGAGCTAGACGATGACATCGATGCGTTGATCACCTCGATCAGCGGAGCGGCGACAACGGTGACGCCTGACCCGATCTGCGCGCAGCTGTCTGAGCTGTTGGGGGTGCCGAGCGTGCTGGTGAGCAACGACGCCCAGGTGCTTCCGAACCTTTCCGCGGTCGACCGCGTCGCCCCCGAGGCCGGCGTCGTGGCGAAACGGGCCGCGGTCGCGGCCGCCCTGACTCGCGGCGGCGCTGGTCCGATCAGACGGTCCTCGCGCAACACGGGAGCAGTGGCGTCATGAAGATCGTGCTGGTCAACCAAGAGCACGCTGCCTTCAGTGGACCCGGCGGCGCCGAGCGGTCGGTGCAGAGCATCGCCGAACACCTTGCGCACGCGGGCCACCGGGTGACCTTCATCGCGATGGCGCGGAACGTCTACACGCGTGACATGCAACGCGGCGGGATCCACTCGGTCCGCGAGATCAACGGGGTCAAGACGATCCTGATGGCCAAGAAGGGCCGCGTCCCGACCCATGCCGACCTCCTCGTGCCGGTGATCCTGCGCGAGCGCCCGGATGTCGTTCACACCAACGTGTTCCACCGGGCGCCCCAGCTGTGGCAAGGACTGGCACCGCTCGACATCCCGGTCCTACACACCCTGCGCGAGTACAAGCTCATGTGCGACCGCAACATGTTCGACGGCGAGCGGGACTGCGGCACGCAATGCGCAGCCTGCTTCACCGCGAGCAACCACGCCGTCGAGATGTCGCGGCATGTCGAGGGCGTGGTCGGGATCAGCGAATTCACCCTCAAACGACATCTCGATCGCGGGCTCTTCGCCGACGCGTCGCTTGCCCGGGTGATCCCCAACTCCTACAGGCGCCGGGGCGCCGTCCCGCCCGCTCGCCCGCTCGGCCCGGGCATCGCGCCGCGGGTCGGCTTCCTCGGGCGCCTGCACGCGAGCAAGGGCATCAACCTCGTCATCGACGCGTTCTCCCAGATCGATCCCGCCGCCGTGTCGCTGGCGATGGCCGGCGACCTTCAGGACGAGCAGATCCTCGACCGGGTGCGCGCGCTCGGCGAAACGCACGATGCGCGCTACCTGGGATTCGTTGACCCGACCTCGTTCTTTGCGGAGATCGACGTCCTCCTTGCCCCGTCCGTCTGGCACGAGCCGTTCGGCCGGATCACGATCGAGGCGTTCGCTCATGGAGTTCCCGTCATCGCGACAGACCGTGGCGGCCTTCCGGACATCGTCACGCACGGCGAGACCGGGTGGGTCTTCGACCCCGACCAGCCGCAGCAGCTCATCGACATCCTGAAGGAACTCGGGACACTCGACTCGGCGCGCTGGGACACCCTGCGCGCCAATGCGCTCGCCTCGACCGGCCAGTACCTCCCCGAGGTCGTGGGCGATCAATACCTCGAGGCTTACGAGGAGGTCATCGGCGCGAAGGCCGCGCGCCGATCCCCGACGACGAAGAAGCTCCTCGACTTCTACGAGCGCGACGCCCGCCGCGACGATGTCCTCGAGGGCCTGCGGTCACGGCGACCGCTCCGCGAACGCCGGCCGCTCAAGGTGCTCATCGTCTCCGGCGAGTTCCCCAAGCTGTCGGAGACCTTCGTCCTGAACCACGTCACCGGACTCTTGGACATGGGCGTGGACGTCCGGGTGCTGATCACGCGGAAGGGAGCGCCTGAAGAGACCCCGGTCGACTACCTGAGGTACGACCTCGAGGATCGTGTCATCTCGATCACGCCGAACGATCGCGAGGCGATGCCGCTGAGAGCGCTGGGTGGTCAGGCGCGGCAGATCGGGTCGCGGCTCGGGAGTGCGTTCGCCGCCGCCGACGTCAAGAACCCGAACGCGGTCGCGACGCTCGAGCAGGCCAAGCAGACCATGGACAAGCTGCAGAACCGGCTCATGGACATCCACGCAGCCCAGGCAATCGGCGCGCACATCGACGATGTCGACGTCATCCACTGCCACTTCGGGCACCGACCACGCATGATCTACAAGTACCTCGACATGATCGGAGCCGAGACCCCGATGGTGTGCTCGTATCACGGCATCGACATGTCGGCGCACATCCAGAGTCTTGGCCCCGGCCTTTACGACGACGTCAAAGGCCGCCTCTACAAGGCCCTTCCGGTCAGCCGTTTCTTCCGCGAGCGCCTGATCGACCTCGGATTCGCCCCGAAGGACGTCCAAGTGCACCGAGTCGGAGTGGACACGGCGAAGTTCACGTACTCCGATCGCAGGCGCGGCGACGTCGATCCCTTGCGCCTGGTTTCCGTCGGTCGCTGCGTCTTCAAGAAGGGCTTCGAGTTCGGCATCCGCGCAGTGGCGGCGGCGCTGGTGCGCCGCCCCGACATCGACTTGACGTACACGCTCATCGGGGACGGCATCGAGCTGCCCAATCTCCAAGCGCTCGTGCACGAGCTCGGCATCGCCGACCGCGTCTTCCTGCTCGGCGCCCGCCCGCACGACGAGGTCATGCGCTACCTCGGGCAGAGTCACGCGATGCTCGCGCCGAGCATCACCGGCCCCGACGGCGACATGGAGGGCGTGCCTACCGTCACCATGGAGGCCATGGCAGCCGGCCTGCCCGTCCTCTCGACCAGGCACAGCGGGATCCCGGAAGCCGTCATCGACGGCTACTGCGGTCTGCTTGCCGACGAGTTGGACGTCGAGGCATTTGCGGACAACATCATCACGCTGTACGACAACCCGGCCCTCGGTTCTCGGTTCGGTCGGCAGGGCCGTGCGCACGTCCTCAGCGACTTCAACATCGAGCGGCAGAACCGCAAGATCCTCGACCTGTACGAGCGCATCGCGTTCGGGACCGTGGACTAGGTAGCGATGATCGTGAGTGAGTTGGAAGGATGCGCTCAGCGTCTCTCAGAAGGGATTGCGGATGCGTAAGGCCTACGTGGTGGGGAACTGCCAGGTCAAGTCGTTGGCCTTCGCTCTGAACTATGTGTCGCAAGACGTCGAGTTCGAGCACGTGCAGGTGCATTCGTTGCACCCCTCGAAGGCGGAGGCGCACATCGCCACCCGGATCGCCGAGATCCGCGCCGACGGTGATCTGGTGCTCGCCTTCCGCCTCAGCGACAAATTCTTCGGATTAGCCGCAGACGAGATCGCGGGGACGTTCGACGGCCAGCAGGTGCTGACGATCTCCAACCTCTACTTCGGCGGGTATCACCCTGACATCGTCGTGCTCGGCACGGCCCACAAACGCGTCGAAGGTCCGCTCGACCAGTACCGCAGCCGCATCGCCCTGTACGGCTACATGCACGACATGTCGGTCGACGAGACGATCGGCCTGTATAACGCCGACACCTACGAGGCGCTCGGATACTTTCGTGAGTGGGACAACTCGCTGGCGCGTCTGGCGACCTCCGACGAAGCAGTCGATGTGAAGTTCGTGCAGCAATACGCGACGTTGCTGCGGTCCCACCTGTCGATGTACATGCCGAACCACCCGACGCCGGTCGTCTTCGGTCGGTGGGCCCAGACCATCGTGGCGGACCTCGCTGAACGCGGTCTTGCTTCACCGCGCGACTGGACTCCCCAAGACAGCCTGCTCCCGGCGCTGTTCACCGACACCTCCGTCTTTCCGGTGTATCCGGAGATCGCAACGCACCATGGAATGGCGTTTCCCGGCAGCTACATCTTCAAGGCGCCCGGCTACACGAATGCCTCGTTCCTCACGCTCGAGAGCTACTTGCGGCGCGAGTTCCAGGCGTTCGAGGAGGCCGGTCGAGCCGCGATTGAGGAATCGTCCCAGTGGGCGGCGGTTGAGCGCAGGTGCGCCGCGCTGCTCGAGGCCTCAGAATGATCAAAGGTCGTGGCAGCGCCGCCCGGCACGAGCCGAGAAGACGGCATCTTCAGTCCTCGGGGCGAGCGCTCCGCTGACGAACGGAAAGGACCAGAGTCGTGCTCACTGTCTCAGGCATCGGAAGTTGTCGCATCTTCACACCGCTGAACCTGATGAAGCGGCGGGATCACATTGCCGTAGGCCATGAGAAGGCGGAGTGGTACACGCACTCGACTCACGACGTTCTGCAGAAGTTGGACGTCATGAACGGGACGGTCGAGGTCACGCCCGCCATCTTGCCCCTGCTCGTCCACGGGATCGAGAAGTACCACGCGGACGTCGCCCGCCCGAACTTCTACGAGGGCACCGACGTCTTCGTCGTCGAGATCGCCTCTATCAAGATCTACACTGCTGAAGGCTGGTACCTGCAGCAGTGGTGCGTGAGAGACGCGCTCACCGATACGGCCGACAACGTGGAAGCAGCCGCCATCGCCGGGAGGGCGGAGATGCATGTGCAAACCCGCGATGATCTGGTCACCGGCATGACCGACATCGCCAAGAAGCTCCAACGACCGGTGATCTTCGTGCCGCACGTGAACGTCGTGAAAGACGACGGCTCACACATCCCCGAGCGGGCGCTCATCCGCGATGCGATGCAGACCGTGGCCGAACGCGGAGTCGCCCAGATGTTTGATCCGACGCCATACGTCTACGAAGCTGGCTACGACACGGCGATGGTCGACTCCGGTCATTACCGTCCGGACTTTGAGCTCGTCATCGGCCGGAAGCTTGTCGACTTCGTCAACGAGAACTTCAGCGAAGAAAAGGCGAGTTAGATGGCTCGCTCGGTCACGTCGGTCACGACGCACGCGCAGTACGGCCAGGACGTGCTCGCGCACTACCTCTTGCAAAAGCACTTTCGTGGCGAATATAAGCGGGGCTATCAGGGTCGCTACATCGACGTCGGCGCATGCTGGCCGATACGCGTCTCGAACACCTTCTACTTCTACGAGCGCGGTTGGCGCGGACTCTGTATGGACGCCAACCCTGCGGCCGCGGCGGAGTTCGCCATCGAGCGGCCCGAAGATCGCTTCGTGTCGGAGGGTGTGTCGGACAGCGAGGGTGAGATCGTTCTGTACACCTACACCAACCAGCAGTGGAACTCCTTCGACCCCGCACGACGAAAGCAGCTGGCGGCCAATTTCGTCGCTGAGGTAGCAGTGAAGGTCAGGCCCCTGTCGGCGATCATCGATGAATATCTGCCCGCCGATGGGCTGCCGATCGATCTGATGTCGATTGACACGGAAGGCCACGAGATGCAGGTCCTCGAATCTCTCGACTTCGAGCGGCATCGTCCGCGCCTGGTGTTGCTCGAGTCGATTCTTCCGGTCGTCGACGCCCTGCGCGATCCAATCGTCACGTATCTGGCGGAGCGTCAATACCTGCTCGCAAGCCACACTGGTCACGACGCCTTCTTTCTCGACGAGCAAGCGATCCAAGCGGCCTCGAGCGCGTGAGCGATCGTCCGGATCTTCGATGTTGACGGTCTCGGTCATGGGCAGCTGCCGGGTGTTCCGGCCGTTCAATCACGTGCGTGCGGCCGGTGCCGCAAAGTCGGGGCACGGGCGCGCACTGTGGTTCACCCACTCCGCCCCGGAGGTGGTCCAGAAGTACCACATCATGCGAGGTGAACTCGAGGTCCCTCCCCACGTCGAGCCGCTGATCTCCGCAGGCGGCTACCGCTTCGATCCGTCGATCATCCGGCCGGACTACTACGACGGCAGCGACGTGTTCGTGGCCGAGATCGCGTCGATCAAGGTCTATGAGCTCGACGGCTTCTCGTTGCAGCAGTGGGCCGTACGGGCTGCGCTCAGAAACCGTGACGCGGAGCCAGAAGTTGCCGCCGCCGCCGATCGTGCCACGCTTCACGTCCAGACAAAGGACGACGTAACGCAGTGGCTGGGACAGATCGTGGATCTCGTCGGCTGCAGCGTCGTCTTCGTGCCGCCGGTGCGAGTGATCCGCGACGATGGGACGTCCATTCCTGAGCGGGAGGTGCTGCGGGAGGCAATGGCCGATTTCTGTGCGGTCGGAGCGGCGCGGATGTACGACCCGTCCGAGCTCGTGTACGCGAATGGGTACGACACGGCCATGAAGGACTCAAGCCACTTCGAGCCATCGTTCGAGCCCGCAGTCGGCCGTGACCTCCTCGCGTTTATCAGCGCCTGACGACGTCGGGCGCAACACACGGCGCCCGGGGTCGAGTTCTGCCGGGGGAGGTCGTAGCATCTCGAGCTTGATCGCTCATCCCCGTCGGTATTTCACTCCTTATCTGTCTGTCACGCTCACTGCTGCTGCGATGGTGCTTGCGTCTTGCGGCGACGACAACAGAGGAAACAAGGCCTCAACCACGGCGTCCACTGCCGCGGCGCCCCCGTTCACAGCCGGGTCTGGTACGGCTACAGGGACGGCGCCGAGCGCGGGGGAGGCCCTGATCGCGAAGGTGGAGCCCGCCGTCAAGGCACTCGACCTTAGGCACCCCGAGCGTTTGAGCGTGGACGTCAAGCGCGGGGGTGGCGGCCGGTTCGACGTGACGGTCGAGCACTCGTTGGGGCCCGCATCGCCGGCAAATCGCGCTCGCTCGGCCGCGAAGGTCGACGCCCGAACGATCATGCAGGCGCTCTACACGGGACCCGACAAGGATCGTCTTGCTCGTGTGATCGTGCGGTCGGTCGCCGGCAGCACCAGCGCGCCGACCCCGAAGTACACGATCGTTCTCGTCGGATCGACCGGGCGGGCCCTCGACTGGGACGCCTCGCAGGCACGCATCGAGGCGTCGTGGCGAGTTGTCGTCGATCGGCTGGCGAAATAGACATCGGTGGACCGTGCGGCCCTGCCGCGCCGCACGGTGCCTAACCCGCGTCAGCGCAGCGCGTCGAACCGCGGTGCTGCCGATTGCCACTGGCGGGAGCCGCGGAGCGCGTCGCGGCCAGCTCGGTCGAACACCTCATGCTCAGCCGCGATGAACTGCTCTAGGGACAAGAAGCTCGACGCGTCGTAGCCCTTGGCCTTGAAGACGTAGGACGCCTGCACCGGGAGGTCGTGGTGCGCTTTGAGCTCCGGGTAGACCGGGAAGATGGCGGTGGCGGAAAAGTCGCTCGGGAACACCGATATGTCGGGGTCCCATTCGCGCGGCGCCATCAGCCCACGGTCACCGAGAGCGCCAACGATCGACCGAGCCCATTCGACGAAGATCCGTGGCGACGGGTGGTTCAGGACGTACATCCCGAGCAACTGGGGCAAGAGATCGACGTATCGCGCAGCAAACGGCAAGTCGACGGTTTTGTCGGTCGCCAGCATCCGTTGCGCCGAGCGGTCCCATTCGCCGTAGTAGCCAAGCGCTTCGTAGATCTCATCGCGGTAGAGGAGGACGGTCTCCTCAACCGTCATCTCCTCAAGGTATGCGTAGAGCGCGAGCAGGCTGTGATACTGGTCGAGCGCGCCGTCGAGGCGCATTCCAACCTCGCCGAGGACCACGATGTCCGGGTGGTATCCCGCGAAGAACAAGTTGTTGATGCTGAGGACCGGCCTCCCGGCGAAGGTGGCCGCGATGCGGTCGGTTGCCAGCCCGTAGTACTTGTCGCTCAGGTTGAACGCGAGGACAAGGTCCACGTCGGCGAACTCAGCGATGCGGCGCGCGATGTGGTCTTCAGCCTTGTGGGGCGGGAGCGAGTGAACCTGGAAGTGCTCGAACTCCACGTCTAGGCTGAAGTAGTTCAACGCGAACGCCAGCGGCTTGGCCTGACAGTTTCCGATCACGACGCCTCGCTTTGTCACGCGAGGGCGGCGGGCGGTGCCAGACGGTGCCGGGGCACGGTCTGACGGGACAGCGATACCTGTGGTGGCCCTGACGACCTCTCCGATGCCATCGATATTGCTCACGACCAGGTCGGTGAGCGCGCTGTCAATCTCGTCGACGGAGCCGATCGGCGTGAGGTTGCCGTTCCGATCCACCGCGTGCAGGCGGCCGAGCTGGGCCAGGTCACGCCCGAACGACCCCGCGTCGAAGCCGCTGAGCTCGAGCTGTCCGCGCGAGAACTCGAAGATGGCGAAGAAGCGCCTACGCTGCAACAGCTCCCGCGCTCCGGCGAACACCTGCGGCTCGTGGCCCTCCACGTCGACCTTCAGGGCGACCGTCGCGTCCGGCGACAACGCGACGGCGCGCGTGCCCACGAACGCGTCGATTGATGTGACCGGCACCACGACGGTGTCAAAATGTTGTGCCCCGTCCCCCTTGAACGGGCTGTCTTCTCGCCGATAGTCCAGCGAAGATGTTCCGGACCATTTGCGATCGATGTTGAACGGTCGCTCGCCGACCTGATCGGAGACCGCGACAGCATGGACGGTGAACGCGTCGCGTTGCACGTGCGTGGCGACGGAACGACGGAGATGCTCGGCGACGGTCGGGTTCGGTTCGAACGCATGAACCGCCGCGTTAGGCCCGAGCAGCAGCGGCAGCACCATCTCGCCGTAGTTGCTGCCGACGTCGAGGATGAGTTCGGGCGACAGCGCGCGGATGAGGCGGGACCACGCCTGGAAGACTGCGGGTTGGACGACGCCTTCGAGCTTCGCCACGACAGCCGTGCGGTTGTCCGCAGGATCCATGTACATCCGAGCGACTTCGGTGGCGTAGGACACGTAGGTCCCGTCCTGGACGAAGGCGCCCTGTGAGGCTGCCCCCGGATCGCTTCCGCGCGTCATCGGATCCCGGTCATTTACGCAGCGCGGTGAACCGCGCTGCGATCCGTGGCCAGCTCGCCGTCTTCCGGAGCCCTTCGGCCCCGACCCGCTCGAAGGCCTCGAACTCGCCCTCGACGAAGTCCGCCAGCGACAGGAAACTGTTGGCAGAGTAGCCGTCGGCTTTGAACACATACGAACCCGCAAAAGGCAGCCTGTGGTGAGCGACGATCTCAGGGTAGACGGGGAAAGTCGCCGACTCGGTCAGAAGGTGGGGGAGCGACGACTCGTCGGGGTCCCACTCACGCGGCATCACCAGTCCGCGCGCCGCGAGTCCGTTGACGATCGCTCGCGCCCAGGCCGCAAAGATCCGTGGCGTCGGCTGGCTGCTGGTATAGAGCCCAAGCTGGTCCTTGAGCATCGACGTGAACTGCGCACCGAACGGCAGGTCGACGTCAGCGTCGCTGTCGATCATCCGGCGGGTGGATCGGCGCCAGTCGCCGTAGTAGCCCAAAGCGCGGTACACAGCGTCGTTATACATAGCGACCGTCGCGTCGCACGAAAGCCCCTCGGCGAACGCATACATCGCGATACGGCTGTGGTGTTCGCCCAACGGACCATCGAAGCCAGCGCCGGCCGGTCCGACGGAGAGCAGGTCGGGATGGTAGCCGGTGAAAGACAGGTCGTTGATGCGCAAGATCTCCCTTCCGGGGAACGTCATCCGGATCTGGTCGGAGGCGAGCGCGTCGTGCCTCGGGCCTAGGTTGAAGGTGAGAACGTATTCCGCGTCCTTATTCTCTCGGACGCGACGGGCGATGTGCCCCTTCGCCTTGGCCGGCGGCAGGGGGTGGGTGAGGATGTGATCGAACTGCACGTCAGTGCTGAAGTAGTTCAGCGTGGCGGCCAGCGTTTGGACCTGCGGGCCACCGACCACCACGGCGCCCCTGCGCACCGCTCAGGCGCCCTTCACGCGAGCGGGTCGCGTCAGCTTTTCGATGAGCTGCAGACCCTGTCTGTCCAAGTTGAGCGTCGCGCGCTCGTACTCCTGCAAGAGGGCAAGAGCTCCTTCGCGGTCCCCCCGGCGGATCAGGTCTGCCGCTCGCATCGAGATCAGGTTGCTCGACCGCGGCGACCGTTCCAGGCCAGCATCGATAGCATCGCGTGCCTCGTCGTAGCGGCGGAGTCGCACGAGCATCTTCGCGAGCATCAGATGCGCGCGCCCCTCACTCGTCTCTTCGGCCAGCTCCCGCCAGAGCTCGGCGGCAAGCTCGTTCTCGTCGGCAGCCGTGGCGGCGTCGGCCGCCGCACGCTGAACCGGCCGACGGTCGCCTTCGCGCTCGCGGCGTGGAAGGAGCAGTTCGAGTGCCTGAGCGGGATCGCCTGCGCGTCGAAGCGCGGTGGCCCATTCGATGAGCTGGCCCGTCGGGAGCAGTGCCGGCCCGCCGACATGACTCGCGACACGTGCCCAGGCATGACCTGCCTCTTCGAACGCGCCGCCCGCCGCCAAGCCTCGGGCCGCTTCGCGGTCGTTCTGCATCGCTGCGGCCGCCCGTGCGATGTCCGACGTCTGCCTTGCCTCGACCATTTCGGTCAGGCGCCGGTGCAGGAGCGTGCGAGCGTCGCGCTCACGCACGCGAAAGACCTCTTCGCCGATGGCTTCGACCTGCAGCGCCGCGGCGCGCGTGTCGCCGATACCTCGGATCGCCTCCTTGGCGAGCATGCTCACAAACGCGGCGCGGTGGGCGGCGCGATGGTCGTTGAAGAGGGTGGAATTGTCGTTGTGCGCGCTCGCTGCCACCCGCTGGAAGAGGATGAACGCGAAGTCGAAGACCTCGATCGCTCGGTCGATATGTCCACTCTTCCAGAGCATGAAGCCGTATAGCAGCGTCAGTTTCGAGCCGTTGTAGCCGATCGACCAGGCGTCCGTCACGGGCAACACGATCTCGTAGCCGGCTTCGAGTGACCGCATCACCTCATCGAAGTCGCCGAGGTAGAGGCACAGGTGCCAACGTACGGTGTAGAGCGAGACCGCCAAGTGGGTTCGGTCTGTCCGGACGTTCGCAGGCTCTGTCGCGTCTGCCGTGTCTTCGAGCTCGTCGATGCGTCCGATCGCGTCGTCGATGAACCTCAGGGAGAGGTGGCACCCGTCCTTGTCGTCGAAGTCGATGCTGCGATAGGCCACGATCGACGCTGCGGCCGCGATCCGGCTCGCCGGGAAGTTGGAATGGCGCACCACCTGTTGCGCGGCGAAGCGCAACGTTTCAGGGTCCTTGATGCGCTGGCTCTCCCAGGTGAACGTCGAGACGTACTCGCCTTCGTCAAGCGGAAGCAAGCGGAGGAGGTGGTAGTCACGCCCGGTGCTCAGGGACGCTTCCCCGGCCTCGCCGCGGCGGAAGAGCTTGATTGCGCGGAGCGGCGACGGTAGCTGCTCGAGACCAACGTCGGCGCGCCGCCGTCCGTCCGGCCCTCCCACCGTCTCAACCGCGGTCTCCCGAATGTCGCTCGGTCCCACGGCGCGGAGCAGCAGTTGATCGTCTGCCGGGACGTGGGCGGCAAACTCGAGAACGACGCGGTCGCCACGGATGACCCCGAGGACCACGTCGACGTCACTCACGCCGACCCTCCGCGCAAGCGCCACAACTCGGCCGCGATGGTGAAGTCCTCTTCCCAATCGATGTCGACCGTCCGCGGTTTCGGGATCACGTGGAGCAGGGGCCGCTCGCCGATCCGGTCACCGAGCGCCCGGTAGGTCTCAATTGGGGCGATGAAGATTGCGCTGTTGACCTCGTACAGAGGATCGAGCGTCTGGGTGCGTGGCCAGCGCTCCACCGCGCGATCGTAGTTCACCGGCGCCTCGTCGCTCCAGAGAAACGCGTGCAGCTCGGTGACGCCCATGAGGCTGTCATGGGTGCCGGCGGCTCGGGCTGCACGGTATGTGCCGATGGCCTCGCTGTAGTCCGCAGCGTCGTAGAACGGTGAGGTGACGTGCGTCCACAGGACGTCGCCCTCGGGGATGATCTCGGGGACGTAGGCGATGACCTCGTCGGTCGAGGTGGCCGAGCTGCACAGGCGGTCCGGACGCGCTTCGATGGTCAGGCGGGACTCGGACGTCGCGTACGGCTCAGCGATGCCGACAACTTCGGGGTCGTTCGTCGACAAGACGATGGCATCGATCTCGGGGCAGGCGATCAGCTGTCGGAGCTTGATGCCCAGCAGCCCTTCGGCTTCGTCGGCGAACGGCCGCGTGTTCTTGTGTGGCACACGCTGGCTGCCGGCCCGACAGGGCAGAAACGCGGTCAACGGGGTCATCGGGCCTCAGCTTGGGTGTGGACGTGTGTGAGCAACAGCGGGAGCTCACGGAGGTCGTTGATCACCGGGAAGCCCTGCTCGGTCGCGAGTTTGCGCATCCGTTCCTGGGCGGTTGAGAAGCCGTCCATGTAGACGAAGCGTGTGCCGTTCCGGGACGCGGCTTGCCAGTCGGCCTCCGCGTCTCCGACGAACACGACGTCGCCCGCCGCAATCGGTGGCGTCCGAGCGGCAAGGCGTTTCAAGATCGTGGCCACGTTGTCTGCCTTGCCCGTCGGGGACCCGAGGATCAGGTCGAACGCATCGGCGTCCCCCCGCTCCACGAAGACGTTGCGGAGCTCTGCCTCGTCCGAGCCAGACGCGATGAACACCGGGAGTCGGGTGGCCAGTTCGGCGACCACCTCGCGCATTCCCGGGGTGTCGGGAGCCGCCGCGTAACGCCCCTGCAGCAGCGCTGCGAAGTGCGCGACCAGCGTCTCGCGGTCGACCGCGGGACGGACCGCCAATTTCCACTCGAGCAGGATCTCGAAGAGGCGGTAGCGCGAAGTCCCGAAGTTCGCGGCCTGGAACGCCGAGAACCGCTCGACGTCGGCCGGCGCGAACCCGTGGTCGATGACCGTCTCGCGGAAGAGGTCGATCTTCAGCGAGTTCGAGTCGAGCAGCACCCCGTCGCAGTCGAAGATGACGGCACCGACCACTGCCTGTCCCGCCACGTCGAACGCCCGGCCCGTTCAGTCGACCGCGGCGAGCAGTCCGTAGACGGAACTCTGCCGGAGTGCGTAGCGCGTGGGGGTGATGCTTCGCAGGTCGATGTCCGGACCGGTGGTGAGGAACAGTTCGAGCGTCGCCTCGACCTCACGCGAGAGCTCCTGCTCCGCCGCGGTGGCCATCGGGTAGCCGTCGAAACCGGCGAGGAAGCACGTCTGCGGCCCGAGCGCGCGGGCAGCGCCCAAGGCGAGCGCCAGCGGTCCGGTATCTGAGACGGGGCCGATCTTGTCCTCGTCGGAGAGGCGCAGCGCGCCGGACTGGAACACCGGGAGCGTGACGTCAGCCGGCAGGCAACCGTTGACGCGCGGAGGCGCCGGGACGACCAGCGCGGAGATCGCAGAGACGTGGTCGGAGAGCCCGACCCGCGCAGCGTCGTGGCCGGGAAGGCAGAGCAGCTGGGTGCCATCACCGAATCGAGCCGCCAGGCTGAGGTGCCGGGCGCTGGAGAACAGGACGAGGGGCTTGACCTTCTCCACGAAGCGAGCCAGCGCGTCGGCGTGGCGAACGACCGACGGGCCGCCGCCGATGATCAGAACCGAGTCGGCCGCGAACGCAGCGGACGTCAGGTCGTCGTAGGTCGTCTGGTCGACCTCACCGCCGCTCTGCTGCTGCAGGGCATCGATGATGGACAAGACGGAGTACCGGTTCTTCGAGAGCCAATCCATCACGTCTTTCTGCGGCAGGTTGTTCGCCCCCGAAAGCATGTACGCCAGGTTGGTGCCCCATTCGTAGGCTCGACGGAGTTCCTCGAACGGGGCAATCACCCGGCTCAGGGCCTGGTAGTCAAGGTTTTCATCGATGCCTTGACCGGCGCGATGGATCAGGACGGTCTCCGTCCTGAGGTTGCCGGCCCCGCGACCCATGCCGGTGAACGTGCCGTCGACGACGTCCGCTCCGGCGTCGATGGCCGCCAGGGTGTTCGCGAACGCCAGGCACATGTTGTCATGGCCGTGAAAGCCAATGATCTTGTCCGGCAGCAGCTGACGGAGTTCCTCGAACAGGCGGGTCACCGCCCCCGGCAGACATCCGCCGAAGCTGTCCACCAGCGCGATGCTGTCAAACGAATCAGCGGCCTCGAAAGCCGGCTGGATCCGCTTGAGGTCGTCCTGGTAGGTCGACAGGTACATCACGTTGAAGCCGACCTGAAAGTCGAGTTCCTTGAGTGCCCGTCCCAGGGCGATGCCATGTTCCAGCGCCGTGGGGGCAACCGTGATGCGCACGACGTCGACGAGCCCGACGAGCGGGGCAAAGAGCGCCGGCAGTCGCTCTGGCACGAGGTTCTTTCCGTCGATCATCACGACGAGCTTCTGATCGTCGCGTAGTTCGGCGCGGATCTCGCGCAGCCGCTCAGGCGTGAGGTAGTTGAACTCGCCGGTGTAGCCGTGACCCGGATCGTTCACGTAGCCGACCTCGACGAACGAGATCGGCAGGCGGGCGACGCTATGCAGGTAGGTTCGGACCGTCTCCGGGGTGAAGTCCCAGTCGGTGTAGTAGCCCCCGTCTCGGAGCGTGCAATCAAGGACCTCGGTCATGCGCGTCCCCACCGCTTCGGTCCTTGCGTTGGCTCTGCGATGGGTCGTCGTGTCCGCTTGGTCATCGGCCCCGCATCATATGGCACGTCCGTAGCTGGTCAGCGGGGTGTCAGCGTCAACACGTGTTCAGGCGATCGAGCCCGTCTGCGGTAGCGGCCTTCTAGACCAAGAGGCGAAAATCGGCCTCGTCGACGACGTGCACGACCACGTCCGGAGCGTCAAGCTCAATCTCCGTGAGCGGTGGGCGCAGCCGGTCGATAATCGTCAGCCGATGGACGCATTCGGCCAACCAATACGGCAGCGTCGGCGGTAGCGCGGCGCCGACGAGGACCACCCGCCCGCTCCGCTCACGACCGGCGAGTAGTCGGACGTCCCCGCCGAGCGGTTTCAAGTGACGACCGGGGTGCGCGGGCGTCGCGGTGAAGGCGGCAGTCAGCGGGACCTCGCCCACTTCGCCGAACGCGTCCGATGGGGTGTCTTCCGGATCGATCGGCTGAGGTGCGTCGCCCTCCTCCCACGCGAGCTTCGGGCGGCCCGCCAGGTCGCCTCGCAGGCCGCTGCAGGTGACCAGTTCAAGCTGGGCGGGCGAGGAGGGCTCTGGGATGGCGGCCAGCCCGACCGCCGCGGCGATGATCTCTTGCGCTACGACGAAGGCGCCTCGCGCTGACAGCGAGTTGGCCGTTCGCCAAGACGTCGGCCCGGAAGCCTGGGCGGCACGAAGCGGCGGCAGCAGGTCCAGCAGCTCCACCGGGGACGGCAGGCCCGCCAGCGCCTGACGCAGCTGTCCGTACGGGGCGGGGTGGCGTGCAGCCGGCGCGCACGGAGGCAGGTGCTGCCCTTCGAGCCGCTCGCGCGCCGGGAGGACGACGAGCACGTACGGCACGCCCATGGCCCGGTGCGCGGATGCCCAGCCGGCGATGAACGCAACGAGTGAGTCCAGCGCGGCGGGCTTCAGGGGCTTATCCCATCGAACGGATCGATCTTCGCGGAACGGGAAGAGCCAGCCATCGCGCCCGATCAGCGCGCGTGGCCCGTCCTCTGCGCCGAGGTCCACCTGCGCGATGCGCACGTCCGGGCCTGGACTCGGCCTGGCGACGCTGACCGGCAGCAGCCCGCCCAGTGGCGTCGGCAGTACTTGGTCGCCAAGACTGACGGTGACCAGGTGGGGGCCGGGCGTAGGCAGCACGTCGGCGAGCGGGATCCGGAACCCGTGGCAGTGCGGCTCAAGGTCCGGTCGCGCGATGTCCGCTGGTGCTCGAGCGACCTCGACGCCGGCGACACTCACGGCGATGGACCGCGGTGGCTGTCGGCGGCTGCGCAGCCAGCCGCGGACAGCGCCTTCGGTCAGGTCCTCCAGCGCAAATCGCAGCTGGGGCTGCACCGGGGCACTGGCGGGGGCCTCGGGCGGCGCTTCGCGGACGCTCGCGTCGAGGTGTTCGGGAACGGGCGCGACGCTGAACGACGTCTCGCCCCAGATCCCATCGGGTGTCGTGCCCTCGAAGTCGGGATCCGGGCCTAGGGGAACACCGCCTGGGAGGGCTCGCACCGCCAGCACGTGGCTGCCGGTATCCACGAGCTCCTGCGGAAGGTCCCACGCAAAGCCAACGGCGGCCGGAGGGTCAGCGTCGACGATCAGATCGTCACGCCGGATGTCGGCCGGGACGACCGCGACGACCGCCCCGTCGATCGCGATCTCGATGTGCACCACACCCGTGCCGGGCCCACACCAGACCCAACCGCGGAGCTGGCCGTCAGCGGCCGACTCGATGCGCCCGTCGACGCTGATTACTGCAGCCATGCGGCCGGCAACTCCTCGCTGCCGTGTTCGTCTACGGCGAGCACCTCTCGATACACGGCGATCAGCCGCAGCCGTTCCCCGGCCCAGGTCTCCAATCGGCCGTACGCGGCGGCATTCGCTGCGAACGCGTGTCGCTCGCCGGGGTCGCAAAGCCGGGTCATTGCGGCGGCGATCTCAGGGAGATTGTCCGCCCCCACAACCAGTCCGAGCTCCTGCGTTCTTACCACGCTGGCAATCACCTCGAGGTCGCTCGCGATCATGGGCAAGCCGGCGGCCGCGTATTCGAAGAGCTTGTTCGGGAGGGTCAGCTCGTAGCTGCGACAGATGGGCTGGATGAGGAGGAGACCAGCGCCAGCGCCTCGCAGCGCGCCGACGACCTCCTCCGGGGGGACGGCGTTGACGAAGCGCACGCGGTCTGCGACGCCATGCTGCTCCGCCGCAGCCGACAGCTGCGCCGTATACGAAGCGGATCCGGGCCCAAGAAGTTCAAGTTCGATTCCAGGTGCCAACGGCAGCGCGGCGATGGCCTGTTCGATGCCGCGGCCAGGCATGAGGCCGCCGACATACGCCACCACGTGTCCGCGGTCGTCTGCCCGGACTGACAGCGACGCGTTGACCGGGATGTTGCGGACCACCCGCGGCTCGACGATCCGGTTGCGGCGCGCGAGCGCTCGCGCATAGCCGGGGCTTGCCGAGATCACGGCGTCGGCTGCCCGGACAAAAATCCATTCGCAGGCCAGCAACCAGGGCCGCCACTCGCGGCGACCGTTGCGGTCCGCCCAGAGCTCGTGGCTGTCGTAGACCACCCGACTTCCCCAGCGCGCACGCGCGATGAGGGCGGGCCACATCGTGTTGTGGTCGTTGGCGTGGATGAGGGCAGGGCGCTCGCCCGCCAGATGCCGGACCGCGAGTCGGTAGAAGTCGAGCGTGGTCACCAAGCGGTTGAAGCGCACGGCGCGACGGCGGAGACCGGTGGCCGCCGAAGACCGAGCCTCGTCGGTGTCTTTGGAGGGGGAGTCTTCCGACGCCGTCGGAATGACCGCGGCGCGGCGCGCCGCGCGCCCCAACCGGAGGCGCCCGAGGAACGCCCCAAGCGTCACTGGCGCGAGGCGAGTGACCGGCACACCGGCCAGTACCGTCGACCGCGCTTGGCCGCCGCTCGCGAGCACCCCGACAATCCGGGCGTCGTAGCCGGCCTCGACCATCGCCTGCGTGGCCCTGAGCACGCGAGCGTCATGCGTGACCCCGTTGCGCACGAGTTGCACAGCGATAGGACCGGAGGCTGGGGCCACGCCGTGAGCCTAGGCCAAGTGTCGCGGCCCTGGTAGCCACCGGCCTATGCTGCGCGGGTGGCCGCTGACCCGAGCACCGGAATCAAGTCGGTCCGGATCCACGAGATCGCCGATGTCGTCCCCCTGCCCGGGTTCGCCGAGCTGTCCGACCGCTCGACGACGGCCGTGACGTCGTCTGCGGGCGTCGAGCCGGTGGCCATCAGCGACTTCCCTGTCCTAGCCGATGCTGCGTACGCAGGTCAAATCCTCGAGCGACGCCGAAAGTACGCGCACTACAAGGTCCGGCCCGTGTTCTTGATGTCGATTCCTGGGTGCACGCTCGCCGGTGCTCACCTGATTGCGCTGAAATCAGGATCCGTCGTCCACGAGACCGTTCGTGGCGGACGCAGCTTCCGCGACCGTCGCATCTTCTCCCCGACCAAGGACGGCGGCTACGCGCTGACGAACCTGGCTGCAGGCGCCGAGGTTCCGGGCTCGTCGCTCGTAGTTGGTGGAAAGGCAGTCAGCGGCTACTTCCACTGGATGACTGAAATCGTGCCCCGGCTGGTTGCCGCTCGACGCCATCCGGAGCTTCGCGATCTCCCGGTCGTCATGCGTCCGCACGATCGCGACTTCCAGAAGGAGACCCTGGAATGGCTCGGGGTGCGCCCGTCGATCGTCACCGACGACCTCGTGCGGCTCGAACGAGCGGTCATCCCGAGCTTCCCGATTCACGGCTTACGCAACGGTCGGTACGGCAGTGAACTCGTTCCGCTGATGCGGGAGTTCGCGATCGCGGCCCCGCCGTCGGAAGGCCCGACACCATCGCTGCTGTACGTGTCGCGAGAGGACGTGCACAAGCGCCGCATAAGTAACGAACGGGCTGTCCAGGACATGCTCACGTCGATCGGATTCATGTGTGTCACCCTCGACGGGCTGTCGGTGGCTGCGCAAATCCGGATGTTCGCCGGCGCTCGCACCGTGGTGGCGCAGCATGGCGCAGGTCTCACGAACATCGCCTTCGCGCGCGCCGGCACGCGCGTCATCGAACTCTATCCGCGCGGCTTCTTCTCGCCGAGTCCGTTCTGGACGTTCGCCAGCCTGGCCGGGTTGCGGTACGCAATGCTCGTCTGCGGCGTGGATCCGGCGACGGTGCCCGACGATGGTGAGGTCAAGGATGCCGACCTCATCGTGGACGTCGACGCTCTGCGACGGTCGGTGCTTGCGGGTTAGACCCTGCCGGGTCAGGCGCCGGCGGAAGCAGTCGTGACCGCCGCTGCGCGGTCCAGGACCCGTTTGGCCAAAGTGGCGTAGCGCTGCTCGCCGGTGACCTGGGCGGCCCACGCCAGTCCCGATGCGATCTGCTCGAGCGGGACCCGCTTTGTATCGCCTTCCAGGTTGTCTTCGACACCAACCCGGGTGCTCTTCCCAGGGCGGACGTCCCCACGCACAGTTACGCGGGTCGCCAGCCAAGCCGCGGCGCGGTAAATCATCCGTCGTGTGATGGCGCGCGTGTACGGGTCATCGCAGGCAGCGAAGAAATGTGCCGCGCTGATGATTCCCGTGGCCTGGTAACCGACGTCGTAGCCGTTGTTCTCCGGGTTGATGCCGGAGGTCCGCTGCAGCTTGGCGCCGCGCCGTGCGTAGCGGTCGGCCGCGTTCAGCAGACGTTCGCTCTTGACGAGCTTGCCGGTGAGTGCAATCGCCGCCGCCATGGTCCAATTGCGGTGCACGTAGCGCCGAAAGTACGACACCCCTCTGTGTCGGTCAGGATCAAGGTCGGCCAGCCACGTCGCGCTCAACGCAAGGCGCGACAGCGGAACCACCCCGGGGGTCCGGACCCTGAACTGCTGCTCCGCGACGCGAGAGAGCGAGGCCCCTTCGAGCAGCGAGGCGACGCCGAGCACCGAGCCTGGGGCGTCGTCAAAGCTACCGTCAGGCCGCTGCAGGCCGAACCCCCACCTCAGGGCGCTCCAGCCAGCCTTTCGCAGCTCGGCGTCGTCCCGCGCAAGGCCGATCTGCACCCAGCGTGCGCCGAGTCGTTGTAGGTAGAAGACCGGCTCCGCGCGCTTCCCCTCGGCGAAGGCGATGTTGAGGGAGACGGGGCCCGGAAACGGCGAGGCGAGCTGCGGTCGCGGTCCGAAGGCCCGATCGATCGACGGGTCGACGATTCCGTCTTTCAGAGGCGATGCCCCGACCGCCGAGCTTCGGGCCGGTGACCACGCTAGCGCGATCCAGACGACGACCAGCACGCGGAGGAAGGTTCGGTGCTCCAGACCCACCATGCTAGCCGCAGCCCTCTGTCATGCTGCCGCCCTATCGCGGCGGCAAGCCAGTGAGCCGGTCGTAGAGCCCGAGCAGGCGGTCGCGCTCGTGCGTCCAGCTCAGGGCCTGCCCGGCGGCGGCGGCGCGATCGGCAAGCGCGCCCGACGCGGTGCGCTCGGCCAGGACCTGCCGGAGGCCCGCGGCGACGGCGTGCGGATCGTCCTGCTGGACCGTCACCCCGACCCGGTGGTCGTCGACGATCCGCGCGACCTCCGGCAGCGCGGCGGCCACGACCGGCACGCCGGCGGCGAGGTACTCGAAGAGCTTGTTCGGCAGCGCGAGGTGGTGGTTCTCGCACGTGTCCTGCAGCAGGGTCACGCCGACGTCGGCCTCGGCCGTGTTCGCCAGCAGGTCGGCGAGCGCGACGCTCGGCGTGAAGTGGACCCGGTCGGCGATGCCCTCCGCGACGGCGAGGGCGCGCAGCTCGTCCACGTACGGCGGCGCGCCGTCCCCGAGGAAGACGAGGTCGGCGTCCGGGACGTGCGCCATCGCCCGGATGAGGACGTCGCAGCCGCGCCCGACCGCCGGCGCCCCTTGGTGTAGGACAATCCGTGCATCCGGCCCGAGCCCGACGCGCTCGCGCAGCCCGCCGTGCCCGCCCGGTTGTAGGTCGCAGACGTTGCGCAGGACGACCGGTGTCGCGCGCAGCCCGTAGCGCTGCACGAGCCGCGCCGCGATCCCGTCGGAGACGGTGATGACCGCGGTCGCCCGGGGCAGGCCGAGGCGCTCGATCCGGTCCACGAACCACGTCCAGAAGCCCTCGCGGTACGGGACACCGGTGGCGAGCTCGTGGGTGTCGTAGACGAGGCGCGCGCCCGTCAGCCGGGCGCCGATCAGGCCGGGGACGAGCATCGCGGCGTCGTGGGCGTGAATGACGTCCGGGCGCTCGCGCACGACGCCGCGGGCGAACGTCCAGGCCAGCAGCGCGCGGTGCAGGTGGAAGGGGAGCCTCCGCAGGCGCGCGGGGGGCAGGACGCTGACACGACGGAACCCGTCCAGCTGCGGGGGGTCGACCGGGGCGAGCTCGAGGACGACGACGTCGTGCCCGGCCGCCGCGAGCGTCGAGGCCTCGCGCCGCACCCGTGAGTCCTGCACGACCGACTTGTGCAGGAGCATGGCGATGCGCACGCCGGCGATTCTAGGCTCCGACCTCAGAGGAGCGTCCGGCCCGCGGCGTCGGCGACGCCACGGGTGACGCCGCGCAGGTCCAGCAGCGGAACGGGTCCCCGGGCCAGCGCGTCGTGGTCGACGTGCGGGTGGGCGGTGAGCAGGACGGCGAGGTCGGCGGCCGCCAGGGCGTCGCCGAGCGGCTCGGAGCCGAGGCCGAACGTGTCGAGCGTCGGGACGTGGTCGTCGTGGAAGGCGACGTCCGCGCCGAGCGCCTGCA
>CAZRLR010000004.1:30671-42356 GCA_964600395.1 uncultured Conexibacter sp.
GATCTTCAGGGCCGGCGACTCGCGCACGTCCCCGACGCCGCCCTTGTAGCTCACGCCGACGAGGACGACGCGGGCGGCGCTCGTCGCCACGCCGAGCTCGTTCAGCCGTCGTTCGATGCGCTGCACGCAGTAGTAGGGCATCTGCTGGTTGACCTTGCCGGCCAGCTCGATGAACTCGGTGCTCATGTCGAACTGCCGCGCCCGCCAGGAGAGGTAGAACGGGTCGACGGGGAGGCAGTGCCCGCCCATGCCGGGCCCGGGGTCGAAGCGCATGAAGCCGTAGGGCTTGGTCGCCGCGGCGTCGACGACCTCCCACACGCTCAGTCCCATCCGCTCGCACAGGATCGCCAGCTCGTTGACGAGCGCGATGTTCACCGAGCGGAAGATGTTCTCCAGCAGCTTGCTCATCTCCGCCACCTCCGGGCTGGAGACGGGGACGAGCTCGTCGCAGATGAGGTCGTACAGCGCGGTCGCGCGCTCCAGGCACGCAGGCGTCAGGCCGCCGATGACCTTCGGTGTGTTGCGCGCCGTGAAGTCGGTGCGCCCCGGGTCCACCCGCTCCGGCGAGAACGCGAGCGCGAAGTCGACCCCGGCCCGCAACCCGCCGGCCTCCAGCAGCGGCGCCATGAGCTCGCGCGTCGTCCCGGGGAAGGTCGTGGACTCCAGGACGACGAGCTGCCCGGCCCGCAGGACGGGGGCCAGCGCCTCGGCGGTCGCCTGCAGCGGCCCGAGCTCCGGCTCGCGGTTGGCCGTCAGCGGGGTGGGGACGCAGATGACGATCGCGTCGGCCTCGGCCAGCACGGTCACGTCGGTCGTCGGCCGCAGCCGGTCGGCCATCGCGACGACCGCGTCGTCCGGGACGTCCTCGACGTACGAGCGCCCCGCCAGGAGCGCGGCGATCTTCGCCTCGTCGACGTCGACGGCGGTGACGGTGCAGCCGGCCTGCGCGAAGGCCACGGCGAGCGGCAGGCCGACATACCCCATGCCGACGACGCCGACGTGGGGCATCAGGGGACCCGGCGGTACGCCTGGAAGGCGGGCTTCTCCTGCCCCTTGGCGGTGAGCAGCCCGTTCGTGATGGCGCCCTTCACGCTGGGCGGCTCGTCGGTCAGCGTGTACCAGCCCAGGCCGGCGACGTAGGACTGGGAGTCCGCCAGGCGGTAGGCCGCGGTCAGCCAGCGTGCCTGTTCCGAGCGGCTGACGGCGAAGTCGAAGGCGCGGTTCTTCTTGTCGGCGATGGAGAACTCCGACAGCCAGAGCTTCGGGGTCCTGCTCGGGTAGGCGCGGCGGAGCAGCCCATGGAGCGTGTCGACGTCGGAGATGTCGATGAGGCCCTTGTAGTACGTCGACTGGCGGATGTCCGGGTACCGCGTGGAGTACGGGTTGTGGCCGAAGTAGTCCAGCCGCGGCGGCTTGCCGTTCGGCAGGCGCATCCAGCGGACGAAGTCGACCGGGGTGACGAGCCCGAGCGTCCACGTCATCCCGCCGATGACGACGTTGCGGCGGCTGGCGCCCTTCAGCGCGCCGTAGGCGGCGTCCAAGAGGGTCGCGTACCGCCGCGGCCCGGTCTTCTTGCCCTCCGGCATCGGCTCGAAGTTGCCGGCGCGCGTCGGCTCGCCCCAGATCATCCAGAAGTGGACGCCGGGGTAGCGCTTGGCCGCGGCGACGAGAAAGTCGGCGTAGTCGGCGTCCTTCGTCGGCGCGTACTGCTCGGCCTTGCCGCCGTTGGCCCAACCTGGCGTCTGGCGGACGAGGATGGCCAGCTTGATGCCGGCGCCCTTGGCCCCGGCGACGGCCGTGTCCAGCGCCTTGGGCCAGGCGTAGGCGGGGTCGGCGGGATCGCGGGGGGCGGCGGGGCGGCGGGTCGCCGTCGCGTTCCAGCTCAGCTGCACCTGCAGGACGTCGACGCCGAGGCGCTTGTAGGTCGGGAAGGCCGAGGTGCCGTCGGGCAGGGTGTTGCCGCCCCAGATGAGCTTGAGGCTGTGGCTGCTGCGCGCGGCTTGAACGGTGTAGGTGCCGTCGGCCGGTGCGGCGGCCGCGGCGGACCCGCCGGTGCTGTCGCCGGTCACGAGGGCAGACCCGGCGGAGCCACAGGCGACGAGCCCTAGGCCGGCCGCCACGGCGCACAGCACGCGAGGGACGCGCATGGCTACAGGCCGACGCTGGCGATGGCGAACAACACCATCAACACGCTACCGCCCAGCAGCAGCAGCGGGGAGTGCGGATGGGCGCTGCGCCACTGCCGGGAGACGAGGCGGTTGGCCACGCGCTTGACCGGCACGAGCAGCGTGCTCACGAGGATCTTCACGTCGCCACGGACCGTGCGGGTCTGCGTGTAGGCGATGTCGATCTCGATCTTGAGCGGCATGAGCTGCTCTTCGTAGAACTTCAGCGGATCGATCTGCCGGGCGAGCAGACGGGCCTCGCTGGCGTACTGGATCGCGGCCGGCCCGGTGATGCCGGGGACGACGGAGAGGATCTCGTCGTAGTGGTTGCGATACCGCTGGACGAACGCCACGTCCTCGGGGCGCGGGCCGACAAGCCGCATCTCGCCACGGATGACGTTGTAGAGCTGGGGCAGCTCGTCGAGCTTCGTCAGGGCCAGGAACTGCCCGATCGGCGTGAAGCGCTCGTCCCGCTCGACGGTCAGGGGCGACCCCTCGGCGTGGCGCAGCATCTTGCGGAACTTCAGCATCCGGAAGGTGCGGCCGTCCTTGCCCACCCGGGTGGCGCGATAGAACACCGGTCCAGGCGAGTCGATCTTGATCAAGATCGCGATCACCGCGCCGATCAGGAGAGCGAAGGGCAAGATCAGCGCCGTCAGCGTGAGGTCGAACGCCCGCAGTGCGAATGGCTGTCCTCCCGCGCGAGCCGGCGTGGCGGTCGTCGGTGTCCCGGTACGGGTGGGGACGCTGACGGCGTCTGTCGGGGCGATGGGCTGCGAAAGCAAAGGAGTCAAAGCACTGAGGGGCGGGAAACCGGTGCGTCGAAATTCGACTTGACCGATTCCTTAGGCAGGATGGCAGACCTCGGCGTGCTACGCCATTGCCAACCGGTCCAGTTCCCCCGACTCTTCGTCCAAAAGGCCCTAAACCTGAGGGCGACATGGTCGAGTTCTGACGCTTGACGTCGGGAACCCGGCGCCGCGCCGTCTACCCGACGGACCCGGGGGTCGCCGGCGCACGCGTGACGAAGTGCGACATCTCGTCCGCGTAGGCGAACACCTCGCGGGCGCCCCAGCAATCCCAGGGGTCCACGACGAGCGCCTCAGGGGCGTACTCGACGATGGCCTCGAGGGCCTGGGGGGTGCAGAACTCCGGGTGGTTGGTCGCGACGACGACGAGGTCGGCCCCGCGGGTCGCCTCGTCGAGCGTCAGGGTCTCGCCGCGCACGCGCGGGTCGTGGACGGCGACGTCCGCCAGTTCACGCTCGAGCAGGCGGATGAGCTTGTGCGCGAGCGAGTCGCGCTCGTCGTCGGTGGAGGATTTGAAGGCCAGGCCCAGGACGGCGACCTTCTTGCCCGACAGCGGGCCCAGGCGCCGCTTGGCGCCCTCCACGAGGAAGAGCGGAACCGACTCGTTGACGCGCGACACCGCCAGCAGCATCCCTGGCGCGTTCGAGCGCTCCTCGCTGAAGGCGAAGTCCTTGCGCAGGCACGTGCCGGCCGTGAAGCCCGGCTGGGCGATGCCGCCGCGCGGGTAGTCGCGGTTGATGAGGTCGATGATCTCGAAGACGTTCGCGTCGTACTGCTCGCAGTCCATCATCAGGAGGTTCGGCAGCGCGAACGTCGCGTACCGCAGGATGTTGGTCCAGATCTTCGCGAGCTCGGCCTGGACCGGCAGCGTCTGCACGATCGGGGCGCCGAAGACGGCGAAGAGGTCGCCGACGACCTCGCCCGAGCGGGCCCCGACGCCGCCGATGATGCAGGGCAGCGACACGATCTCCTCGAAGAAGCGCCCCGCGGCGATCCGCTCGGGGGCGTGCGCGACGAAGAACGACTCGCCGACGACGAGCTCGGGCCGGTGCTTGGCGAGGTACCCCGCCACGAACTCCGTCGTCCTCGGGGCGATCGTCGAGCGCAGGGTGAGCGACTGGCCGGCCTGCAGGTGTGGCATGAGGTCGTCCAGGACGGACCGGATCTGCGACAGGTCGATCTCGATGTGCGAGAACGACGGGGTGCCCAGCGTCGTGACGATGTGCCTCGCCTGCGCGGCGGCGGCCACGGAGTCCGTCCAGTGGATGCTGCCGGCGGCGGTGACGCGCTGCAGGACCTCCGGTGCGTCGGGCTCCTCGAACGGCATCCGTCCGGCGCGCAGCGACGCGAGGATGGCGGGATCGCGGTCGACCCCGAGGACGCGCAGCCCGCGGTCCGCGAAGGCGAGGGCCAACGGCAGGCCGACGCGCCCGGTCCCGATGATCGCCACGTCATAGCCGCTGCTCATGCGCCTCCAGACTAGAGGAAGGCCGCCCGGCGCCCGTCCGGCTCAGCGGCGCCTGACCCACTGCCGCACGAAGCCCCAGACGAACAGCGGGTTGTAGGTGGCGTACCGGCGCCACAGCCGACGCGGCTCCCGCGACAGGCGGAAGGCCCATTCCATGCCCATGGCCTGGATCCAGTTCGGGGCCTGCGCCACGCGGCCCGCGTGGAAGTCGAACGCCGCGCCGACGCCGATGAGCACCGGCGCGTCGAGCTTGTCGCGCATGGCGGCCATCCACTTCTCCTGCTTGGGCACGCCGATCCCGACCCAGACGACGTCGGCGCCGCTGCCGTTGATCTCGTTGATGACGGCGGCCTCCTCCTCGTCCGTGAGGGCGCGGAAGGGCGGGGCGTAACCGCCGACGATCCGGACGCCGGGATAGCGGCGACGCAGGTTGAGCGCCAGCTGCACCAGCGCGCCCTGGTTCGAGCCGCCGTAGAGGAAGATCCGCGAGCCGGTCTTGGCGGCGCGCTCGCAGTAGCGGGCCATGAGCTCGGGGCCGTAGACGCGGCTGGGGAGCTGGTGCCCGAGCGCGTTCATCGCCCAGACGAGCGGCTGGCCGTCCGGGACCGTGAGGTCGGAGTTCAGAACTGCCTCGCGCAGCTCGGCGTCCTCCTGGCAGACCATGACGGTGTGGACGGCGGCCACGCAGACGTACCCCTTGCCGCCCTCCTGGACCGTCGCGTCGATCCAGTCCATCGTCCGCGCGTAGTCCGTCAGGGCCAGCGGGACCCCGAGGACGTCGACCGTCGGCGGGGGGACGGCGGCAGCGGCCGGGACGTCGAACGCGGGCGCGCTGTCGTGGATGGGAAGGGGTGTGGACATGCTGGCTGGCGGGTTCATGGCGAACCTTCCGGAAGGGCGTCTTGATCCCTGCAACGCACACGGTGACGAAATGTTGCTGCCTCACCACGCATCCCGGGCGCGCTTTACCCACCTCCACTACTCCGCGAACCTTCGATGGATACGCTGCGGCCGTGGCCCAGCCCCGCGCGCTCATCACCGGGATCGGCGGCCAGGACGGCTCCTATCTCGCCGAGCAGCTGCTGCAGGACGGCCACGAGGTCGTCGGGATGGTGCGCCGGCCGGTCGACCGCCGGCAGCCCAACCTGGCGGGCATCCACGACCGCCTGAGCTTCGTCCACGGGGACCTGGCGGACCCTGCGTCCCTGCGTCAGGCGCTGCAGGATGTGCGACCGGACGTCCTTTTTCACCTGGCGGCGCCGACGTTCGTCCCGGACTCCTGGGTCGACCCGACGGGCACCCTGGCCGCGATCGCGGGTGGGACGGGGACGCTGCTGGCCACGGTCATCGAGTCGCTGCCGGACACGCGGGTCGTCGTCGTCTCCTCCGCGGAGATCTTCGGCGACGCCGGTGAGTCGCCCCAGCACGAGCGCTCGCCGATGCGCCCGCACAGCCCGTACGGCGTGGCGAAGCTGGCCGCACACGGTCTGGTCGGCGTCATGCGCGCCCATCACGGCCTGCACGCCTCCAGCGCGATCACCTTCAACCACGAGAGCCCGCGCCGGCCGACGCGCTTTCTCCCGCGCAAGGTGACGCGCGGGGTGGCGGAGATGACGCTCGGGCGGGCCGATGAGCTCGTCCTCGGCGACCTGTCGGCGGTGCGGGACTGGTGCGACGCGCGGGACGTCGTCCGCGGGTTGCGCCTCATGGCCGCCGCCGACACGCCCGGGGACTACGTGCTGGCCTCCGGCGTGGCGCGCACGGTGCAGGACCTCGTCGACGCCGCCTTCGGAGCCGCGGGCCTCGACCCGGCCGGACGGGTGCGGGTGGACCCCGCCTTCGTCCGCCCGGCCGAGGCCACGCAGCCCCTCGGCGACCCGTCGCGAGCGCGCGAGGCGCTCGGCTGGACGCCGGAGATCCCCTTCGCGCAGACGATCGCCGACATGCTCGCGGCCGACCTGGCCGAGCTGCAGGCCCGATGACGGACGGGGCGCCCCCGCGCGAGGGCGCCGAGCCGCCGGTACGGTGCACGCTGCAGCGCCCGGATGGCGAAACTGGTCAGACGCGGCCGGCTTAAAACCGGCTGTCCGCGAGGACATGGGGGTTCGAGTCCCCCTCCGGGTACCTCGGCGTCGGTCCCGCGGCGGTCGGTGGCGTCGTGCCGCCGGCTTGGCCGTCCCTACGGCTTGAGCAGCTCCAAGTCGCTCTTGGTCATCAGGCGGATGAGCTGCTCGAAGGACGTCTCGGGCTTCCACCCCAGGTCGCGCTCGGCCTTGTCGTAGCTGCCGATGAGGTGGTCGACCTCGGCGGGACGGACGAAGGCGGGGTCGATCGTGACGTACTGCTCGAAGTCACCAAGGCCGGCCTCGTCGAAGGCGATCTCGCAGCACTCGCGGACGGTGTTGGACTTGTTCGTCGCGATGACGTAGTCCTCGGCGGTGTCCTGCTGGAGCATGAGCCACATCGCCACGACGTAGTCCTTGGCGTAGCCCCAGTCGCGCTCGGCGTCCAGGTTGCCCAGGCGCAGCTCCTTCACGAGGCCGTGCTTGATCGCCGCGGCGTGCCAGGTGATCTTGCGCGTCACGAACTCCAGGCCGCGGCGGGGGCTCTCGTGGTTGAAGAGGATGCCGCTCGTGGCGTGCAGGTCGTAGGACTCGCGGTAGTTGACCGTGATGAAGTGCCCGTACGCCTTCGCGACGCCGTAGGGGGAGCGCGGGTAGAAGGGCGTGGCCTCCGTCTGCGGGACCTCGAGGACCTTGCCGAACATCTCCGAGCTGGAGGCCTGGTAGAAGCGCGCCTCGGGCGCCGCCTCGCGCATCGCCTCGAGCATGCGGGTGACGCCCACGCCGGTGAAGTCCGCCGTCAGCGTCGGCTGGATCCATGAGGTCGCGACGAACGACATCGCCGCGAGGTTGTAGATCTCGTCCGGCTTGGAGGCGCGGATCGCGTCCACGAGCGAGCGCTGGTCCAGCAGGTCCCCCTGGTGGAAGGTGATCTGGTCGCGCAGGTGCTCGATGCGGTCGAACTTCTCCGTCGACGCCCGCCGGACCATGCCGTGCACGTCGTACCCCTTCTCGAGCAGGAGCTCGGCGAGGTAGGAGCCGTCCTGTCCGGTGATGCCGGTGATGAGCGCAGACTTCTGGGTCATATGCGGCGGGAGGCTACCGAGTGAGGCGTCGTCGTCTCTCTGGCGTGCGAGAGGACGCACGTAGGATGACCGGCGATGGCGGCCGAGCAGGACCTGCTGGACACGAGCGCGGCCGGTCCTGCGGCGATCCGCGGCGGGGCGGTGCGGCTTATCGCGTTCGCGGCCGGGTCGCTGCTGAGCGTCGTGTCGGTGGCGCTCATGTTCCGCCACCTCGGGCTGCAGGACAGTGGTCGCTACGTGACGATCCTCGCGCTCGTGGCGATCGCCGGCGGGGTGACGGACGCGGGCCTGGTCGGCATCGGGGTGCGCGAATACGCCCAGACCGAGGGCGAGTCGCGCGACGCGGTCATGCGGCGGCTGCTCGGGCTGCGGATCGTCCTGACGGGGGTCGGGGTCGTGGCGGCGGTGCTCTTCGCGCTGGCGGCGGGGTACGGCGCCACGATGGTGCTCGGGGCGGTGCTGGCGGGCGCCGCGTACCTCGTGATCGCGGTGCAGTCGGCCTACTCGGTCGCGCTGCAGGCGCAGCTGCGGCTGGGGACGGTGGCCGCGGCGGACCTCGTCCGGCAGCTCGTGAACGTGGTGAGCGTCCTCGTGCTCGTCGCGGTCGGGGCGTCTCTGTTGCCGTTCTTCGTCGTGAACCTGCCGGCGGCGGTGGTGGCGCTCGCGTTGACGGCGTGGTTCGTCCGCGGGGCGATGCCGCTGCGACCGACCTTCGAGGTGGGGACGTGGGGGGCGCTCGTGCGCGACACGCTGCCCTACGCGGTGGCGACGGCGGTCGGGGCGATCTACTTCCGCTTGGCCGTCGTCCTCATGTCGCTCATCGCGTCCGCCGAGCAGACGGGGTACTTCGGGGCGTCCTTCCGGGGGGTCGAGGTGCTCATCGTCGTCCCGCAGCTGCTCGTGTCCTCCGCCTTCCCGATCTTCTCGCGGGCGGCGCGGGACGACCTGGGGCGCCTGAGCCAGGCGATCGGGCGGGTCTTCGCGGTGTGTCTGCTGCTCGGGGTGGCGGTCGCCGTCCTGCTCGTCGTGGGGGCGCCGTTCATCATCCGCGTCGTGGCGGGGCCGGAGTTCGCGCCGGCGGAGGACGTCCTGCGCATCCACGGCCTGGGCCTCGTCGCGTCGTTCGCGGCGGCCGCGTGGGGGTACGCGGCGTTGAGCCTGCGCCTGCACCGGGGGATCCTCGTGGCGTCACTCGTGGCGCTCGTGGTGTCGGCGGGCCTGGTGACCTGGCTGGCGTCCGTGCACGGGGCGGTCGGGGCGGCGATCGGGACGGCGGTCGCCGAAGCGGTGCTCATGGTGGGGATGGGGCTGACGGTCCGGGCGGCGGGGGTGTCGCTCGGGGTGGACGTCGGGGTCGCGGTCCGGACGGTGCTCGCAGGGGCGGTCGCGGTAGGCGTCGGGCTGGCGCTCGTCTCGGGCGCCGGGGTCCCGTCGGTCGTCGGGGCCGCGGTGGCGCTCGGGGTGTACGGCGGGGCGATCGCGGCGTCGGGGGCGTTGCCGGCGGAGCTCGGTGAGCTCGTGCGCGGGCGGAGGCGGGGGCGGAGCGGGTGAGGTCGCGCGTCGGTCGTTACGCTCGCGGGCGGTGAGCGACGAGGCTTTGACGGTTGACGGAGAGGGGGCGGTCGACGCCGCGCTGTGGCGCGGGCGGCGGGTGCTCGTCACCGGGCACACGGGCTTCAAGGGCGCGTGGCTGACGCTGTGGCTGCAGGCGCTGGGGGCGGAGGTCGTCGGGTTCTCGGCGGGGGTGCCGACGGGGCCGTCGCTCTTCGAGCTGGCCGGTGTCGCGGACGGGCTGGCGTCCGACGTGCGGGGGGACGTGCGCGATGCGGACGCGGTTTCGCAGGTCGTCGGGTCGTCGGGGGCCGAGGTCGTCTTCCACCTCGCGGCGCAGCCGATGGTGCGGCGGTCGTTCGCGGCGCCGCGCGAGACGTACGAGGTGAACGTCATGGGGACGGTCAACGTCCTGGACGCGATCCGTGTCGCCGGGGCCGGCAGCGTGCGGGCGGTCGTCAACGTCACGTCTGACAAGTGCTACGACAACCGGGACGGGCGCGAGGCGCGGCCGTTCGTCGAGGGGGACCCGATGGGCGGGCACGATCCGTACTCGAATTCCAAGGGGTGCGCGGAGCTCGTGACGGATGCGTTCCGGCGGTCGTTCTTCTCGGTGGACACGGACGCGGAGTCGGGGGCGGGCCCGGATCCGGGTTCGGCCCGGGTGCGCGTGGCGAGCGGGCGGGCGGGGAACGTCATCGGGGGTGGGGACTGGGGGGAGGACCGCCTCGTCCCCGATGTGTTTCGCGCGGCCGCGGCGGGCGTGGCGCTGCGCGTGCGCAACCCGGCGGCGGTGCGGCCCTGGCAGCACGTCCTGAACCCGCTCAGCGGGTATCTGGTGGTCGCTCAGGCGCTGTTGTCGTCCGATGCGGTGGTGCGGGACGCGGCGGCATCCGGGTGGAACTTCGGGCCTGCGGCGGAGGACGCGCGTCCCGTCCGGTGGATCGCCGACCGGCTGACGCAGCTGTGGCCGGAGCAGCTGCGGTGGGACGTGGACCCCGGGCCGCACCCGCACGAGGCGGCCTATCTGTCCCTTGATTCGTCGCGTGCGCGCTCGGCGCTGGGGTGGCGTCCGCGTTGGGACCTGGACCGGGCGCTCGCGTCCATCGTCGACTGGCACCTGGCGCTGCGCTCGCGCGCGGACATGCGCGCTGTCACCCTCCAGCAGATCGAGGAGTTCACCGCATCATGAAGGCCGTGATCCTGGCCGGGGGCCTCGGCTCGCGGCTGAGCGAAGAGACGTCCCTGCGTCCCAAGCCGATGGTCGAGGTCGGCGGCAAGCCGATCCTCTGGCACATCATGAAGATCTACGCCGCGCACGGGATCGACGACTTCATCGTCTGCCTCGGGTATCGCGGCTACGTCATCAAGGAGTGGTTCGCCAACTACGCGCTGCACACGTCTGACGTGACGTTCGACATGCGCACGGGCGAGATGGAGGTCCACCACTCCACCACGGAGCCCTGGCGCGTCACGCTCGTGGAGACGGGTGCCTCGACCCAGACCGGGGGGCGCCTGGCGCGGGTGCTGCCCTACCTGCAGGACGAGGAGGACTTCTGCTTCACCTACGGCGACGGCGTGGGGGACGTGGACATCACGGCGCTGATCGCATTCCATCGCGCGGCCGGGGTCGAGGCGACGCTGACGGCGGTGCAGCCGTCGGGGCGCTTCGGCGCTTTGGGCTTGGACGGCGACCGCGTCGCGCGCTTTCAGGAGAAGCCGCGCGGGGACGGGGCCTGGAGCAACGGGGGCTTCTTCGTCCTGAAGCCGTCGGTGGGGCGACTGTTGCTGGACGACGCGACGGTCTGGGAGCAGGGACCGGTCGAGGCGCTCGCGGAGGCCGGGCAGCTCGCCAGCTTCAAGCACTCGGGGTTCTGGTACGCGATGGACACGGTCCGGGACCGGAACGTGCTCGAAGGGCTGTGGGCCGAGGGGCGGGCGCCGTGGAGGGTGTGGGCGTGACCTCCTCGGGCACCCCGACGGAGGCTCGCCTACTCACGATCGGCATCGACGCTCGCGCCGCCTCCGAGGTCCCGGCCGGCCGCGGTCGCGTGGTGCGCGAGCTGCTCCGTGAGCTTGCTGCGCGCGATGACGCCCACGCGTACCGCTGCTATGCGCGCAAGCCGTGGGAGGAGCCGCTCGACGAGCGCTTCACCTGGGTCGACCTCGAGTCGAAGGACCCGCTGTGGAACTTCCGCGCGGCTCGCCGCGCGAGCCGGGAGTGCGACGTCTTCCTCTCGACGAACTCCTACCTCACGACCTGGTTCCTGACGATCCCGGGGGTGCCGATCGTCTACGACCTCGTGACCTTTGACCCGGCGATGCGCCCGAGCCGGCGCTCGATGCTCATCGAGCGCGCCACGCTGGGCCCAGCCGTCCGGCGCTCCGCTGCGTTCGTCTCCATCTCCCAGGCCACGTCCGACGCGCTCATCACGCAGTTCCCGGCCGCCGCCGGTCGGGTGACGACCGCAGCGCTCGGCGTCTCCCGGGCGCTCGAGGCAGTGGGCGAGAACACGACGTTGCCGGCGCCGGGCTTCGTACTCG
>CAZRLR010000005.1:0-38655 GCA_964600395.1 uncultured Conexibacter sp.
TTTCACCTTTCACTTGGAACCATTCGTCAAAAATTTTCACATAATACAAGCCGTCACCGGAGCCGTCGCCGGAGCCGTCACCGGAGCCGGAGCCGGAGCCGGAGCCGGAGCCGGAGCCGTAGCCGTAGCCGGAGCCGTAGCCGGAGCCGGAGCCGTCGCCGGAGCCGTCGCCGGAGCCGTCACCGTAGCCGTCGCCGGAGCCGGAGCCGGAGCCGTCGCCGGAGCCGGAGCCGTAGCCGGAGCCGGAGCCGGAGCCGTAGCCGGAGCCGGAGCCGGAGCCGGAGCCGGAGCCGTCGCCGGTCAGGTTAAGAAGATATACGCTTTCTAATTGCATGGCAGATTGGATTTTTCACTGATAGGAATAATTTCAATAGCCTCAGTTAAATAAATTTCATCAACAAGAACAGACACTTTACTATTTTTAATATCGATTCCTTTTGACGCAACTTCAGATAGCGATAAAGCGCCATTCCAAGACCATAATCTCCGAGCATTTTTCAAATGCACTTCTTTTCCTTCTTTTTTAAGCAGAGTTCCAAAATGAACGCCAGCCGAATATGTTCTGATTAATACATTTTTATTTTCCATAGTTGGTTTGTTTTTATTGGTTAAGCAATTAATCCCTAGCAGATTCTATACGTTGAGTTAATGGATCAAATACTTGCTGCTGTACATATTCGTAGCATCCCGGATCAAGCTTAATATCCGCATGTTCACCAGTCCACACTTGATTACCTGTCTCAACAAACTCCTTCTCCATAAGATGGCGCAATGATGCGTTTGAATCTTCACCAACAGTTATAATAACACGGTCTCCACGATCTTCAATAATAACATCATCACCAACAATAACATGGCTATGATTACTGAATTCTCCACGAGCAATCACCCGCTTTTGCCGTTCGGCTTTTGTTAATTTTTTCATATTTTCACGTTATTTATTAAACAAACTTATTTCGCAATACAGCGATTATTACCAATAAGAACATGAGCGCGTATACCATTACAACATGATTACATTTTACAGCGAACATCATACCTATACATGTAAACATAACGGACCATGGATATGTTAAACTGAAAATGGTTTTCATATTGAATCGATTAATTGTTTAATACAGAGTAGAATTATTAATAAAAACAAAATCAAATCAGTAATCGATAAATTATGGGTTGATAAACACCAAAACACAAGACATATGATCCATGCAACAAGCCATAGTATGGAAAAAAAGTTTTTAATGATCATTGTTTTTAGTAGCGGGGGCCGGAGTCGAACCGGCGGGCTCCAGATTATGAGTCTGGCGATCTAACCACTAATCCACCCCGCAATTAGATTCCGACTTATTTATTCTTTTACCTTTAATCTTTAATAAATTACGATCAGCAACTACATTCATCCTATTAGCTATAACAGGATTATATGAAAGTTGAGCAGCGATATTATTAATGTATCCGTAAGTGACATTGTATTTTCTAGCAATAGCCCTCTTATCTTTCGGAAATAGATAGGCTTTAAATTTCTTTTTTTGCTCTGTGCTAATCATTTACTAACTTTGTTTTAATAGTTGTAGTAGTATTTCCAATACTGCATGTGCAAATATATGCAAGTTCAGAATTTAAAAGCAAGTTTAAGCAACTAAACTTATTAACAATATATTGTGGAATTTAGCGATAGGTTAAAAAATATTAGATTCAATAAATCACTTACTCAGCTACAAATGGCCAAAGAACTTGGTATGTCGCTTAGAATGTATGGATATTATGAGAATGGAAAATTTAATGGCCACGAAAGCCGCATCGGCTTCCGCGCTTCCACTCCTCCTCCTTCACCTTAGTGTAACCGAACAGGGCCAACACTTCCCGTATCTTATCGTCCTTGACCAATCCTTTGTAATAGTTTGATTTTAGTGACTGGGCGGTGCTGGCTAGTATTATCTCCTCTCCGTCTACTTTGTACCATCCGCGTTTAGCAGTGAGGTTCTCGAATGCTTTGTGTAGGGTCATTAATTACAATTTTTTTTAACCAAACAATACATTTTTATTACGTTGGCCTCGCTGTCCACGCAAGTTTCGTGAAAAATTTTAGTATCAGCATTTTTGTGCCAGTGTTTTGAAAAATCAACAATTTCTCCTTGCGACCAAAAATCAAATCCTTTTCCATCTGACCATTCGACACGCTGCCCGTGACTTCCTTGTGATATTACGCCGACCTCTATTTCTTGTACGTCAATTTCATTTTCAATAAGAAATTCCTATGCTGCAATTCTCACGTCCTCTACAGAATCATTTTCATTGAATTCAAACCCATTATCAATGGCTTTTGCGATAATATTTGTTGTTCTTTTAAAATGTGTGATAGTTTTCATTTTACGAAGTTTTAATGGTTAATACCACCTTTCGGAGGTTTCGGATAGTGGAGCCTATTTACTAAATTGCTTTTTTAATTCTTTTATAGCGCAATTAAGCGCCACGTCAGCAACCTGCTCAGGCTTTAATCCATACATTTTAGCAAGAAAAAAATCATCTTCTGATAATTGATTTTCTATTTCATAAGCACGTTCAAAAATCACATTCTGAACCTTTTTTTGATTTTCAATTGATAGTGCCATAGTGCGAAGTTTTTTGTTGTTATTGATGATGTAAAGGTACGAATATTTATTTATCACCCAAATATTTGGATGATTATTTTGATATAAATAATTTAACTTACTGATAATTAAATAGATTAATTTTTACGATCGCGTGTAAAATATAGGCCGATCCCGTGCAGATTAAGGTAAATAAAAGCCCCTACAAGCATATTACCGTACCATGCTGGTAATGCCGGTGACAACGTTATTGTGCCTATTCCAACCGTACAGCCAGCTACAATAAAGCCTTTCGCCCTATACACCTTATCCTCACATGTGTAACAAGGATTAAGCGGCTTTCGCTTTATTTCCTGTGAGTATACCGATAGACCGATCAGAAGAGCACAGACCAAACCAAGTGCTTTCCTGCGTTGTAACATGCTGTTGAAATAATTACCGTTGATAAAACCCGTTTCCATCCTTTCGGACGATCCAGTGTACATATAAAGGCCAGAGCAAACCCGTTGCGAAGCGTGTTGCTTAGGTGATAGGCATCTGTTGTGCCTACAGCTATCGTACGCCTAAATACATTACCACCCTTATTAGTCCAACTTGTTGCCGGATTCCAATACTGAGGATTAGCATTAGGAAATACAGCACTAAACTTATAGTAGTGGTGCGTTATTACCTCCCGGAAACCCTCGCAGGATCCGGCAATAAATAAACTTGTGTACGGTACTAAAAACCCACGAAATAAAGTAGTATCACGAGCAAATAACACATTTGCGTTTAATACAAATACAATCAAAAACAATATCCTAAAATCCATTGAGAATTTTAGTAACATCGTCAATTGTAATTTTACCGGCAAGTACACCAACCAACAATAAAATTGTTACGATTGCCGTCACCATCCTCCACCAATCTATTTTACCAGGCTGATTAGTATCTCCCGAGATATTCGCCTTTACCAAATTTACACCTATCCCATCCAGCAGGCCAGCTGCAATACGTTTACCTATTCTTTTCATACGTAGTTCTCTGTTATATTCGACTTTTCAATTGTTATCCAAACTTTTTCGCCTTTTTGAATAGCTGCCAAAATCTTATTATACAATGCATCAAATGCCATTCTTGAATGTAAAATGGTATTTTTTCTATAATCTTTACCCGGCAACAAATATCCAGATGCATCAATACCTGAATTACCAGGCTGTATCATAACGCTAGAATAACCCGGTACAGAATGTAATGAAGGTAAATCCCTACCAAACCGAACACTCTTAGTTATATCCACCATGTACCTACCATAAGGAATAGCTGTATTATTAGGTACCTTTATTTGATTAATCTGATCCTCCGTCATATTAGAATTCAGGTTCCTGTCAGGATCCTCTAAAATATAACACTCACGCTTACCATCAATAAGTAACTCGCCAATAGTGGTTTGTTCACTAAATATTTTCCGAATCAATAATAATTCCATCACATGGACATTAATGCAATACGCGTATCAAGCACCTCTTTAGCAACTGTTACCATATTCAAATCTGTAGAATTTGAAATGATAAATTTTAAATCACTAGTCGTGTTACCACTCATATCATTATGAAACCAATTCCACGCTTCATTTACAAGCGAGGTATCATCAACGTTATCAATAATCGCATGTATATCCTCAGATTCAGGATCGTGTTGCAATAAAAATAACGCGGCCTCATTTTTTTTATCAGCCTTAGATTTCTTGTTTTTTAAGACCTTTAAATACTCTGTTTTTTTTTCACTCTCTTCCATGACGTACCCGTTTTGGTAGGTTTAAATGACCACGCATAAAATCAGAATCCTCCTCTAATTCATATACCCTATCCGTTAATTGAGACATATTTTTTTTTATCTCTTCCTGTTCGGTTACAATTTTAGCCGTGTTGTTTTTTACTCCGTCAACCGCATCATTAATAGACTTTAATCGCTTACCATGGATTAACTCGGTAATAATTTTAAAAGTAAGATATGCAGCAATAAACCATCCTAGCCACGGCATTATTAATGCAAGTTTCAGTAATAAAGAAATCTCTTCCATTGATCAAAATTTATTCGTTTCCAATTCCAAACAATTCAAATAAGTGGTACGTGTCGTTAGTTACTTTTTTCTTATCCTGCAAATCCTTTAATGCTAAACAAATTTGCAACTCTTCCAACTTTGTGAATATAGTGGGGAACACGGCTTTTTTACCACTATCATTCCATTTAAGAAAATGCTTACCATCACCACTAGGTGCCAACTCAATTTGATACTTATCATTTTCCTCTTGATTTGTATCTACTTTCTTAACAATATCCCTAACAATTGTCATTGTCTTAAAATCACCTTCCTTTGGAAGAATTCCAGGCAAAACAATTCTATCTAATAATGTTAAATCCTTTGCATTGTTTACTGTTGATTTGTTTTTCATTTTTTTGGTTGGTTTTAATTATTAAAAGTCCGCACTCCTTCCTGGGTACGGGTATGGAAATTCAGTATACCATGATGGCGCAGCAGCAACATTATGATATTGCGCGTCACTTGTTAAATAAGCAGAATGGATATTTATAAACAAAGTAGCATATGATGATTTTGTATTATTCCAAAACCAAACATCATCATCACTCTCAGATCTGGTTACACCGGTATTTGTTGGTCCATATTTCAACGAGCTCAAATAACCAGGAGCATATGGTAACGGAACAGATGTTCCAAATGGTAATGCATCAATATACATACCCATTCCATATTCAGTACCAAGCATAGAGTTGTTATATACTAGACCAGCACCTCCACGGTAAAATACAGTATACCCAACTAATTTACTTGTATCAACACCGGATCCAGGTATCGATGTACCATCAAAATAAAGAGTATGACTAAATGTGTTATTATAACACTCGAATGCCCTTGTCGAAAATTCATTGCCAGCACCTAACCCTGTGTTTCTCGAGGCATGGGTATCAATTGTATGTGTTACACGGTCAACATTCTTTTGAACACCATTATTTAAGTCAGTACAATATCTTACTCTAAATAAAGCACCACCATTTGAGGCCACTGCGTGCCTACTTTGCTCAAAATAACAATCCTCTATCGTTATGAAATTATCACTACCAAAATTAGAGTTAGCAACCCACACAAGATCTTGTCCGCTAACCTGAATACTATACCCTAAACCTAATCCGGTTTGTTTGGCATTAGTATAATAATTACAATTCCATATAACACCTTTAGCTAAATAATCTTTATGATAAATACGTGTTGCAGCATATCCGAAATAAGAAAAATCACAATTACGAACAATGAATCCAACGCAATAATCAATCCTTAACCCGAAATCCTGTGCTGATGTTGTAGCGGGGTCTTTACTTTCAAAATTAATACCATCTACTATTAACCTGACCTCTTTTCCACCAACCATCAATGTACTATCTAGGTTAGGGTTCATATACATCATTACAGCGTTCAATAATGAAGCGTCGGACATTGATGAGTGCCTATACAATGTACAGTTACCGGTAACCTTAACAAGATTAGAATTAGTAAATGAACCGCCACAACGGTACCTATTACCATTTGTTGGAAACTGAATTATATCCCCATGAGTGGCCGATGAAAACAATGTTTGATTTCCTACAGTACAAATGTCTGCATCAGCTCCAGGATCCGTTAATGTTATTGTCGCCATCTATATATTTTATTTTCTTATGCTGTAGCTGGATTAAAAATTAATTTAGAAGCATAACCAACTATTTCGTTATTTCCGGCACCGGCTCCACCAACACCAGATACACGTAATGTATTTGCATTTGAAAGCGTTAATCCTGTAGCCTCACCAACTTGAATATCATTAGCAACAGCCTCTGATGAAAAAACAGATATTCTATATCTAAGTACCGAAGAGCTTACTCTTATAAGCCTAACACTTATGTGACCAGAACCAGTTGAGTTGGTAATCGAGAATGATGATCCGGTGAATATTTGTACAGCTCCAAAATATATTTGAATTGACTTCAATATTGTTGCTGTGGCAAATGTTAAATAATATTCACCAACTAATTCATCACCATTTGTGTTGAAAGTATTAGCCTCAACACTATATGAAAAAATATCAGTTGGAGTTGTACCAACGTTACCTGTACTTGTATAGGTTTCAGTGATAGTACCAGGTAAACCCATCCGGATATTACCAGTCTTAGTAATATACCAGTTTCCAATATACCCCATACTACCAGCTACCTTAGTAGATAGTAAACTACCAGAATCTAAAAGTATCTGACCGGTTCCGGCACCGGTACCACCAGCAGCTATATGAAGCTTTGCATTAACTGTACTAACCTGTATACCAAGATTACCAATTTCTGATAACCTCATACGTTCAGCTAATGTACCTGCAGTGCGAGTCAACCAAGCAAATTCAAAAGATTCCGAACTCGTGGTATGAACTTTGTAAATGCCAACCATTGAACCAAATACCATCGGAGTTGAACCCGTGTTATTTGAATACCATGTATATCCAAAGAAGTTATTAGCCGTTGTGTCCGAATTATAAAGCACAACTTGTTGAGCTGAACCAGGAGACGTTATCGTTGTATTGTTTGATGATCCCTGTACCCATTGTCTAGCTGCTGTTGGTACTGCACTAGTACCAATACTGAAATTTTGCGTATTGTAAAATGAAGCAATTGTACTATAAGCGCCACCACTCGTGCTACCATCTATCACCAAAGCACCATTTGGTGTTGTACTTTGAATAGGAAGCCCATATTGTCTAAAAGAAACATCTTGCGAAGTACCAGCAGTGGTACCCCACCCGTTACTGCTCCACCTGACAGCCGGTGTAATTTGTTGATTTCCTGATGTTGCAGCAGTGGTATTTACAAATGCAATACCAGATGTCGCTGTTTGAGTAACGCCAAGTGAGTTAGTTGTAATATCAATAGCAGAAGATGGAGACGTTGTGCCAATACCTAACCTGTTATTAGCTTCATTATAAACTGAAGTACCAAATGATATTAATCCTTTAGTTGGATGCGAAGTTGATGATATTATTAATCCATTACCAGAACCGGTACCCCCAATGATCGTTTGACCACCTGATACACCAGTTGATATATTAGCATAAACAGTTCCTGAAGATTCAGTTAAACCGGTTGAAAATGTATATGTTGTGCCTGCACTTGGGGTTTGCCATGTGATATTACCATTAGCATCGGACGTGAGCACCTTACCAGATGCTAAAGTACCGTACGCATACTGCAACTGTCCATCGTACTTAACTTTAAATATGGTATTGTTTTGATAAACAAATCTTGCAATATCACCGGTACAGATTGTGTTGTTAACTAAATTAAACAACGGACCTGTAGCGTCATATACCTTACTGTAATTAGCTCCAGTATGAGCACCAACCCACGCTGTAGTCGTAAGAGATGTATTACTATTAACACTAGTGATTGTCTGTACTTCACCAGCGATAACAATACGATCTCCGTTTGAAAATAAAGTTGTAAAACTTGTACCTGAACCAGTAACAGATGTGCCACCAGCACTATTTGTTGCTGTACCAGAAGCAAATGTCCCTATCGGGTTAAATGCTCTTACTATAGATACACCGTTACTTGTATTTGCAGCAGATAGTTGACCAGATTGCGTTAATACAGCTAATGATGTACTAGATGTCACATCAATACCTAATACAGACGTTTCTATTTGCAAACCTCTACCACCTCCAGAATAAACAAAACCAGAGCCGGAAGCTGAATAAGCAGTATATACATTAGCTGAAGATGTACTAGCATTTACCGCCTTAGTATTTACAGAAACAAATTCAGCAGCAGCCTCACCAACTCCTGAACCATGGTATACATAAATACCTTTGGTTGAACCACCAATAATAGTATTATTAAATCTTGCGTAATAATCTCCAGCATCCCAATTATCAGTCATTTCAAAAGTCCCGTCCCTTCTGACAAACAATGTAGAATTAGTTATATCAGAAGTCAACGCAACAATACCTGATTGATTAGGAAAATCCCAATTTTGATCAGTGGTAAGTTGATTGAAAAATTGTACAGATGCATTTGGTTTACTAGGATATTGAAAAATCAATTGACCACTAGATCCAGTATTAGACATTCTAACTCCCGTAGGGGTTCCACCTGGTAGCGAAACTAAAGGTCCAATATCCAATATTTTAGTAGTAATACTTTCTTTATTAGTAAGCGTTTCAGCACCAGCCAAAGTTGCAAAAGTACCATCGAAGTTTGGTAAATTATATGTGCGATTACCTGTTAAACCGCTGTTACTTAATGTATATGCATATGATTGCCCAGGAGCTAAAAAAGTCCATCCGTTACGATCAGTAGTGGTTTTTATATACCCGGTAATTACACTGTTTTCCTCAACCTCTATACCACTAGATAATGCTGAAGCCGCAGCACCTCCAGAATTTAAAGTAATAAGCTTATCGGTTACATACGCATTTGTAGCATATTCATACACAGCAGTACCAAGTATATTTACAGTTGCACCGGACCTACCTATATTAACAACATCGGCATTTGCAGCACCAATATTAATTACATCAGTACCACCCGTTGAAGTTGTATCAATACCTAATCCAGAAGTAAACAACAGATTCCCTGTCATTGTACTGCCTGACTTAAGCACATAATTACCTAAAGAAGTATTTAAAGAATTAATTTGCCCTTGTGCATTTTGAAACGCTTGCAAAATTGTATCTGTAGCCGTAATAGCCGTGTTTCCACCAGCTGAAAAACCAGTAAGTGAAGTACCCAACACATCAACAACTACACCCGCAACAGCATCGTCAACGTATTTTTTATGAGCAAAAGACCTGTTATCAGAAATAGAAACAACGGTTGTATATCCGGTAACACTTTGAAATACATAACCCCCATCCTCAATGTTTACCGTTGAATCAATGAATTCACCCAGGAAATCACGAGCATATTGAGCCGTTGTCCTACGCCCACCAGTAAGAAATTTCTCCTGTAAATAATTTTGTAAATCCGAAGTATTCATTATTCCTAAATAACGTTGTACTCAATAAATTCCGACTGGTCAATGTGACGTATATCTAAATTGTCAAGCGCATTAATACTATTCAAATGTTCATATATTACCTTAAAATCATCTTTTGCTAATAAATCTGCCGGAAGTGCCCACTTGTCGTTTTTTAATAAAAACGGAATTACATCAATCCTTTTAGAGTTTAAATAATTAGAAAATAGATTTCTAGTTTTATCAAAACCTTCTTTTTGTTCTTGGGTTAATATTATAAACAATCCATCCATTATACCGCCGCCCCTATTGATGTTAATAATGTTGTTAATGGCCCATTTATTATACAGCTACTTTTAACAATTATTGAAGCCGCGGCCTCATTAGTCGAAAAATTCGCAACTGAATTACCATTAAATGCTAAAACTGTAATAGCCTTATTTGGTAAACCAACAGAAGCTACACTGGCAGAACCAAGTGATACACCATCCCTGATTGCCTCTATTGTGTTGGAATTTGTTCTCCTAGCAGAAACAAGACGGGAACTATTATTGTTTGATGAAATACCACCTGGATCATCATTAACAACATATTCAATTTGATTAGATGCGTTTCTAGGACGTATATACGTATACCTAGTGTTATCAGTACAGCCTATAGTCATAGCACTAGAACTCTGTATGTTGTTTCTACAATAAACACCAGCCATATAATCGTTCCTACTAACTGCAAACGCATCAATAGACGGATTATAATCCAATAAAATATATTTACCTGTTGCTCCCGTTACGCCTCTATCTGTTGTAAATAGAGGAGCGCCTACGTATGTAGCATGAAAATCATCTTTAACTAAATTAAATTTACCAGCATTCTCAGAATGAGATGAATAAACATGTATGCAATCAGCAATAGTATATATGTTATTAACACCTAATGTTAATCCATTAGCATTTTTTAAATCAATATAAAATTGATTATAAATCATTTTACGGGTAATATCAGGCTCTTCACCAATACTAGCCATTTTAGCAAAAAGAATAGTAGCTTCAGGTTCAAATAGAGGCAACGAAACAGATATATATGCTGACTTTGTAATAATATCCCCAGCACCATCCTTAGCTGCCATTAAAAAAACATCAGCTGTACCAACATTATTTAATACTATCGAAGGATTTTGACTTGTACTTGTTATTATATCAGAACCATTAACTATTCTCCAATACCAATTTGTCGGATTATTATTGGTTAAATCTGTAAGCGAAACAGAGTCACCTTGTGTAATTTCAGTGCTAGACGCTGAAAAATCAGCAGTCATATCACAATCGCACGGATCAACCGGTACAGTATCAGTATTTCCCTCATATTGATATATTACATCTACCCTTGTATCGTAGCCATCTATTAGATTCGGTACTTTAGCATTTGTGATCTCATTTGCATCAACTTTAAATACCATACGAATCATGTATGTACTTAAAGAATCAGTCGACGGGGTAACATCACGAATGTTAAACTCAACAAATCCAGTACGCATTACAAAACCAGGCTGGTAACCTAATGTCTTATACTCTTGATGCTCTAAAATGCATCTTACGTACCTTGATAACTTATGAGCGACAGTAGCAGCCCGGTAACTTCCACTCTTATTAAAACGCTCTTTAGCATTAGTGTATATATCAATAAAATACAAATACCCACCATCAACACTACTACCCTGGTTTTTATTCGAGTATTGCCCGGTTGCCAACGAAACAACAATTGCGTTCAATTGTACCTTATCAATAGGATCCCTATCCTCAATTAAAACAACAGCATTCAAATCCACATCATAAGAAAGGTCAATTTGATTCGCTACCTCATCAGTAAGAATCTCCCCTATCCTATCACGTATAAGTTCATAGGCTTGTGACGGTATGGCGTAATCAATCCTACTCATAGTCACTAAGAATACAAACAATAAGACCAATCGTTTCATCCTCATAACTCTGTTGTACTTTATGAGTTCTTAATTGCCCCGAGCTATCAGTTACCTCAACAAGATGTCCATCAAGATCAACCTCACCATTTGAGTTCCTAACCGGATAACCAGAATCAGTCATAAATTTTTCAGAAAAAGAAACATGAGATTTAGGTGTATTAACCGCGTTTCCTTCAGTATCAACCTGTATACCTATCCTTGTATGAAGTCCAACAATATTTAACTCAACAGCCCCGGGAGAGGTGAATTTTATAGGCACTCCAAATTCATCACTATTTGACGTGATCTGCCCAATATCAGCCTTTATTTGCGCGATCAATCCCATGTTTTAAAAAAAAAGGGGAGTTTTAATTCCCCTTTTTATTTTTTGAATTTTTATTAGATGTTCCGTTATCTTTTGAATCATCCGGAATAAATTCCAGAAATCCAGATTTCACAAGTTTGTCAGCTTCACCGTCATTGAAGTTTTTATCAGTAACTATATCACCAGATTGATAGATACTTTTACCTCGACCTCCAACGTATAAAGCCTTTACTTTATATCGACTCATTATGCAACAGCTTTGAATGTGTAGATTTGATCAACAGCAACCGGTATAGCGATACCTGCAGATTTAATATCAAACTCATGTGCAGCTCTTCGTGGATCCATATACTCACCAATCGTGTAAGCTCCCTGAACAGGCAACTGACCAGGTTGACCAATCAACTGAGGAACAGCAGCAAATGACAATTTGAAACGCGGATTACTAGGTATCATAATTACCTGCTTAGGATCAATGTACGGAGTAGATACACCAGAGGCATTATCATAAAACTGAGGATAAGCCCAAAGCTGAACTTTATAAGAACCTGCCGTAATAGTACCGTGATATGTAGCACCAACAGAATTACGAACAGGACCAATAACTTGATCAAGAGCCATATTGAATAGGTTCTGACGCGCAGTGAACTTTGTATTAGCCAATAGATTTGTTAATGCTGTTGATCCAAGAATTGCGTTAAATACAGCATCACCAGATTTTCCAACAGTACGAAGGAAGTTGCCTCCAGCCTCGAATTTCGCAAACGGATCGATATTATCAGCAAAATATTGACCAGCTCCCTCATCAACAAGCGATTCAGCTTTACGCTTAAAGTCGATATTGCTACCGTGATTTAAAGTAACAATACCACTTGTAAGAACCTCAGCGCACTGCTTTTCATAAGAGCGTTCAATTTTATCTTGCAACAATCCTAAACGATCAGATACAGATTGAAGCAGAGCAGTAAACAAAGGTACCTGGGCATTTCCTTGCGACCCTAATACACGGTCATATAGGTCTAATTCAGTAGCATCGAAAAATTCCCTAAAATATGGAGGTTCAAAAATTTTCTCAGTGCTACGAGAAAAAGTATTCCGGTTTCCTTCAGTACCACGAAGCACATCTACCGCAATTTTTTCATATCCTCGCTCAACCTCAATTGATACAAGTTTAGTTGGTGATGTAACTGTTGGGAAAAATGAACGAAGAAATGACGTAGGCATAATTCGCTCTTGATACACATCAATAAGCTGCTTCGTGAATAACGCTCTTGCGTCTGTTACTGAGATTGCCATATTATTCTGTTTTTTAAAAGATCAATTTTAATTACTGATTATCGAAAGCTGTCATTTCTGTACCGGCTACCAACTTAATCCCGACAGTATCTGCAGCAATGCGGTCACGTATTGAACGCCCAGAGATAACTGTATCAAGTGTATCAGATCCACCAAGGATAACTTTACCCTCAGCAACATCACCAGCTGTACAGAAATACAATTCAACTGTATCACCATCATCAACAGTAACCTCACTTGCTAGAATACCCACAGGATATTGACTACCATCAGAAGCGGTTGAAACGTGAGGGACAATCTTTTGATTTGCCGAAACACGACCCATTAAGGTCCCTGCCGATAACGTAACAGGATCATATCCGCTATTGGTATAATTAGCCTTATCGTACCGATTTCCACCAATAAATATTTTCGACAGATCATAATTTGTGATCGCCTGTTGACCGTTATTTAAAACCTGACTTACTGTGCTCATGGTTATTGTTTTTTACTTAATTGTTGTTTTACTTTTGCTTCAAAATCAGCAAGCTCTCTAGCCTCTGGAGTAAGTTCATTACCTAATGAAGATTCAGTGGTTTGAATATGTTTAGCACTCTCAGCGTTAGCCTTTTTAAGCGAATCAATGCTAAATGCCTTTCTGCTAAACTCAGCATGTTGAGTAAGCGTCAACGGTTTACCGCTATCAATAGCAGCTTTAACACCAACAGGATCAACATCAATAAATGCTAAACATGCACCTACCCTATCACGCTCCTGATCAATTCCTAATTGGATTACCTGAGCATAAACTTCTGGATGCTCTATTTTTAATTTCTCAACATTCATTGTCGTATGATTTTTATTTTTTTGAACACTACCAGCCGCTGATGCAGCTACAGAGAATAAATAATTACTATATGCAGAAGCCTCTTTAGGATCAAGCTTATTGATTTTATCAACTAGCCCAATTTGTTTAGCTTCTTTTGCGGTTAAATGAAGATCAATTTTTTCTTCGCTATCAAAAAGATCTTTGATAGAAACTCCTTTTAATTCCTTCAGCTTTTCCCCATCAATTTTTGATTCCATTTTAGAGCGCAAATCCTTATTTACTTTATCTAAAAATTCTTGATCTTTAGGTGAAGAAACATACATCGACGCTCTATGAAGCATAATTGTAGATACATCTAATGCCTCAACATTATCAGCAAATAAAAGAGCCATAGCAGCCATAGACATAGCGGATCCATCAACTTTAATAGTTGTTTTATTTTTTCGCTCTGTCATTTTAGCTATAATTCCCCAACCAGATAAAACACTTCCACCTGGAGAATTAACCCTAACAACTATATCCTCCCCAGAATTATCTTCCATAGCCGCAATTAAATCCTGGGCTACAAAATCATAAATCGGAGAATATAAATACAGTTCCTTTGGCATGTAGCGAAATTGTTGAATTCTTGTTAGTGAAAAAAAATATGTCCCGCAGTGCGGGACAATTTTTAATATACCTTGGTAAAAAAAAAACAAAATGGGAAAAGAAATGAGAAACCACACGGAGCTACGCATTAGGGGTGTATCTCACGCAATGAGAGATCAATTATTCAATATCTCTAAAAATGAAGGCACATCAATTAGTGATCTCCTAAAGCCTAAAATAAGAGAAGTGATAGAAAGTTATCCGGTACACATGAGACAACCACCAAGAGATTATTAATCCTCCTCTTTACCACCCTCCCCTTTATCTTCCTTTTCACTCTCATTATCAATAATACCAAACTCCCTGGCGGAATTAAGCTCTTCACTAAATTGTTCAAAATTAGAACTAGATTCACCACCATTTAAGTTTTCAGTTGCAGCCTCAACAGTTGTAAGCGGCAATGAATCTGCCATTGATCCTAACTTTAATCTTTCAGCATTAACCTCCTTAACAGGATCAATGTGCGGAACAGAAGGACCAACCCAACGAGATTTACGAAACGATTCTAAAATCATTTTATCATTAGCTGACCTGGCTGCCAAATAACCAGGGGCCTGAACTTTATTTTTAAGTATTTCAATATCCAACCAATATGCGTAGATAGGCTGATAGAATGCATTAGCAAATTTCTTGCGTTGAACATTTAACGTGTGTTCCCAATCCTTTAATGCTGCACGAGATGCTGAGAAATTTGAATCGTACTTTGATGCAGCAACATTGGGAGGTATACCGATAGCCGCACAAACAATATCAAAATTAACAGTGAAAAAATCACGAAAGTATAATTCATTTTTACTTTCAAGATTTTTCATCTCAGCACCTATAGGCATATTAAATGTTTGCTTATCGGTTGTTGCACGGACCGTATTCGCTAACTCAACACCATTTTGATCCTTTGGTAAATTATCGTTATTAGGGTTATTTACGTCAAAAGCTTTAGCAAGTCCAGTGGCAACATTTTCACCGGTTGAAAACTGTTGGTGCACTATCTGATATACAATTTTTTGACGCTCTTCTGCACTACCAACTGTAGCCTCCTTATATCGTTCTAATTTTTTCAACGTTTCTAAAACCGCAGACATTAAAGGCATTCCACGAACACTATCAATACGATATGTGTTACCATAAACTAAAAACGCTGTCTTTAAACCCGAATCCTTACTGTACGCCTCAATACGTTCGTATTTTAAATCAGCCGTCCTAACATAATAAGCAACATGTTTACCCATACTATCAATCTCAACACCATGGATAATTTTATTACCATTAGGAAGCTGTTTAGGATAAAATTCCGTACCGTATAAAGGTGATTGAACATGAGCCCCATCTATTACCTGCACAACAGTATAATCATTAATATATCGAATAACAACCAAAGCATCACCACCAACATAGGATGTCTTTAACCCATTCCATCCAAGAACATCAATACTATCCATCCCTTTATAATCGGAAAAACTCGATGATTTATATACATCAAATCTACATTCAACTGTTTTTGAAAATATCTGTCTATCAATTGAAATACCTTCCAATTTTAAAACATCAACAGCTGGTTCAGATTGAAGTTTAAGACCGCTACCAATCACCCAGGTAACAAACCGGTTTATCGTTGTTTGCGTTATCTCGCTCTCTAAAAGAGACTGCCAGGATCGCATTCTCAACCTCTCATAATCAGGTAAGTAATTTTTTATTGGCCCAATCTCACCAAGGTTTTTTTCACCATCAAAAGATGTAGAAAACAAGGTGCGATAAGTACCACCATCTGATGACGGACTATATTTAGGTTCTTGGGATATTTTAATATCCTCCTTTTTTTTCCAGAAAAACAAATTAAAAGCCATAGTTAATATCTGTTTCTTACAAAGTTCTTACCATCAATAAGCCTAACCATTCTACCATCAAGCCTATTAATATACATCTGCCTTATCTTTTCAAAAGACGTTATTGCTTTTTCAATCTGATCAACACTACGATACATAGTACGTATTTTTGTCTGACCATCATCTAAAGAATACTCTTCTAAATTTCCGGTTGATGCAGCTTTTAATGCAGTCGTCATTAACGCGCTGATAATATTATCCAGGGCAGTTATTTTAGCACTAATAGTAGTTTTAGAATCTACATATATGCATTCACTATCAAATACAACCATTTTACGTAGTTTTTATATCATCAATTTTAGATCCCGAAATATCAATTGAAATATTACCAGGAGTATAAGATCCTCCAGCAGCAGATATACCGGCAGAAATTAAAGCAAGTTGAGTATTAATATCAGTTTGTAATTGAGTCATAGCAGTATTAAGCGGGCTATATCTAACTGCATTGTCTGCATTACCTCCAATTTCAATACTTCCGTCTTTTTTTAACCAAACAAAAAACTTTTCATCACCATTAGTATCTGTACAAAACAACCTTAATTCACCAGGTTCTGCCTTATAATTCTTATGTATATAACCAACGATTGCATTTTGACCATATTCATTAGTAGGCGCATACAAAGCAATCATATCCTTTATTGGATTACCATCTACACCGTAAGGAGAAACCTGCACAGGAGTTTGCACATCTTTATTACCCAACACAAATACCTTTATTAGCATTTTTGTATTCTTAACAAATGATGATATTACTTTTGTGAATCTCATTATATCCTTGGTAAATTTTGATGCGCGTCTACAAATATATTTTTTGGTTCCTTTGAGTTATAAGCTTCAACAGGAACACATGTTAATACAGCAGTAGTTTCTTTTGAATTACCAACGTAATCAACCTGCTCAATAAAAAATTTACTCTCTTTGTAAATGAATAAATCCGGATTTAATACGCTTATAACATTGTTTGGACGTATTATTTTTCCATCTATATCCCATCTATCAATTGTTATTTTTAATTGTATGTTTTTTAACTCAGCAGCAAGTGCGTTTTTAGCAGCCTGTTCAATACTAACATCATCTTGATCCCTTGACGTTTGGACAATAACTTTTGGCCTATATACAATTGGAACATATGGATTTAAAATTGTATACTCACCCGAATTTCCACCATCAGAATCAGCCTGCCTAACAACAGTTATCTCAGAATGCAACCCTTGACCAGAAAAAGACATACTCATACTTGTGCCAATAAGCCCATCAGCAAATCGTAAAATAGGCTCCATATTAGCCTTTGCCTTTGTAAACAAAAGGTTTCCATCTGAATTATGACTAATCACAATATCATGCTGAATAGCCAATTGAGTTAAATAATCCTTTATACTTTGGCTAGGTTCAGCTGTAGTTGTTTCGTATGAAACATTCATCCTGGATGACACTTCTGGATCTACAATAATTTTTAATCCAAAAGGAGCAGTATACTTTTTAGCAATATCATACAAGCTTAGTCCATCTGATTGTAATGGATATAAACTAGTCGGGATTTGACAATCTTCTAATACACCAGGCAAAGAATATCCAGCAAATTGTACTAATTCCTTTTTTGAACTCACATTAAATGCCTGAGAAAGTATATACCCATGAATCAGTTTTTCACCGTTATGTTCAACAATTGCCTCGTGAAAATGACTCACACAAGCAAGTTCTGCATGGTCCCTATTTAAAGGATCGAAGTAAAAGTTAAAACCAAAAGTTGATGCAACAGAATCGTATTTCAAACTCAAATTAAATGAGTTGAAATACTCTATATTCCTAACCTTGATCCTATCGTTTATCTTTAAATTCACGCGTAATAGATTACTTTTTTACCCTTCTTTAATTGCAATAAATCATCCAAACCCCAATTATTATTTTCAATTAACTCATCAATATTTTCATCAGCTATATCAAGTGTATAAAGCTTATGTGTTAGATTAATAACATTTGTGTCGGAATCTAATATTAAACTAAACTCCTTTTTAGCTGTAAATGCAATACCAAACAAATTGGAAACAACAGTATTTATTAAAAAATTAAGATTAATAATCGCAAAAGGATCTGGTATAAAACTATTCGTATCACCACCATTATCCGATTGAATTAAATCTAAATCCTCATAAAATGCGACTGAAGCACCTAATAATGAATCAATAACATCTAATATATTTTTTGAGTTCTTATACTCACCATCACCTGGATTAGCAGCAGATAAAGCCATACCAGCCAACAATGTACCTCCCTGTAATTGATAAACCTTTTTTGCGATTACAGTTGAATTTACATCTATTGTACTCCTTAATGTATCAAACTGATCGTTAAATAACTTAACTCTTGATTTAACATTAGCCGTAAATAAATAAGGATATGTAATAAAAGCCTGTATAGCCCTTACAGCACCCAACGGTGTTGATATAGCTGTATTTATAGCAGATGATGCTTTATTAAAAAGGTTCGCATAATTTGATGCCTCTTCTGGAATAGTAATAATAGGAACACCTAACTTATAATTCTTAGCATTACTCATCGACATACTATTTACATCAGATGGTTTAAATGTTTCAGTTATTGTGTTTTCAAAAGCCTCATCCACATTAACCTTCAGGATATTAATATTATCAATTGGATTAACGACAGACGTAGGGTTATCCTCAATTATAGTTTCAATTAATTCACCGGTAATTTTAGTAACATTCATTGCCGTGTTATCAAACAACAATGAAGTTGGTTGCACAATTAAATTATCATATAAAGGATGCGTAATTCGCCATGGCCTCGGATCAACTGCAGATAATTCAAATTCATTACTAACATCTAAATGATCTTCACCTTGAAAATATATTTCTATCGGAAACCTCCTTCCTAATGAAGTAGTTCTTTTAACAAGAGTTCCGTTCTTATTAGGAAAATCAAACTCAGCCACATTAAAGCTTATACCCTTTTGCGCATTCAGCCAATTAGGTTTATAAGAAATACCGTCGCCAGTAGTAATAACAAAATCATTATTTACCTTGTCAATCCAACTCATTTAAACTTTAGAATTTGCCTTTCAGCTTCCTGTATATAAAACTTATCAAGATTATTCGCAGTTTCAAAACTAGCTTTTCTCATAAATCCAGTTTTTCCAACGTTAACACTTCTACCTTTATCAAAAGAATACAACGGTGTTAACTTAAATCTACCATCTGGAGTTCGCTTTGTAGAATTAACTCTCCATAAGATTTCAATTCCATTTTTTTTAGATAATACATTACCACCAACACCAGCATGAATAACAGATTTTATAAACCTTTCCTTTTCATTTTTTCCTTTTGCATTTTTAGTATTAACAATTCTATTTATAGATTTTAACCTAGCATTTGGCCTGACATTTCTACTATTAGAATTACCAGATCGAGCCGTATTTAATGGTATAAATGATTTTTTCTTTATCCTACCACCATACTCTTGTTGCTCTAAATCTTTTACAGAATAATTATGATCACCTTTTAAACTAGTAGAAATCATACCTACCGTTGATTTCATTGCAGAAATATTAAATCCAGTTGCATTTTCAAATCTTGAATTAGCCTTAAAAAAATTCTGCTGTCTTTCCATAAATTCCTTACGCGCTGACCTAGGCATTGTATGTTTTTTAACATCATATACAGCTTTATTCAAAGCGCCACGTACAGCGCTTGGTAATGCTGATCGGTGTAGTTTTTCAAGCTTTTCAGTAAATTCCTTTACAGATGATGAATCAATTTTCAATATCATATCTACGGTATAAATGATACTCTGGTAATAGAAAAACTATTAGTCACGGAAAAAGATGCAACAACCTGACCTGTATTATATACAAAACCAAACGCAGGTGTCGTAAGTAAAACAATATCTGTTAAAATAAAAGAAACAACAGTATTTGCCTTTGGCCTATAGCCTACAGGAAGTGTAAAAATTAAATTAGACGATGTGTTGTCACATTGAAATATACCCTCTATATGAACTGTGCCAAAAGCATCTTTCCAAAAATACAACTCATCTCCAACCCCTGGAGACGAAAAACCAGACCCAAACGCAGGGGCACTTCCACCACTACCAACAACAATCGGATCAGTAGAATTTAATAAGTGATTATCAATAGACCCTAACAATGCCTCATAAAATTGCCATCCGGTATAATTGTTGTCTGGTAGCTCATTATGAGTTAATCCGGCAGCTGCCATCATTTTAGCAAAAAACTGATGGACATCACCATAAACATCTTCATTTACCGGTGTACCTTCTTGTACACCATCTATTTTGTCCCTTATCCTACCATATGGATAATCAGAATCTGCAGGGTCGACATTGTCGTGTGATAGAATGGATCTTGCCATTATGTATAGTTTATGAATAAAAATGCAACTGTTTGAACATGTTTTAATCTTAGTATCAATTGCCTAAATTGATCCTTTTGACTCGAGGGAACATCTGCGTTTGTTCCAATTGGTGAACCGCCAATAAAAAATGTACTCTTTAAATTTGCCCCCACACTAAATATTAAATCCTTCGATTCATCAATATGATTTGCAACCTTATATTTATATAGTAATCCTGTTTGTCCTTCGCCATGCTGAATCATCCCATGTTGTATTTCAAATAATAAATTTGGATCGCCAGTAATATCAACAGGCGACATAGTTTCATACCCACTAGGATAAACAGGAAAACGGTTTTCATATACATACACATTAAATCCAGCCAATTGTAACTGACTCTCAACATATAAATAATGCCCTTTAGCTGGATTAACACCCGGATAATTTAATTTTTGAATAATTGCAGCTTTACGATTAGAAAGCGAAACTGTTGGCGAATAAATAAGCCCTAACCGCCTTTCCCAATCAGTAGCGTCCTCCGCTGTAAAACCATCATTATCCGGTAGGATGCTATTAAATAAATCAACCCCGTCCGTTACTGCCGTTTCATACACAGAATTTAAAGAACGGTGAAGCTTATCAAAATTACCCCCTGAAGGAATTTTAAATGCCCTGCCAGTTGGATATAACTGACGGGTAAGATTTGCTATTTTTTGACCAACACTAGGCATACGTGATAGAGTTTAAATACGGTATATCACCATTACTAAATGTATATGTCGGTACAGTAACAGAATCAATATCTATTGAAACACTTGTAAAAACTGATCCAGGAACCTGAGTCAATATCACTGCAATAATTCTATTATTATCTAAAATGTCGTTTTTGTCACTTAGAATATCAGCAGCTGGGACAAATGGCCTTATACTATTAATCATATCCGTTATCGCAGCTAATAATAATGCCGTAATTTCAACTGTATTTCCCTGATAACCAGTTATTGTTACATCAACTGTTTTTACAGTAATAGGAAGATAGTGTACTTGAAATATACCCAACGGCCTACGCCCCCTTTCATTTAACGGGATTGTTGCATCTGGATTAAATTCAATAACATCTTCAACATCATCAAGTAACGATTGGGAAGGAGTACCCTTACCATCAGTTGAATCAGCAACCGTTGCCTCAACATATAAATTAACCTCAGCAGATGCACCACTTTTTGCATAGGGATAAACCCGCTCAACACCCTGGGCATCCTGGGCCCATAATCTAAAGTCAGTAGCTGCACCACCCTGCGCTTCCAATCGATAAGAATTTAATATTGCAGTTCGGTATGCTTCCAAATCTTCGGCAGCTCGAGGCTCAACAACTTCTGAATTAACAGATACATTACGATCAACAAGCGCTATAGGTATAGTTGATGTTAATCCATCTAAATCCGATAACTTACTATCTGTTCCCGGCTCTAATGCACGGACCGTAATAAAATCAGTTGAAGAAACAAGCGTATAAGCACTATCCAGTATATATAATTTACCAGGATTCAATGATGAACCATCACTTTTAAAAACTGTACTTGCATCTATTACCGCACCAACTGTACCAGTTACCCTTAATTCATATTGACCAGCAACAGCCTGAAATGGATTCCTTCCTAATTTAACTCTTCCAAACCTTTCCAACGTGCCACCTTTACTAGTTGAGTCAGCTGTATCAACAAATATATTTTTCTGAATAAACGCAAGGCGTAAATAGTATATCTTAAGTTGTCCAGCATTTACTATTGCAATTGCCCGCAATACACTCTTACCAACAATGGATATAGATACTCCAAATTCAGCCTCCATAGCCGCAATAATGCTATCATACAATTGCTTTATAGTGGGTATAGTTGTCATAGAAAAAAATCATCGTTAAAATCCATAATAAAAAAGTCACCATCAGAATTAGCACGAACACGTAATGTTTTTACCTTCTCTGTTCCATTATCCAGAATCCTAATATTAATATCAACCCTATCCGTAGCAACAATTAAAACAGTTACCGACAAAACGTAAAACCCAAATAAAAACTTTAAATCCTCCTTAACGGAATTTTCAATTATTACCCTTCCGGCACTTGTTAATGGAGTGGTTTTAAAAATCCTCTCTACACTAGAATTTAATTGCAGTTCCTGTTGTGATTTAAAAAGAAGATTATTAGCCCACCAATCACCATAAGGAGCCTCTATATTCGTATTGCTTGTCGACTGCTCAATATTACCACCAAACATAGCTAGGTATATCATATTTTGGTTACCCTCAACAATATCCAAATCATTCGCTTTCATAAGCAAATCACCACCGTTACCTGTTTCTATAATCGCTATATCCATTAGTAACCAGGGTGCGTTGATGTTGTTTTAATACTTAAAAAATCCCCACCAGTTCCTTTACTAGTAGTCCGGCCTGTTGGATCATTTATATTAATATCTACACGAGCATCATTAGTCATTCTCTTCTCATTAAATAAAGCCTCTTGCTGAGTTGCCCGGGTATTTACAACTGCCTTTTTTTCTAATGGATTACCAGATTCATCAGTCGCTGTATTTACACCTAAACTATCCCGGTACCGCTGAATACTAGCAGCAGCATCTTTAGCCCAATCAGCTCCCGTTATCTTTCCAATAAGAGATACTAATTGCTGAACAGGCATTAAAAGAGAATCAATAATTGTTATACCGATAGCCTTAATACCTGACAATATTCCACCTTCCTTAAATGACTTCTTTATCATATCCCAATTCCTTCTAAAAGACTGTATCAGCGAAATAACCCTACCTAATGGTCCCAATAAAAGAGCCATAGCAGCCCCCCATTCATTCCATTTTTGAATAATAGCTACTATAAACCTAATTAATGCGGCGATAGCCACTATTACTAATCCGATTGGATTAGCAGACATTACAATATTTATTAAAATCTGAGCCTTAGTCCACAAGGCGTAAAGTGCAAAAAGTCCGGATATAGCAAATGCCAATGCAGATATAAACGCTGTAGCATATACTATCATTTTAGTAAGACCATGATTACGTCTCATCCACTCGATTATACTTTGAATAACAGGAGAAATTTTATCGACTAGACTAATTAAAGCAGGTAACAATACCTCACCAACCTTTACGCCAAGGTTCTGCATTTGAGCTCTTGTTTCAGCTAGTCTACTGGAAAACGTCTTTGAATTTATCTCAGCTGCCTTTTGAGCTTCATTTGTCCCAGTTACAGCATCAGTAAATTTATTGAACGTTTCTATATTAGAAAGCAATATCCTACCGGCGGTGATATTCTCAGCTCCAAATATTTTTGTTAACGCAGCATCTTTTGCTTTTTCTGTTTTAAGTTTAGAAATCTTAGAAATAGATTCACTCAATGCATCATTAATATTAAACTGACCACTAGCATAACCAAGCCCGGCCTGTTGAAGTTTTAATACAGCCCCTCGTAATTTCGTGCCAGCCTCAGCACCTAACAACTGCTTCTGAGCTAATGTCTGAATTAAAGCAACTGATTGCTCCAGTGTTATATTTGCACCAGATGCAACCGAACCAAAATTTACAAAAGCCTCAGATGTTTTTGCAATGTTTGCGGCTCCGATCGCTTGACCTGCAGCCAACACATTTATTGTTCGGTTAGCCTCCGTTGCGCCCAGTGAAAATTGGTTCATTATACCAACAAGGTTTTCGGCAGATGTTGATAACTCAGAACCAGACGCTTTTGATAGCGTGATAGCTGCTTCAGAAACTAATGACAACCCATCAGCTGTTTTTGCAAAATCAGCATTCAATCCAGCAATCATTTCAAACGATGACGCAACATCAGTAAATGATCTTCGTGTGGTACCAGCCACATTCTGTATAGCACTTTCAAACTTTACAAATTCATTATCACTAAGATCACTAACAATTGTACGAAAAGAAGCGAGCGCCTTTTCATACTTCATAGACTCATTTACAGCCAATGCAAGCGGAGCGGCAATAGCAGCACCGGCAACAGCAAAATCTTTGGCCATGCCGCTAGCCATAGATGCCTTACTCTGCAATTGCAGTCTCTTGGCAGTTCTTTCAAATCCTTTTAAAGAATTTTCCATGCCCTGCACAGGCCTTGATAATTTATCAATAGCTGTGAAAATAGTTGGTATGGTGAAATTATTTGCCAATTTTATTCTGCTTATTTCTTGATTCTAATTCAGTATTCACTTTTAAAATATCTTCATACCAATATTCAATCCCGTCAAAATCATGGTCGTCAAAAAAAAAGCCGCCTATTACTTCTGGCGGCCATTTGTACTCTCGTACTACTGTCTTTATTATATTGTGAAAATTTTGCTCCGCAATCTCAGCGACCTCCGAACTAACGGAGCTTAAATAAAAAAAGAAGCGATTGCCTGCGCAATTTCCCAATCTTCAGTGTCCATGGCTACTATTGCCGCCTTCGGTTGTTTTGTTAATGCAGATACATAAGCAGATAATAAACTCTGCGGATCTGTTGCCTTAACACCAATCATTTGCGATTGGATCTCATTAACTTTTATCCTCGGCTGGTATTCAAGAACCGTAACCGCTCCCTGTTTATCACCGGGAAATTTGAGTTTTTGAATTAAAATCATACCATCTGATTTCAATTCTAAATCACCCTCTGAAATTGCATCAACGATAGTTTCGATATATTCCTTTTTGGATTCCCGTTTCTTTTCTGAAACCTTCTTAAAATCCAACCATTTACATACCTCACTATTCGCTACCTCTTTGTTTACTAAGCCCATAAACATTTTTTTTATTAATTAAACTAACTGAGTAAGCGGACCACCACCCGAAACCTTTAATGTGAATGTTGCATTATTACCATTACCACTAACATCACCAACTGGTTTCCCTTTTCCACCGAACACAGACCCATTTATATGGGTAAATGTCCAATCAGCCTGTACAGGAGATGATGCAAGCTCAGATATTTTATTTAAGTCCTTTGCAGTATTCATATCCCATGCAACAGTTGTTTCCACCGACCATCTAACACGATTCATTTGATCAATCATGTTACCGGCACCATCAATCATATTTGAATCATCATTTGAACGATAACCACCGGGATCAAAGGTGCTATCCTCATTTGATTTAGGGTAAATTACACCGGATCCAATTGTTGGATGATTAAATGTTATTTCTATGATGTCACCACCTACTGCCATGGTTATTAAATTTTTCTGTTAATATTTATACCAATACACCAAAATTGAAACCAGCTTGCGCCTCAGTGCTTGCAATGCGAACCACACCGCTTCTCTTATATTTAAAGAATGTTTCAAGCCTATCCGGGTTTGATGAACTTAACGCAACCGTTATTGAATCCTTCATAAATTGAGGATCAACAATAAGAGCCCGCTTACTTAGATCATCCGCATAACCTGTTACAATTTGCTTCCATTGCTTAGGCTTAATTACACCCTGTACAGAAACAATGTCAGAATCAGCCGATATAGCATGATCAACAACATTAATCTGCTCTAGTAAATAGTAACCGTATCGGATATTAAAATCCAACATTAGGTTACGGCAATATCTGAACTGAGGCGGGTTTTCTCCAGTTGGATGATATGTTGTAACAAAATCCTGCACTACATACTGTCCGGCAACTAAATCAACTGTTGAGCATCCTTTTTTAACAAACAAATCCCTGTTATTATAATCTGCCATTGATCCAATATCATCAGGAGTAGGCATATCAGGAAGGGCCTGGTTATTAATATCTAGGTGCGGAGTATTTTGAGAATTATTAGCATAAAGAACCGCATAATTTGCGGCCCCTTCTAATGGTAAACCTAATGAATTTGGAGTCGGGCCAGCGGCATTAGTAACTTGCGTTTTCCTAGCATCTGTAATAGATGTTGGATCATCAACACATGTTCCATAAATCGCAACAAACGGCTTCATAATTGTACCAACATATCTACCTGTCGGGTTAGTTGCACTCGGAACACCATTAAAGTTTTCCAAAAGCGTAAGGGTACCAGTATCTGCGCCGTAACTATTTACAACGATTGTATTCCAGTTGTTTCCGAAAGAATTTAACGCAGACTGTACAGATGGAACACCAGTTCCTGATTGTGTACTAGCTATTGTATAAGTGATACCAGCATCAGCATCATTAGTATCAACTGATATTGTTAAATCATCAGCTGTATCACCGTTCCATTTAGATGTACATGTTACAACATAATCATCTTCAGTAGAAGTGAAAGGACAACCCAAAACATCATTAATAAGGTCAGAAATTTTATCGGTAATTTCTGAAGCTGTATCACCTGCAGTGATATTTACATCATAAGATTGCCCCTCCATTGAGTACCTACCAGCGATAACAAGAGTATGTACAGCGTCTTGCGTTGCTGTACCTGTAGGTGTAATGGTGATTTTTTTAGCTGTTGCCCCAGAAGCTTTTGCCTGTGGGTATATCCATACTGGAATTCCATTTACCCCACCGCCTTGTTGTGGAATAAGAATACGAGCAATTAAATAAATAGGCGAACCGTAACCATACAAATCACCGGCCTGTTGAGCTGATGTAATCTGAGTTGGAGTAAGATCCAAGCCAGATTGATTAGCCTCATTAGCTTCAGCCAGTACAGCGATACGTTGTGGAAGGTTAGGAGATGTTGATCTAAAATCACCAGTGGTTAGTTTATAACCCACTATCCTTGAAACTCTATCTAAGCCTACGGCTGAATTTGCCATGGTAAAATGTTTTGAATTATAACTACTGAGTAATACTTGTCGATAGCTAAATTCAATCATTAGCGATGCATCTAATAAAATTGTCCCGCAGTGCGGGACAAAATATTACCGCGCTATTACCACTCAATATATTCGCATTGCTTAACTGTAAAGACATTAAAAATATTCCCTTACTATACATTGTCCTATCATCACCCGGTTGGTGTGAGAACGGTTAAGCCCTTGTATTTGTAAGGGAATGCCTTTTTATGAAAGTAGGAATCATCATACCAGATAGAAACGATAGACCCGAATTCCTGGCTAATTGCCTTAGGATGATTCAGGGACAATCGTTAACACCTACTGAAATAGAATTAGTAAACGACCCAGCAATAACCAATGAACGAGACATCACCTGGAGATATAGGATAGGATATGATCGACTCAGAAATAAAGGATTAGATGTTATTGCCTTTATCGAAAATGACGATTGGTATTCTAGTGATTACTTAGAGGTAATGACTACTGAATGGGTTAAGAATAGTAAGCCTCCAATTTTTGGTACAAACTATACGATTTACTACAATATCCAACAAAAAGCATATTGCACTATGTACCATGATACACGGTCAAGCGCAATGAGTTCATTAATTGTACCAAACCTGGATATAAAATGGTGTCCCGATCACGAACCATATACAGATATGCATTTATGGCTGAATATTAAAGGCGGCATCACATTTAAACCTGAAAAACATATTTGCATTGGTATAAAACACGGTGTAGGAAAATGCGGCGGTGGGTATCACACAAATAAATTGGATCGATACAAGGATAAAGATTTCGATTTAAAATTTCTTTCATCAATAGTTGATCCTGAAAGTTTAAGTTTTTACAAACTATTTCAAAAATGATACAAAAAATATCATTAATACACCCGTCAAGAGGTAGGGCACAAAAGGCCAGAAATGTATTTCATAATTGGATGGCAAAAAGAAGCCGAAATATTCCAATTGAATATGTACTATCAATTGATGACGATGATACTAGTAAAGAACAATATACTAATCTATTTAATGATGATACCACTATCATTTCAGGACCAAATAAAAATCTAGTTGAAGCATCCAATAGAGGTGCGCAATTGGCTAGTGGGGATATTTTAATTCTTGTATCAGATGATTTTGATTGTCAAATACATTGGGATTTAACTATTCTAAAAGCAGTAGAAGGTCGTTCCGGATATGTATTAAAAACATGGGACGGAATTCAAAAGTGGATGGTAACACTACCAATTATGGACCGTGAGTATTATAACAATCAAGGATATATATATCATCCAGGCTATAAGCATCTATTTGCCGACACAGAAATGACCCATAAGGCAGCTGTTGAAAACGCATTGATTATCCGGAACGATATTTATTTTAAGCATGAACACCCTTCTACCGGAGCATGTACCCCTGATGAAACAAACGCTAAAGCAGACACAACATGGAAACAAGGCGAAGAGTTCTATTTAGAACGGGTAAAAGCAAAGTTTGGCCTTGGTGATCATGTTGACCCATTAAACTTAGGTCCTGAATTTCAACAATTAGTCGGATGGCTTAAAACTAAAATATAATGCTTCTATCAATCTTAATTCCAACACTACCTGAGCGAGATGAGTTTTTATTTGATCTCACCATTAACCTTTGGGAACAGGTTAAAAAGGCTAATGCCTTTGATAAGGTAGAGATACTTACCGATAGCAGGGATAGAAGTGTTACTACAGGAGAAAAAAGAAATGATCTATTAAAAACAGCATCCGGAAAGTATGTATGGCATGTTGATGATGATGATTTTATTTATGAGTATGCTATTGAAGAGATTTTAAAAGCTGTAGAAATAGATCCTGATGTGATTGGTATTTGTGGTATAATGACAGTAGACGGAAAGAATGAAATAGGATGGGAAATACGATTAGGACACCCATACTGTGCAACTATTAGGAATGGAAAAGAATTTTATCTACGTCACCCTAATCATATTACCCCAATGAAAAGGGAGATTGCTTTAAAAATACCATTCCCAAATAAAACCTTTGGTGAAGATTATGAATGGTCTAAAAAACTAAATGATGCCGGGCATCTAAAAACACAGGCAATTATTGAAAAACCACTATACCATTATCGATGCAGAACAAAGAAATAAAATACTATAGCCAAAACCAGGAAGAAAAATATATACTTGATTTTTTTAAAGGTAGAAAAGGAACCCTACTTTCTATTGGAGAAAATGACGGTATCACGTTTTCAAATGCTAAACGGTTGATCGAAAATGGATGGAAAGCCATCCTTGTTGAGCCATCACATTCGGCTTTCAATATGTTAGCTGAATTGCATAAGGATAACAAAAATGTATCATTAGTAAATTGCGCAATTGGTCACATGAATTATGTAACCCGTTTCCATGAATCGGGACCTCATTTATACGATAGATCGGATAATGCATTATTGAGCACCATCAATGAACAAGAAAAATCAAGATGGAAAAATGTTGAGTGGATTGAATATGATGTTGACGTAATTACTTACGATGAGCTAATATATCGTACCGGTGTTAAATCATTCAATTTTATTACAATAGATGCTGAAGGTGTAGATACTATTATCCTAAGACAAATTGATTTATCTGAATGTGATCTATTATGCATTGAATGGAATGGAAAAAGCGAAGTGGCAATTGAAATACTCAAACATACACATCAGTTTGGAATGAAAAACATAGTATACCAAAACAGTGAAAATCTAATCATTAGCAGATGAAAACAGTAGTAAGTTTTGCAGATGGGGTCGGGCATTATGCCAAGGCATTAATGCGCCTGGAGCTTTCTTTAAAGCAAGTCGGTTTTGATGGACGGTTTAAAGGTATAAACGATTACGGGCATATCGGTAGCCCCTTACATAAGGGACCTAATTCAGTACCGTATGCATTTAAAGCGCTATCAATTAAAAAAGCTATAGAGGAAGGAGCCACACAAATACTATGGTGCGACTCAGTGGTGTACGCGACAAAATCCATTGATCCTATTTTTGATCACATTAAAAAATACGGGTATCTATTCTTTGATAATGTAGGTTTTTCAATTGGAGACTATACTTCTGATGCCTGCCTTGCAAAGTTTAACATGAGTAGAGAGGAAGCCTTTAAAAGTAAGATGATTATGGCCTGCGTTATGGGCTTTGATATTAATCACCCAGACACGAAGGTATTCCTTGAATCATACATAAATGCCGCTACCGATGGCGTATCATATCTAGGGGATTGGACAAACGAGAACCTACAAGTATCACAGGATATGCGTTGCCAGGGGCACCGTCACGATCAAAGCGTTGCCAGTATTATTATAAAGAAAAGAGAAATGGAAATTATCAACGCACAAAAAACATATTTCGCATATGCTAGCCATAAAGGAATTTTAGATATAGCTGATACTGTCTGCCTATGGAGCCAGGGGATATAGCATATGTTACATTCAAAGACTATAGCCAAAAAAGAGAATTCTTTTGGGCGGTACAATCATATTTGCCTGATGTAAGGCTTTATTGGTGCATGAAAAACAGGGCTTGGTGCAGAGAGGTAAATAATGTAAAATGCAGAATGGTAAACGGGTGGTATTTACCTATAAATCATCCAATAATAACATACAGTAAAAAAATAGAATAATGGGATATACTTCGCATACAATACAACTGATAGAAAAATTTGTTAATGAAGAGTTTACAAGTTCTCCATTCGTAATCGACTTAGGAGCTCAAAACAATTATTCACAGCCAAATTTACCGGCACCATACATGAGTGAATGGTATAAAGAAAGAGGTGTTGAATATCTATCAATAGATATTAATGGAGAAAACGGATCGCTACCGATAGACTTAAGTATTCCACTAACTACTAATATTAAACAAGCATGTATACTAGTTGATGCCGGAGTTAGTGAACATATAGAAAAAGGAGGCAAACATGACATTGAAGCCTTTTATAATTGTTGGAAGATAAAGCACGATCTTTTAAGAGTATCCGGAATTTTATTTTCTGAAAATCCTAAAACAGGCAACTGGCCAGGGCATGGATATAATTACGTGTCAAAAGAATTTTATTTGGAGTTGGAAAAAATATCTGGTTTAGAAATCATCGATTTACATGAACACCCAGCAATGGGTAACGATCAAGACGGATGGAACATTGTATGTAGCATGGTTAAAATGACTGATAAATTCCCAACACTGGAAGAGTTTAAAACATTACCTGTATTCAAATCATGAAAAAATTAGCTGCAATTTACAATACCTTTGATGGCATAGAGCTGCTAAACGGCTCTATTCGATGCATTGAAAAGCACGTTGATTTACTTATTTTCATAAATCAACAGGTTTCAAATTTCGGAGAAAAATACTGGGGCTTCGATGAAAATCCTATAAAATGCGATATTCCTTTTATTTTTTACAAATATGATCCGCACAGTTATCAAGGATTCTATAACGAAACAGTTAAAAGAAATATCGGAATTAAATTAGCCAGGGAAGCAGGATGCAGCCACTTCTTTCATATCGATGTGGATGAATACTATGATGATTTTGCCTCTGCCAAGCAGCAGTATATAGACTCCGGTAAATCAGGATCTGCATGTAAGATATTTACTTATTTCAAAAGGCCGACCTTACGATTTGAAACGGAGGATGGGTATTATGTGCCATTCATCCATGAATTAAAGCCAGAAACAAGCGCAGGGGCCTTACAATACCCGTATCACGTAGACCCAACCAGGCGTATTAATGAAACAGATGTAGCATTATTAGATGTGCACATGCACCATTTCTCATGGGTTAGAAAGGACATCGAAAGAAAAGCCCGAAATTCCAGTGCAAGAAAGAATATATCACGCGGCACTATCATGGAAGACTACAAAAACCAGGATGTCGGACCTGGCTTTTACGTGCGAGATTTCGATAAAAAATTAATAGAAGTACCAAATCAGTTTAACATTAATATATAAAAGACCATGGCAGAATTAGTAAAGTACGCAAAAGACAGATTCCTGAATCCAGAAAAGATTGTTGGAGCAAATGTTTACCTTAAGGACAATAAAATTAAGGTAGCTATCAAAATGGATAGCGTAGACCCCGAATCAAAAACATTTTTCTCAGATGAATTCCAGTCACCAGACCACGCAGAAGCTTATGTGAAAGGCGGATGCGAATTGAAGTAAAAGAAAACCCCGGATATACCGGGGTTTTTAGTTTAGCTACTCTTAGCAACAAATTTATCTTGATCAAATAGATGCATTATAGATAAGAACCCTAAATGGGTATCTTCAAATTCATCCTTAGACATATCTTGTCCAAGGTCACAGACATAATGCATAAATACCTGTGATACTGTTTTAAGGTGCCGGTACTTTAATTCCCAATAAAGGGATTCTAGTTCCTGTACAGTACCATCTAATTTGATTTTCGGCCTTTTTCTTTTAGGCTCCTCTTGTTTTGTTTTCATTTTATTGATGTATGACATTTTAGGCAAAAAATCACGGCTCTGCCTTTCCCGTTGTCATACATCTTTCGAGGCAGTATCACCCATTAAAAGTGATACACGGAGGTACAGAGCCGCTATCGTACCGGCATAAAAAAAGCCTGCCGGAATGTTTGGCAAGCATATACTTGCCCCGAAAAAATGTATGACAGGGCAAACATACATCTAGTTACTTAAAAAGCAAGGGAAAAACAGGGGGAGTTTTTAACAGGATGCGGTTAGTTCTTTTAAGGTAACTGAATGATAAAAATTCTGAAGGTGATGCACAGACTTTAACTCAACACTCTCATTAGAATAGCACGGATTAAAAAATCCAAATCTTTTTTCTGACACAATATATTGAAGAGAAAAAAATATTACACCTATTTGTTCTTCACGCATAAAAAAAAAGTTTTGCCCATTTTTATATCCAAATTTTAAGAGCCACTCTTCAGTTAATTCAATAGCGAAACAATCTGAATTACTAACTACTATAGTATGCTTTAACTTATCAATCCAATGAATTCCTATCATATCATCACTGATCATATTAACGGTAGCCGGTCCTAGTTCTTCTTTACATTTTACCATAACCAGGTTACCTAAACGTAATTCAGACGTATTAATCATTATTCTAGTTTTAAGGTGTTTACTTTTTGAATATTTATTGATAAAATAGGATCCTTTGTTATACAATCAATCCATACCCTATCATCCAACAGTTCGGCTAATTTCCAATTACCTTTTACTTTTACCAGGTACAAACCAGGTGTTAGCTTTATAGTATTGGGTACTTTCATAGTAAAACTTACAATTAGTGAGTAAATTTTACCCTTATAAAAATAAATAAACCATTGATTAAGAGGCTTTTTTGAGTTCAATTACTCGTTTAAAAACTCTCAATAATGGTTCAATTTTATTCCCGATAGGGGTACAATTGGGAGATTCAGGAAACTTTTCGTTTTCTGGATCTCCCGTTATTTCTATTAATCCGTTTATTTTCAATTTATTAAAAAGGAAAATTTCGTTCATAAAAATGGTTCGCAGCCCTTTCTTATCTACGATTAAACCGGATGGAAATATACACTTTAGAATTGATTGCTTACAATCAACGTCTCCAATACTATAAATCCAATTAATATCAGCTAACATAGGAATGTATTTATTGTACAATTCAAGTAATTCATTCTTATCTGACGTTAATTCTGCGTATTCTATCGCCAACCCTTTATAATCTCGGTTGTAAATACCACTCCATTTCTGATATGTGCTAAGCTCTATAGTATCTGAAATGTATTTTTGCTCCAGGGAATTGATTTTTGCTTTCAATTCATGAATTTCTTTAGTCACCTTCTTTAAACGCACATCACGGTCTTTTATTTGCTCTTTAAACTGTATGTTACACTCGGTCAATAGAGCTTTTACCAATTTATCCGGTAGCGATATACTAGAAAGCAACTCAGATATGCGATTATGTACCTTATCTGCCCTGTAATTTTCATTTTTACATGATCTACAACGATAATAATAATAGTATGCACTACGCCCCTTTGACTTACCACCGGTATGAGGTGTACGGCAATTACATAAAATATATCCCCTTAAAGGTAAATTTTCGTCTATTATTTTAGCCCCTTGGGGCCTAATTTGCTCCTGAAGCTTATAAAAAGCCTTCCAAAATACACTTTCATCAATGATTGGCTCATGTGTAGCCTTTATAACCTTACTTATACTATCCTTATAAGCTGGTACCTGAATTAATCCAGCGTATGTCGGGTTACTTAATATCCTTTTTATCGAATCATGTCCTTTTAATTGAAAGCCTTTTTTACGGGCATTATCAATTATAATGGGAAAATTACAACCATTCAGATAATCAAGAAAAATATTCCGGATAACTTCACTCAGTTCTTTATTCATTACAATAACCGGTTTATTGCCTTCATCCCTTGCATTCAAATATCCGAACGGGGCTGGACCAATAAACCGCCCTTGGCTTTTAGCTGACCATGTGCCAAATTTCGATCGATCAGAAATAACCCTCCTTTCAAACTCAGCCGTCACAAGTAAATCAGCACGCATTTTGAAAAAATAAGGCGAATGCGGATCTATAAAAAAATTCTCCATAACAGACAATAGCTTTATATTCCATCGTTGTTCTAATTTTTCAATGAAAGCCAATCCTTCAGCAGCATTGCGTATAAGCCTATCGTACTTTGTTACTATAAGGTAATCAATAGTTGTTTTATTAGCCGAAAGCGCGGCCTCCAATTGTTTCCATTGTGGCCTATTAAAATTTTTAGCAGAATAACCATCATCAACAAATGTTTGAATAATATCTATACCGTGTTTTTCAGCATATTCAGTATTCATTTTTCTTTGCCCGGATAAACTAAAATTAGATTGATCCTCTTGTGATATACGTATGTACGCAAATGCTCTTTTCATTATTATTTACCTCGTTTTAGTTTAAATACATGCCCAATATATGCCTTAGCCATTGATCTTATAAAAAATATTTCATACTCATCAAGTCCGTTTAAATGCTCATTTCTTTCAATGTTACTATGAGCAACACTTAATTTACTGTTGTTTTCCATCGTTTTTTTTGTCTTTTTTAAAAGCTTCGCGTATTGATATTCTCATACTATTTACAATAAGAACCAAAAGAATCGCACCTATTAATATTACTAGTGTTTTTAGCATTTATACTCTTTTTAAAATTACATCTACATAATCAGACCATGTGAAATTTTTCCTTTTCAAATCCCTTCCTACCATATCGATAAAAATATCACGAACAGCCATATTATAAATCCTAACGTCAAAAAAGTGATTTTGTACTGCAGAATTTTTTTTCTCCCATTTCATCGCGACAACTTCACCGTTTTTCATTTCAGGCACTCTATGTTCAGCTTCATAATGCTCGAAATAATTTTTAAAATTATATTGTCCTTCTGATGGTGTAGGAAAATTCATAAACCCAGGAGGCTGTATATCATCATTTCTATCATCGTATTTTAAACTAATTAACTTAGCGAGCTCATCCTTAATGTTTCCAACTTCCAATATATATAGTAGCTTCCTTTCTTTTGCTGGTTTAAATAGTTTAATATCTAATCCTATTTGTATAGCCTTATCTGGAGCTCCTTTTACACCAATTACCCTGGCGCTATTACATTTATCTATAAACGCATATGTCTGTACCGTAAAATGCCCACTATCAATTCCTGTAATAAAAACCTCCATAGTTCTATCCGTATCAGTTTGATAGGTTTTACCTATAAGCTTACTAACCTCTGGCCAAACACTTCTTACATGATTGTGCTCATAAGACCATTTTTCACGGTCCTCTTTTATTTTTTTTGTGCCTTCTCTAGGAATAAATGTTCCAATACTCCCATGTGTAATACTATATGTAGATCCTGTTTCAGACCATGCAACAACCTCGTAATCTAAACGCGCATCATCCATTGTTCCATTCAAATCACAAGCCATTGTAATTAAAACTATTTTCCCGTTTCCTTCTTTTTCTGAAATTCTCTCAGGAACTAAACGAATTGGGTAATTTCGTACATTTTTCTGCAAATGGTTTGCTTTTATTTCTTCAGTAGCCTCTTCATATGTTTCACCCAAACAAAGGTTCATAAATGCTTTATGTAATCCCTCATCTCTTTTTCCTCCAGGTGGATTTGCATCTAAATAATCACGCACATAGTGTTCCCAATCATACATTCCTGCAGGAGCATATAACGATGAAAGATGATATGAAAAATACCCTTTTCGGCTTGGCTCAGCAGTTGGTTGCCAATAACCATTATTTAGAATATCATGTTTGTTACTATCATCAAAAAAACCAAAACACTTTTGACATATATAACCAACAGAACCCGGAATAATTTTACTATTTTCATCTAGTTGCCATGTAATACCCGCTGTCTGATCTTCAATAACAATACTCCATTCTAAATTTATATATTCACCACAACATGGGCATGGAACCATAAATTTACGTTGATCACCTAATAGATATGCAGGTTTAATATTAGATGTTGAGTCACGCTCAGGAGTTGATATGTATGCTAACTTCATTTTATTGGCATACGCTGCAAAACGCTGTTCAATAAGTTTACGACTATTACCGGATTCTTTAGAAGATCTTTTTACCGCTTCAAAATCATCTATGAAACCATATTTTATATCTCTTTGACGAATAACTTTATGATTATTTGCACTACCAGCAACTAAATAATAGTTTGAAAATTCCTTTTTACGGTTTGTGTCACCTGTTTTCCCAGCTTTATTACGACGAACAGAAGGTCTAATTAAATTACGAATACCAGTAGAATCAATCATTTGATCAACTTTATTCATTGATTCATCAACCAAATCATCATGTCCTACCATAAATAATATATTTCCTGGCTGATTCTTTATAATCCAACCAATTGCAGGATAAATTACACCACTTGAAAATCCTACCTGAGCACCTTTCATAACTGCAATTATACGCGCTGGATGATTTGGATCGAAGCAATCAATTATTTCCCTGGTATATGGTGTACGATCGTACTTAAATGGACCAGGAAAAGGTTCTCCCATTATCATGTTCTTTTCAGTCCATTCACTAGGAGAAATGGATGAAAGACTCACAAGTGAGTTGTTAATTATATTTGAAAATATTGCTTTATACTCATTCATTATTCGTGCTCTCCAACCTCTTTTTTTATGGTAAATTCATCAATTATGTTTTGAATATTAGTCTTAGTTATTTCAATTGATGCTTTAGATGCTTCATTAATTATTTTAATTATTTCAGACCTGTATGCAACAGTTTCATCGTGAGAAAGTCCTTTTTTCTTAGAAAATAGGGTTAAAAAATCATCTATACTGTTATTGAAAGATGTTATAAAAGATTGATTTTGCTGCATATAAACGGCCTGCACAAGTTCAGTAGGTATTAATTCTCCGTTCATTTTGGCTTCTTTAAGTTCTAATAAACGCGTTTCAACCTCTATTTTTTCCAATTGCTGCGCCTTAAGCTTCCTGTCTAACTTAATATAATCATCTGTACCAGGCTCTGGTTTTTCTACTTTTGGAACTGGCTGTGTATTATTTGGAACAGATACATTAATTGGTTTGGGTTTTTCATCAAACACTTTGGCCTTTCTTTTTTCAAGAAACAACTTATTTATAGGGTGTGAATCATCTATATAATCACCAGACATGATTACTTTTTTATCCCTATGAATATAATTATGAAGATTACTCGCTGTCATTCCGCATAGTTTAGCGAAATCTGCTTTAGAATGTAGTGCCATTACTATTTGATTTTCAATTTTTTATATTTTATGTAGTAACTTGTAGTAAATCACTGCTACAAATTCACTACAAACTTTGAAATACCCCTAACCAGTAAAATTCACGCGGCTTCGCATACAT
>CAZRLR010000006.1:0-34787 GCA_964600395.1 uncultured Conexibacter sp.
GGGTAGCGGACGGGCGCCGCCCGCAGGGCGCCGTCGTCGAGCGGGGTCGGGTCGGCGAAGTGGGTCGGGACGGGCACGGGCGCAGGGACATCATCGGGCAAGATCGCCCCGGAAGGTGCCCAGGACGACCGTAAGCATCGCCGCGCGGATGGCGGCCGGGCTCGGGCGCCCGCTGCCCCGGGTGACGGCCCACTCCACGAGCAGCTCGTTCGCGGCGCCCACGAGGGCCAGGCCGGTGACGCGGTCCACGGGCCGGGCGACGAGCCCGGCCTCGGCGTAGCGGGCGCTCGCGTCCGCCAGCACCTGTGCGAAGGCGCGCAGGACGCCGCGCCGGCGCGCTTCGACGGTGGCCGAGACGCCGACGACCTCCACGAGCTGGACACGGGCGGCCCGCTCGTCCGTGGTGGCGACGGTGATGAAGGCGTCGACGGCCGCGCCGACGTGCTCCTGCAGCCCGCCGGGCGCCACCGGGCGGGCGAGCGCCGTCCCGAGCGCCACGCCGACGCGGGCGATGACCTCGTCGTAGACGCCGAGCAGCAGCTCCTCCTTCGTCGCGAACTCCGCGTAGAACGAGGTCGTGCCGACGCCGGCCCGCCGGCAGATCTCCGGGATCTTGCTGGCCGCGTACCCCTCGCCCCCGAAGACGTCCAGCCCCGTGTCCAGGAGGCGGCGCCGCCGGGCGGCGTCGCGTTGGTCGGCGGCGCCGCGTCGCGTGGAGGGCGCGGGGTCCGTCGAGGCGGCGGGCGGGGTCATCGCCGCATCTTCGCCGACCGGGCGGCGGCGTCGAGACCGCGTCACGACGCCGTCAGCGCCGCGGTGCCGCCTGCGCTACCGGCGAATCCGGGCGAAGGCCGCCGGGTCGGCCGCCTCGGAGGACAGGATGCCGTCCAGCTGCGCCGCGCCGATCCACGGCAGCCACGAGCGGTTCAGGCCCCGGCCGCGCGGGGTCCCGAAGTAGAAGCCCTCCTGCTGCCAGCCCGGACCGGCCAGGTCGAAGGTCCGTCCCGGCAGGGCGAGCATCGCCTTGCTGCCGTGCAGCGCCAGGCGGGCGAGGTCCTCGAAGTAGCGGTCCTTCGTCAGGCGCGCGACCTCGAGCAGCTCGTCGACGTTGCGGGCGACATAGGGATCGGCGAAGGAGTTGCCGCTCGACGTCGACCCCATCCCGACGGTCGAGACCCCGGGCTTGAGGTGCAGCTTCGCCGCGGGGACGCCGGACGCGGCCGGGATGTCCCACTGGTACAGCCAGCCGGCGTTGACGGCCGCGGCGTCCGCGGCGCGGTCGAGCCAGCGGCGCTGACGGGTGTGGCGGTAGAGCGCCAGGTAGGCGTGCATCGACAGCGCGGTGGCTTCCTCGTCCACGATCGCGCCGTCCTTGCCGACCTCGTCGATCACCCCGCCGGCGTACTGCCCCGTCCGCCGGGTCTGCGCCCACTGGCGCTCGGCCGCGCGGGCCCCCGCGGCGGCGTAGCGCTCGTCCCCCGTCGCCTCGGTGAGCGCGACGAGGAAGGCCGCGGCCTGCTGGGAGGCGACCGGCGAGTCGTCGACGACCTCGTCCGTGCCCGCCTTCCAGGCGCGCGGGAACGCGCCGTCGGGACGTTGCTGGGCCAGCAGCCAGTCCGCGAACTCCTGCGCCCAGGCCAGCCAGCCGTCGGGGCCGCGCGCCGGCCGGCCCTGCTGGACACGCTGGAGCGCGAGCTGGGGGTCCTCGAGGCGCCCGCGGACGGGTCGACGCCGGCGCGCCGGGCGAGCACGGCCGCCTTCACGACGGCCTCCATGTCGTCACCCCGCGGCCGCAGGTGCACGACGGCGTCCTCGGGATAGCCGACCGGCCGGCCGGTCTCCAGGTCGAAGCCTTCGCCGACGGGCGGGTCCATCGGCAGCAGCGTGAAGGAGTCCACGAGGCGGCCGGCGAGCTCCCGGCGGCGCGTCGTCGCGGGCCCGGGGTGCGCCTCGCTGTCCTGGAGCAGCAGCTGCGCGAGCTCGAGGTTGCGCCCGACGAAGCCCATCAGCGCGCTCCCCGTCCCCGGCTTGGCGATCGGCTCGCCGGTCACCGCGTTGGCGAACAGCGGGATGCCGGTGCGCCCGTTCGTCGTGACGATGCGGCTCTCGACGAGCGCGGCGACGGAGGTCCGTGCCGCCTCGACGTCCTGCGCCGGGACGGTCGGCGCCAGCGCCGCGTGGGCGGCGCGCAGCGTGGCGTCCTGGTAGCGCGGCCAGCTCTGGCCGCGGCCGAAACGGAACGCGAGGACGCGCCGCTGCACGAGCCCGTCGCGGATCGGTTGGTAGCGGCGGCGCGGCCGCTCCTCCACCGGCTTGGTGAAGCCGCCCCCGATGTAGGTGGACTCAAGCTCGGAGCCGGGCGTCCACCCCCCGATGGCGACCTGCGGGCGGTGGTGGTCGACCTCGAGACTCGAGACGTGGATCCCCGGGGCGATGACCGTCGTCACCGCGCGGTCCTCGGTGTCGGCGGCGACGGTCCGCCCGTCGGGACGGGGGTCCAGGGCGGTCAGCGACGAGCCGTCGGCGAAGCGCACGCCGTAGAGCGGCAGCGTGAGGCGGTCCTCGCGCAGGCGCGTGATCCGCGAATGGCCCGGCAGGAAGGTGTTGACGCCGCCGGGCGCGGCCGCGAACAGTCCGGTCGGCGGGCCGTAGAGCTGGCCTGGGACGAAGTGGTCGACCTGGCTTCGCGCGGCGGGTCGGGTGACGACGAGCCGGGCGCCGCTGGCGAAGCCGCCGCGGGCAGAGCCGCGGACGGTGAGGCGGCGGCTGAGCGTCAGCGTGGAGCCCGAGACGGTCCAGCGGTCGGTGACGAGGAAGCTCGCGCAGGCGCACAGCCTCAGCCGCGCGGTGCCGACCACGGTTCGGGCGCCGCTGCGGCGCAGGCGCGAGTAGCCCGTCGCGAGGCGGCGGATCGGCGCGTCGTCCGCGGTGGAGGCCGTGGCCTCGAGCTCGACGGGCCGGAGCTGGAGCGCGGACGCGCGGCCGGCCCGCGTCACCTGCAGGCCCCAGCCCGCGGGGCCCCGGACCGCCGTCACGGTGGCACCGGTGCTCAGGCGGCCGAGGCTCATCGTGGCGGCCGGGGCGCTCGCCGCCGCGGCCGCCGCGCCGCCGGTCAGGCCCGGCAGCAGCGCGAGCGCGGCGAGCGCGACGCCGGCGGACTGCGCCGGGCGCCTCATGCGCAGGCCACGCGCGTCGTGGCGGTGGCGTTCGTGCCGTCGGTGAACGCGAGGTCCGCGACGACGGCGCGGCCGCCAGCCGGGCAGCCGGTGGACCGCAGGACGGTGACGCCACCCGTCGGGGCGGACGTCGCCCCGGTGGGCGCCTTGCCCGGCGCGGCCCGCCGCCGGGAGGTGCGGCAGAACTCGAGGTCGCGCGAGCGCCGCACGCAGGCGGCGCGCCGATGGCCCCGCAGGCGCCGGCAGTCGGGCAGCTTCACCGTCGGCTCGGGCGTGACGGCCGCGGCGACGCGCCCGGTGCCCCGGGCGTCGAGCGTGAGCGCGACCGAGCGCAGCGCGACGTCGAAGCCCTGCACGTTCGCCGACCGGCTCACGTCCAGCGTGATCCGCGGCGTGCCGGCGACCGTCGTGAGCTTGCCCGGGAGGACGAGCACGGTCTCGGCGGGCGAGGAGGTGTGGACGTAGAGGACGACGCCGTCGGCGCCGGTGGCGCGGTACAGCGCGGCCTCGTCGCTGGTGCCCCGGAGCGCCGAGCCGCCGACGTACGCGTCGAAGGAGACCTCCGCGGATCCGAGCCGCGCGCCGTCCGGGCAGGCCTCCGGGCCGACCTTCTCGAGGGCGGCGGCGGCGCACGGGGTGAAGGCGCCCAGGGCCGTGACGAGGCCCGCACCGAAGGAGATCGCGAGCGTCCGGGCGCCGGGCAGGCGCCCGGCGGCCGTCGTCCCCGGGAGGACCGGCCCGCCCGGCGGATCGATGGCAAGCTTCGCCGTCACGGTCGCGTTGCCGGGCTTGTCGGCGCTCGCCCTCGCCCCGCCGCTCACGCCCGCGCCGAGGGTGACCGTCGGCGCGGCCTGCGCGCCCGCCGTCCCCAACGTCCCGACCGCCAGCGTCGTCGCCAGCACCGCCTTGACCCTCACGTCCGCCACCTCTCCGTCGGAGCAGTTCAGGAATCATACTTCCTGAACTCCCCGGAGAGTGCAAGCGGCCGGTGTCCCCCCGGTCACTCGGCGCTGAGGAGCCACCAGTAGGCGGGCTGCCCGCCGGGCTGCCAGTCGAGCTCCACGTCGCCGTCCACGAGCGAGCGGACGGTGTCCTCGCTCAGCGGCGCGCCCTGCCCGGCGATGCAGGTGATGATCTCCGCGTCGGTGGCCAGCGCGGACAGGACCTGCTGCATGGTCTCGCGGGGCTGGCCCCAGGCGACGAGCTCGTCGTCCACGAAGCCCACGGCGTCGCCGATGCCGTAGCGGCCGCTGGGGTCCTCGCGCGCGGCCGGCGCCACCGCAGCGGTGCGGATCGACTCGGCGGACTCGAGCATGACGCGGGCGTTGTGCTCGGCGTCCTCGTCGGGGAGCAGCGACAGCGCGGCGGCCAGGCCGGCCTGCAGCGTGCGCACGGGGAGCACCCGGACGGTCTTGTCCGACAGGTCCGCGGCGCGCTCGGCGGCCATGATGACGTTCGGCGAGTTGGGCAGGACGACGACCTCCTCGGCCGCGACCCCGTGGATGCCGGCCAGCAGGTCGTACGTCGAGGGGTTCATCGTCGGGCCGCCGTCGAGGGTCTGGACGCCGAGGCCGCCGAACAGGTCGGCCAGGCCGATCGACGAGACGACGGCCAGGGCACCCGTGCGCTGGTCGCCGGCGCCCGCGTCGGCGCCGAGGCGCGCGTCGCGCTGGAGGACCTGGGCGTTCATGTCCGCCACGTCCAGGCGGCTGATCTCGCCGACGCCCTCGAAGACGGCGGTCGCGGTCGCGGGGTCGTCGGTGTGGACGTGGACCTTCAGCGTGTGCTCGTCGCCGACGCACAGGACGCTGTCGCCGATCGCCTCGAGCAGGCCGACGAAGCGCTGGGCCTGCAGGCCCTTGCCGGAGACCGCGAAGTTCGTGCAGTAGCGGTAGGTCGAGGAGTCGTGCTCGGGGTGGCTGACGCGGGCGTGGGTGCGCGCCGGCGCGTAGTGGTCGAGCTCGGGCCCGTCGCCGCCGCGCAGCGCCGCGACGACGCCGGCGAAGATGATCGTCACCGCGTAGCCACCGGCGTCCACGACGCCGGCCTCGCGCAGGACGGGCAGCAGCTCGGGGCCGCGCTTGACGGCGGCCTCCCCCGCCTCGATGGCCTGCTCGAGGACCTCGGCGATGAGCTGGTTCTGCTTCTCGGCGCTCCACTCGCCGCCCAGACGCGGGTTCTCGACGTCCTTGAGCGCCGTGGCCGCGGCACCGGCCATCGCGCGCATGACGGTGAGCATCGTCCCCTCGACGGGGTTGCGGACCGAGGCGTACGCGCGCTCGGAGGCCTTGTGCATCGCCGAGCTGATCATGCTCGGGTCGACGAGCTCGCCCGGCTTGGAGATGAGCTCCTCGGCGGCGCCGCGGATGAGCTGGCTGAGGATGACGCCGGAGTTGCCGCGGGCGCCGAGCAGCGCGGCGCGGGCGATGCGGTCGTAGACCTCGCTGCGGCCGATCTCGTCGAGCGTGCGGTCGTCGATCGCCGCGAGCGTCTCGACCTCCTCCAGGACCGCCTGGAGGGTCAGCGCCATGTTGTCCCCCGTGTCACCGTCGGCGACCGGGAAGACGTTCAGGTCGTTGATCTCCTGCCGCCGGCTCTCCAGGTGCGCGAGGGCACCGTGGACGACGGCGCGGAAGCGGACGAGACTGGGATCAGGCATGGGACCTCGCCCGAAGGCGGCCGGGGACGAGCAGGTGCGTCGGGTCTAGGACCCGGCGGGGCGCGGCGAGCGCGTGGCCTTGACGACCTTGCCGGCCTTCAGGCAGCGCGTGCAGACGTACTCGCGGGTGGCGGTGGCGCCGACCATGATGCGGACCTTCTGCAGGTTCGGGTCGAAGCGGCGCTTCGTGGCGACCATCGAGTGGCTCCGGCTGTTCCCGAAGGCGGGGCCCTTGCCGCAGCTGTGACATACCTTTGCCATAAGGCGAGGGAGTGTAGCGGTGCGCCCGCCTCCACCGCGGTCCGGTGCCCGGGCGTCCGGATGCCGACGGGCGCCGTCAACGCCCGGCCGGTGGCGGCCGATGGTCACGACCATGGTCGTCCTCCCCGCCTCCGCGCGCCTGGCGGCGCTGCTCGCGGCCCTCGTCCTCGTCGCCGGTGCCGCCGCCGCCCCCGCCCGGGCTTTCCGCCTCGGGCACGCCCTGACGCCGGTGCCGGGCAACCCCGCCGAGGCGCTGCGCGCGGTCGCGCCCGACCCCGAACGGTACGACCCGGCCACGCGCTGTGACGCGCACCGCAAGCCCGGCGTGACCCGCCTCGTGCGCTGGCTGCAGGGCCATGCGTCCGGGGCCTTCTGGGGCTCCTACCGCTGCGAGACGTGGGGTCCGCACGAGGCGAGCCTCCACGCCGAGGGCCGCGCGGTCGACTGGCACCTGGACGGGTCCACGGCCGCCGGGCGGCGGGACGCGCGGCGGCTCATCACGCTGCTGCTGGCGCCGGACTCGACGGGGACGCCCCGGGCGCTCGCCCGTCGCATGGGCGTCGAGGAGATCATCTGGGACTGCTCGTACTGGAGCGCGGGCGGCGAGGAGTTCGGGCGCCTCTCGGCCTGCTTCTCGGCCAAGGGTCTGCCCCGGCGCCACGTGGACGCCACCACCGCGCACCGCGACCATGTGCACCTGGGGCTCTCGCGGCGCGGCGCCGCGGCGCTCACGTCGTTCTGGACGGCCCGGCGCTGAGCGCCGGGCTGCGGTCAGTCCGCGTCGCGGACCGGCACCCGCTCGGGCACCGGGGCCGGGGCGGGGTGCGCGGGACGGCGCTCGCGCCGCGGGGTGAGGTCGCCGATCCGGGCGCCTTCGCGGATGCGGACGGGCGCCGGGGCGCTGTGCGGCAGCACGGGGACGACCGTCTCGCCGGAGGGCGTGGGGGCCGGCTCGAGCGGCGGGCCGTCGTCGCCGCGACCGTCGCGGGGCCACCAGTCGCGCCAGCTGCCGCGATCGGGGTCGTCGTGGTCGATCATGCCCCAGATGAGCGCGGCCGCACCGACGAAGTGCACCGCGATGGTGAGCACGAGGGCAGCGATCTCCGTCTGCGTGCTGATCGTCACGGGTACGAGCCTAGCGACGGTCGCGCCCGCCGGTGGCGACCGGGCGCACCGGCGGTCGGGGCCCCGACGGGCGCCGGGGCGGGCGTCCTACTCCTCGGGCAGCAGCTGCTGCTGCAGCGCGACGAGCGCGAGGACCGCCTCGGCGGCGTGGCGGCCCTGGTCGCGCTTGCCGCCGCCGGCGCGGGCGAGCGCCTGGTCCATGTTCTCGACGGTCAGGACGCCGAACGAGCACGGCACCCCCGTGCTGAGCTGGACGTCCATGATGCCGCGCGCGGCCTCGCCGCAGACGTAGTCGTAGTGCGTCGTCTCGCCGCGGATGACGGCGCCCAGGCAGGCGACGCCGGCGTAGCGCTCGGAGTCCACCGCGTAGGCGGCGGCCATCGGCAGCTCGTAGGCGCCGGGGACCTCGAAGACGTCGACGGCCTCGGCGCCGCCCTCCTCGAAGGCGGCAGTCGCCGAGGCGATGAGCTTGTCCGCCAGGTCGCGGTAGAAGGTGCCGCAGACGATCGCGTAGCGGCTCATGCGCCCGCCCCCGGCTCGCCGTGGCCGGCCTCGCGGTCGCGGTCGCGGGCGTGCTCCTCGGCGAGCATCGCCTCGTCCAGCGCGAGCCCCTGGTGGTGCAGGACGTGGCCCATCTTCTGGGCCTTGACGCGCATGTACGCCTCGTTGTGCGGGTTGGGCATGTGCTCGATCGGGACCTGGTCGGTGACCTGCAGGCCGTAGCCCTCCAGGCCCTTGATCTTCTTCGGGTTGTTCGTCAGCAGGCGCATCGTCGTCAGGCCGAGGTCGACGAGGATCTGGGCGCCGATGCCGTAGTCGCGCAGGTCGGCCGGCAGGCCGAGCGCGAGGTTGGCCTCGACGGTGTCCATGCCCTCCTCCTGCAGCTTGTAGGCGCGCAGCTTGTTGAGCAGGCCGATGCCGCGCCCCTCCTGGGCGAGGTACAGCAGGACGCCCGTCCCCTCCTGCTCGATGGCGGCCAGCGCGCTCTCGAGCTGCTCGCCGCAGTCGCAGCGCAGGGAGTGGAAGACGTCACCGGTGAGGCACTCGGAGTGCACGCGCACGAGGACGTCCTGCGCGCCGTCGACCTCGCCCTTGACCATCGCGACGTGGTGCTTGTCGTCGACGAGCGAGCGGTAGCCGACGACGGTGAAGTCGCCGAACGTCGTGGGCATGCGGGTCTCGACGACGCGCTCGACGAGTTGGTCGTGGCGCCGCCGGTAGGCGATGAGGTCGGCGATCGTGATGAGCTTCAGGCCGTGCTTGAAGCAGTAGGCCTTCAGGTCGCCGACGCGGGCCATCGACCCGTCCTCGTTCATGATCTCGCAGATGACGCCGGCCGGCTCGCAGCCGGCCAGGCGGGCGAGGTCGACGGAGGCCTCGGTGTGCCCGGTGCGCTCCAGGACGCCGCCGGGCTTGGCGCGCAGCGGCGAGACGTGACCGGGCGTGACGATGTCCGCCGCCCCCTTGGCCGGGTCGACCGCGGTGCGGATCGTGACGGCGCGGTCGGCGGCGGAGATGCCCGTCGTCACGCCCTCCTTCGCCTCGATCGTCACGGTGAACGGCGTCTCGAAGGCCGACTCGTTCTTCGCCGCCTGCAGCTCCAGGCCGAGCTCGGTGCAGCGCTCGGGGGTCAGGGCGAGGCAGATCCAGCCGCGGGCGTGCGTGGCCATGAAGTTCACGGCGTCCGGGGTGATGTGCTCGGCGGCGATGACGAGGTCGCCCTCGTTCTCGCGGTCCTCGTCGTCGACGACGACGACGAACTTGCCGGCGGCGAGGTCCTCGAGGGCCTCTTCGATCGTCGCGAAGACGGCGTCGTCGTCGGTCGAGGTGCGGGCTGGGGTGCTCATGCGGGGCTCTTCTCGTTCGCCAGCGCCGCGACGTGCGGGGCCAGCATCTTCTCGGCGTACTTGGCCATGATGTCGACCTCGAGGTTGACGGGCGTCCCCGGGGTCGCCTGCCCGAGCGTCGTGCGCTGCAGCGTCTCGGGGATGAGGGACACGTCGAAGGAGCTGTCGTCCACCCGGGCGACGGTGAGCGAGATCCCGTCGATGGCGATCGACCCCTTCTCGACGACGTAGCGCAGCAGGCCGTCCGCCCCGCCGTCGACCGCGACGGTGACGATCCGGGCGAAGCCGTCCTCGCGCACGGCGGCGATCGTCCCCAGGCCGTCGACGTGGCCCTGGACGATGTGGCCGCCCAGGCGCGCGTCGGCGCGCATCGCGAGCTCGAGGTTGACGCTGCGGCCCGCCTCCACGGCCCCGAGCGACGAGCGCCGCAGGGTCTCGTGCATGACGTCGGCCGTGAAGCTCTGGGCGCCCTCGGGGGCGTCGGCGTCGCCCGGGAGGACGACGGCGGTCAGGCAGACCCCGTTGACGGCGATCGAGTCGCCGTGGCCGAGCTGGGCGGTCAGCGGTGTGCTGACCGTCAACCGGACGCCGGCGTCGGTGCTGTCGACGGCGTCCACGCGCCCGAGGTCTTCCACCAGTCCGGTGAACATGGGTCTGTCACCACTCCTTCAGGCGGGCTTTGATGAGGATGTCGTCCGCGCACGGCTCGGCCTCGAGCGTCAGGGCGCGCAACGCCTCGGAGATGCGCTCGACGCCCTCGCCCTCCAGCGGGTCGCGGGCGGCGCGGCCGCCGAGGACGAGCGGGGCGAGGAACAGGCGGATCTCGTCGATCTCGCCCGCGTCGAGGAAGGCGCCGGCCAGGCGCGGGCCGCCCTCCAGGAGGACCGCGTTGATCCCGCGGTCCCCGAGCTGGTCCAGGGCGCTGCGCACGCGGGCGTACTCGTGCTCGCCGGTGGCGACGACGACGTCGGCGCCGGCCATCTCGAGACCGTCGGTCGCGACGCGCGGCGCGGCGCGCGAGACGACGACGGTCAGCGGCACCTCGGGCGCCATCCTCACGAGGTTGGAGTCCAGCGGCAGGCGCGCGGTCGAGTCGAAGACGACGCGGCGCGGCTGGCGGAAGACGTCGTCCAGGCGGGCGGTGAGCTGGGGGTCGTCGGCCAGCGCGGTGCCGATGCCGACGACGACGGCGTCGACGCTCGCGCGCCAGCGGTGCGCGAGCTCGCGCGAGGCCGCCGAGGAGATCCACTGCGAGTCGCCCGTCCGCGTCGCGACCTTGCCGTCGAGCGTCATCGCGGACTTGAAGAGCACCCACGGGCGCCCGGTGCGGGCGTGCTTGCGGAAGGCCTGGTTCAGCAGGCGCGCCTGGGCGGCGAGCTCGCCGCCGGCGACGTCGACGGTGACGCCTTCGTCGCGCAGGATGCCCAGGCCGCGCCCGGAGGCCTTCTCCGTCGGGTCGTCGGAGGCGACGACGACGCGCGAGATGCCGGCCGCGAGGATCGCGTCGGTGCACGGCGGGGTCTTGCCCTCGTGGCAGCAGGGCTCGAGGGAGACGTACATCGTCGCGCCCCGCAGGTCCGCGCCGCTGCAGGCCTCGATCGCGTTGACCTCCGCGTGCGGGCCGCCGAAGACGTCGTGCCAGCTCTCCCCGAGCACCACGCCGTCGCGGACGACGACGGCGCCGACGACCGGGTTGGGATGCACGCGCCCCAGCCCGTTGCGGGCCAGGTCGATGGCCCGGGACAGGTGCTCGTGATCGGTGTCGGTGCGCTGCACGGCTGCCCCGAGTCTACGACCCTGGTCGCGCGATCGACGTCCGCGGAACCGCCGCAGGATCGGGGGACACGCCGACGCGCGACGTTCCGAGCCTCTGGGCGAGGAACTCGCGGGGGTACGCCGAGCCGCAGGCGAGGCCTACCCCGCGCATCGGCCGCCGCGCAGGCGGTAGACCGTCATGAGCGGGCCGGGCCGGGCGTACGAGCGGGGGTAGTAGTCGAAGGACCAGTCGAAGTTGAACTTCACCGGGCCCTGGCCCTCCTTGTACGGCGAGCTCACGTGGACGACGTCCGCCCGCCGCTCCAGCTCGGCGTAGTAGGCAAGCGCCCGCGGCACGACGTCGGGCTCGACCTCGGCGCGGCCGCGCTGCGTCGAGCCGGAGACGACCCAGCAGAAGCCCTGGCGCTCGTAGATGTCGATGAGCTCGGGCGTCAGGCTCTTCTCGTAGTCCTCGACGTTGAGGATCTTGCCCTCCCCCGCCTGGACCTCGCCGGTCACCGGGTTGCGGTTCTCGCGCGAGGTCGAGAACTTCACCCAGCGGTTGCCGTTGGAGGTCATCGGGTTGGGCTTGCCCACGTCGGAGGCCCAGGCGTCCGGGACGACGGGCTCCACGACGATCTTCGACCCGGCGGGGATGTTGGCGACCATCCACTCGCGGGTCGAGATCCGGGTGTCCTTGCGCGAGAGGACGATGCCGTTGTGCAGGCAGGCCACGACGCCCTGCCCGACGAGCAGGACGGCGGCCAGCGCGACGAACGTCGGGCGCAGCGCCGGCCGGCGCCGCGCCAGCCCGTCGGCGAGCTCGAGCATCGCGTACGAGGCCAGCAGGCAGATCATCGGCAGGACGGGGATGAGCCAGCGCCCGAAGAAGCGCGTCTGGGACCCCATGAAGAGGAGGAAGAGGATCGGCGCCGGGACGAGGATCCACACGAGGCGCCGCTCGTCGCGCCACAGCGGGACGATCGCGCCGAGGGCGGCGATCGCCGGGACGAACCCCAGGCCCCACGTCAGCGTCCACAGGTAGTAGAGGACGCCGTTGTCCTGCGTCAGGCCGAGCTTGCCGATCGCGTCGTCGGCGACGGTCGTCTGGTGGTTGAGGCCGTCCTGGAACTCGCTGAAGCTCAGCAGCGCGTACGGGTTGGCGACGACGAACGCCACGAGCGCCGCGCCGCCGGCGAGCGCCAGGCCGCGCAGCGCCGGGCCGCGGCCTCCCGGCGCGAGGAACTGCGCGGCCGCCGCGCCGACGAGCGGCAGCAGGACGATCCCGCCCGTGTACTTGAACGCCGCCGCGAGGCCGAGGCCAGCGCCGGCGACGAGGTAGTCCACGACGCGCCCGTACCGCAGGATCCCCGCGGCGCCGACCATCGCCAGGCAGATCGGGGCGAGGGTGGGGACGTCGTTGAGCGCCAGGTGCGAGTAGAAGACGGGCAGGAACGCGACGCCGAAGAGCCCGGCGGCCAGCAGGCCGACGCGGCGGTCGAAGAGCCGCACGCCGCAGACGTACAGCAGCCACACGGCGAGCGTCCCGGTGAGGCCGGCCGTGACGCGGGCCACCACGAAGACCGACTCCGGATCGGTCGAGTACGCCTCGTACACCCCGTCCCGGCCCCCGAACCACACGCTGAAGACGATGTGCAGCAGGTACGTGTAGGCGGGCGGGTTGACGAAGTAGTGCGGGTTGTAGGAGTGCCCGAAGAGCGCGATCGCCTTCGGGACGAAGTGCGCGTTCTCGTCGGCGTTGAACGCGTAGGGCATGCCGTGGCGCACGCCCCAGATCCGCAGGAGGAACGTCGCCAGCAGCACACCGGCGACCGCGGCCGTCCACCCCGACGGGTGCGGCAAGCGGACGCTGCGGCGCGCCTTCGGGGCGCGCGGCTCGGCGGTGGTCCGGTCGGCGAGCGCCATCAGCAGCTCGTGTACACCGCGTAGGTGCCGTTGTAGGCCAGGCGGCGGAAGCCGGCGGGCGGGACGTTGTCCAGCGGCGTGTCGGACTCCTCCACCACGGCCTGGCGCAGGAGCGTCTGCCGCGTCGTCACGAGCAGCGCCAGGCCGCGCGTGGTCGCCGCGTCGCTGGCCGGGTCGCTGCGGGCGAGCACCTGGTCCTCGGGCAGGTCGGCGATCCAGCGGACCTCCGGGATGAGCTTGTGGCTCGGCGTCGACAGCGGCCCGCAGGCCTTGCCCTTCACGACGGCCGGGTCGTTGAGGATGTCCACGAGGGCGGCGTGCACGTCGCCGCGGAAGCGCAGCTCGTTGAAGAACGCGGTGCGGTTGACGCGCAGGCTCGTGTGCGCGGCGCCGAAGACGACGACCGCCACGCCGGCGACCATCCACGCCGTGCGCAGACGGCCGGGGTTCAGCAGGCTCCACCCGGCGACCGTCACGGCCGCGAACAGCATGAGCATGACCGACGCGACGAGCAGGTAGCGGTCGATGACCGACAGCCCGGCGAGGCCGACGAGGAAGAACGTCCCGACGCCGACGACGAACAGCGCGAAGGGCACGAGCAGCCGCCGTGGGACGCACACGCCGGCCAAGACGATGCCCACCAGGCCGGCGTAGAAGGGCACCTGCGTGGCCAGGCCCTTGAGGAAGTTGATCGTCGCCGACGGGACCTCGGACGCGGACTTCGTCCGCCCCAGCTCCTCGGCCAGGCCGCTCGTGTGCTGCAGCGAGAAGAGCGGCTTGCCGGTGACGGCGAAGTCCAGCGCGACCCAGACGACGGTGCCGACGAAGGCCAGGACGAAGAGGACGAGTGCGCGGCGCAGGTGCGCGCGCGGGTCGCGGCGCAGCGGCCAGAGCGCGTAGAGGAAGTACAGGCCGGCCAGCAGCCAGGCCTCGGGGCGCATGAGCGCGGCGCCGGCCAGCAGCACCGGCACGGCGTAGCCCTGGCGCGGGCGCTCGGCCTCCAGCGCCGCGGCCCACAGGACGAAGGCGAGGTACGTCACGTCGATGTACCCGCGCAGCGCAAGGAACGGGAAGTCCAGGCGGCTGCAGAGGATGATCGCGGCGACGACGCCGATCGCCGGGGTGAAGGCGACGCGGCCCAGGCGGTACAGCCCCGCGACGAGGGCGAGGAACGAGGCGAGCGCGGCGAACGTCATGACCCGGTCCCCGCCCTCCCCCAGCAGCGCCAGCACGAGCCCGAAGGCGACGGCCAGCGGGTGCTCGGTCGGCGCCCGGTAGGCGTCGAAGGAGGGGTTGACGCCGTGCAGCAGCTCGCGCCCCCACAGCAGCGAGTAGACCGAGTCGTAGTTCGGATACGTCGGGTAGGCGAGCGTGAGGCCCAGCGTGAACGCCGCGAGCAGCGCGAACACGAGCACGGGCCAGGACGGACGGCGCCGCACAGAGGTCCCGCCGGCCGGCTCAGGGGCGTCGGGGCCCGGCCGCCGCGGGGTGAGCGTCGCGTTGTCCATGGAGGGATCGGTCCCACAGCGGTTCGCTCCGTGCTGACGCCACGGGCGAAGCTCTGGGATACTGGCGTCGCAGTGTACGGCAAGCTCCGCCGTCCACGCCTCCGCGCCGGCCAGCCTCCGCAGGTCCCGATCCCCGCCCTGGCCGCGTCGCCTCCGCCATGAAGCTCATCATCCAGATCCCCTGTTTCAACGAGGAAGAGCAGCTTCCCGCGACGCTCGCCGACCTCCCGCGCGAGGTGCCGGGCTTCGACGTCGTCGAGTGGCTCATCATCGACGACGGCTCCAAGGACCGGACCATCGACGTGGCGCGCGCGGGCGGTGTGGACCACATCGTCAAGCTGACGAACAACAAGGGTCTGGCTGCCGGGTTCCAGGCCGGCCTGGACGCCTGCCTGAAGCTCGGCGCCGACGTCATCGTCAACACGGACGCCGACAACCAGTACTCCGCCCTCGACATCCCGGCGCTGACCGTCCCGATCCTCGAGGGCCGCGCCGACATGGTCGTCGGCGACCGCGAGACGGACAAGATCGAGCACTTCTCGCCGCTGAAGAAGCGCCTGCAGAAGCTCGGCTCCTGGGTCGTGCGCCAGGCCTCCGACACCGAGGTCCCCGACACGACCTCCGGCTTCCGCGCCTACAACCGCGAGGCCGCGATCCAGATGGCCGTCGTCTCGAAGTACACGTACACCCTCGAGACGATCATCCAGGCCGGCAAGCTGCTCGTCGCGACCGACCACGTCCCGATCCGGACGAACCCGAAGACGCGCGAGTCGCGCCTGTTCCCGTCGATGGGCGCCTACGTCCGGCGCAACGCCGTGGCGATCTCGCGGATCTACGCGCAGTACGAGCCGCTGAAGGTCTTCTTCGCGCTGGCGACGACGCTCTTCGTCCTGAGCCTCATCCCGTTCACGCGCTTCGTCATCGCCTACGCCGGCGGTGAGGGCGCAGGCCACGTGCAGTCGCTCATCTTCGGCGCCGTGCTCTTCAACTCCGCCGTCGTGCTATTCGCGATCGGCATCCTCGGCGACCTGCTGGCGAGCCAGCGGATCATGTCCCAGCGCATCTTCGAGCGCGTCCGTCGCATCGAGCTCGAGCTGCACATCCCGCCGTCGCACTACGAGCCTGGCGCCCGGCCGACCGGCCAGCCGCCGACCACGGGCGCGGGCCCGACGCCCGTCGCGGCGCCCGACGCCGTCCCCACCCCTTCGGAGGTCACCCGATGAGCCCTGATGTCACCGTCGACGACTCCGGTGTCGTCACCGGCAACACCTACGACAAGTACGGGTCCTCCAACCCGGTCGTCAAGCGCCTGATGGCGAACTTCGAGGGGACGCTCGCCGAGCTCTTCGCGATGAGCGACCCCAAGTCGCTGCTGGACGTCGGCTGCGGCGAGGGCGTCCTCGTGCACGAGTGGGCCAAGCAGATCGCCCCGGCGCGCGTCGTCGGCCTCGACCTCGAGGAGGCGTCGATCCAGGCCGGCTGGGCCGAGCGCCAGGCCGACAACCTCGAGTACAAGATCATGGACGTCTCGGAGAAGGGGCTACCGTTCGCCGACGACGAGTTCGACGTCGCCACGGCGATCGAGGTCCTCGAGCACGTCCCGGACCCGGCGCACACGGTCGCCGAGATGGCCCGCGTGGCCTCGCGCTGGCTGCTCGTCAGCGTCCCCCGCGAGCCGCTGTGGCGTGGGCTGAACATGGCCCGCGGCGCGTACCTCAAGGAGCTCGGCAACACGCCCGGGCACATCAACCACTGGTCCAAGTCGTCGTTCGTGAAGCTGCTCTCGCAGCACGGCGAGGTCGTGCAGGCCCGCTCGCCGTTCCCGTGGACGATGCTGCTCGTCCGCCTTGGCGGCTGACGTCGCGACCGAGGAGCCGGCGGCCCCGTCCGGCTCCTCCTACGCCAGCGGCGCACGGATCCTGTCGATCGGGATCGCGTCGACCGGCCTCTTCACCTTCGCGTACTTCTCCGTCGCCAGCCACGTGCTCGACGACGACGCCCTCGGCGGGGTCAACCTGCTGTGGACGATCCTCTTCATCACGATCTCGGTCATCTACCGGCCGGTCGAGCAGCTGCTGTCGCGGTCGATCGCCACACGCCGTGCGCAGGGGCACGACGCCGGCCATCCGCTGCGCGAGCCGGCGAGGATCCAGGCGGCCTTCGCCGTCGCCTTCCTCGTCGTCGCCTTCGCGCTGAAGGGGACGCTCGTCGACGCGTTCGACGGGCAGGACGCGCTCTTCTGGGTGCTCGTCGTGTCGGCGCTGGCGTACGCGGCGTCCTACTTCGCCCGCGGGTACTTCGCCGGCAACCAGTGGTTCGCGCTGTACGGCGGCCTGGTGCTCTTCGAGTCGGTCGCGCGCTTCTGCTTCCCCGTCGCGGTGGCCATCGGCCTGGCGAGCGGGCAGACGGCGGTCGCGCTCGGCATCGCGGCGGCGCCGCTGGCGTCCCTGCTCGTCATCCCGCTGGCGGTGCGGCGCTACGGGTCGCGCTCCGGCGAGGCCGTCGCCGCGCCGGTGGACCGCGTGGCCGGCGCGGGCCGGGCGGGCGCGACGTTCGCGGGCGCCGTGGCGGTCGTGCAGCTCGCCGAGCAGACGCTGCTGAACGCGGGGCCGCTGTTCGCGCCGAAGGGCGCGATGTTCGCCGTCGTGTTCAACGCCTTCCTCATCACGCGCTCGCCGCTGCAGCTCTTCCAGTCCATCCAGACGTCGCTGCTGCCCCACCTGGCGGGCCTCGAAGCGACGGAGGGGACGGACGCGTTCGCGAAGGCGATCCGCACGACGATCCTCGCGATCGCCGCGTTCGCCGGCGCGGTGGCGCTCGGGCTGCTCGTGCTCGGGCCGTGGGCGATGGACCTGCTGCTGCCGACGGAGGGCTCCTACGGGCGCTGGGGCCTGGCGGTCATCGGCGTCGGCATGGGGCTGCACCTGACGGCCGGGACGCTCAACCAGGCGGCGCTCGCCCGCGGGCAGGCGTCGCGCGCGGCGGCGGCCTGGGCGGCCAGCGCCGTCGTCTTCGTCGCGTGGATGGCCGCGGCCGTCGTGGACGACGCGCTCGTGCGGGCCGAGACGGGCTACGCCGTGGCGACCGGGCTGCTGTGCGCCGCGCTGACGGCGGTCTACCGCGCCGGGACGCCGGCCGTCGCCGCCCCGCCGCTGGCGGACCCGCCGCCGCTCGTGGAGTAGGCCTGACGTCCGCGGTCCGGCGCGTCCCGTGCCGCCGCGCCGAATCGAGGGCCGATCGTGCGGGGTCCCAGGCCCGCAGGATCGGCCCTCGACGCGCGCTACCTGCCGAGGGCCCATCGTGCGGGGTCCCGGGCCCGCAGGATCGGCCCTCGATCGGCGTGGCTGCCCGGCAGGCCCCAGACAGCCCTGCCGGCAGGAGGCCCGTCGTCCGCCGCGCGCGTCATCGTCCGGAGGCGATGCGCTGCTTCGGGGACGGCAACGAGCTGTATGAGGCCTACCACGACGAGGAGTGGGGCCGGCCCGTCGTCGACGAGCGCGGCCTCTACGAGCGCCTGTGCCTGGAGTCCTTCCAGTCGGGGCTGTCGTGGCTCGTCATCCTGCGCAAGCGCCCGGGCTTCCGCGCGGCGTTCGCGGGCTTCGACCCGGAGGTCGTGGCGACCTTCGACGAGGCCGACGTGGCCCGGCTGCTGCAGGACGCGGGCATCGTCCGCAACCGGGCGAAGATCGAGGCGACGATCGCCAACGCGCGCGCGACGCTCGCCCTGCGCGACGGGCCGCGCGACCTCGCGCAGCTCGTCTGGGACCACCGGCCCGAGCGTCCCCTGGGCCACCCGGCCCCCGCCGCGCTCCAGGACATGCCCGCCCACGTGCCGGAGTCCGCGGCGCTGGCCAAGGCGCTCAAGCGCGAGGGCTTCCGCTTTCTCGGGCCGACGACCCTCTACGCGGGGATGCAGGCCTGCGGCCTCGTGAACGATCACCTGGCGACGTGTCCGGTCCGCGACGCCGTGGCCGCCGCGCAGGCCGCCGCCGTCCGGCCCACCTGACTACCGTTCCGCGCATGGCCCACGTCCTCATCAAGGTCGACGCGACGACGACGATGTCCCCCGAGGCCGTCTTCGCCCGGATCGTCGACGGCAAGCAGTGGCCCGAGCGCTCGCCGCTGGGGAGCTTCGAGCTCGAGCGGCCCGGCGACGACGAGCCCGAGGGCGTCGGCGCGATCCGCGTGTTCCGCACCGGCCCCTTCACGAGCCGTGAGCTCATCGTGGAGCGGGTGCAGGACCGGCGCTTCGCCTACACACTGCTCTCCGGCCTGCCGATCCGCGACTACCGCGCCCAGGTGGATCTCGTGCCCGCCGGCGAGGGCACCGAGCTGCACTGGCGCTCGTCGTTCGAGCCGAAGATCCCCGGGACGGGACCGATCTTCCGCCTCATGATCAAGCGGACGATCGAGCCGCTCGTCGCGGGCCTGACGACGCCCTAGTCGACGACGCGCTCGGCGCCCGTGTAGACGTTCACCGTGCCGCGGCGCGCGAAGCCGCAGAGCGTGATGTTCCGGTCGCGCGCGAGCGAGATCGCCAGCGACGTCGGCGCGCCGACGGCGACGAGGATCGGCGCGCCCGCCAGGGCCGCCTTCTGGACGAGCTCGAAGGAGACGCGCCCGGACACGCAGAGCACCAGCCCGTGCAGCGGCAGCTCGCCCGCCAGCGCCCGCGCCCCGATGACCTTGTCCATCGCGTTGTGGCGCCCGACGTCCTCGCGGGCGAGCAGCAGGGCGCCGTCCGCGTCGAAGAGCCCGGTGGCGTGGACGCCGCCGGTGCGGTCGAAGGCCGGCTGGGCCCCGGCGAGGCGGTCGGGCAGCGACGCGAGCAGCGCGCGGCCGACGGCCGGCCCGTGGGGCACCGGCGGCGCGTGGACGGCGACGTCCTCGAGCGCCCCCTTGCCGCAGACCCCGCACGAGGACGTCGTGTAGAAGCGGCGCGCCGACGGGCGGGCGGCCAGGTCGGCGTCCACCTCGACGATGTTGTTCTGCAGGTCGGCGGTCGGGCCGGCGCCGCGGACGCCACCGGCGCGGACCAGACCCTCGCCGTGCAGGAAGCCGACGGCGAGCTCCTCGTCGTGGCCGGGCGTGCGCATCGTCACCGCGATGGCCTCGCCGTCGACGCGGATCTCCAGCGGCTCCTCGACCGCCACGCGGTCGTCGAGCCCGTCGTGGACGGTCGGGACGTGCAGGCGGGCAGCGGGGTCGAAGGACACGGGGTGCGCTCAGTTGACGGCGCCGGCGTCGTCGTCCGCGGCGGCGCGCAGGCCGGCGTCGGCGTCGGCGTCGGCGTCGGTCTCGACGGCCGGGGTCAGCACGCCGGCGATCTCACGGCCCACCTGCTCGCGGGAGCGGGCGCCGACCGCGGCGACCAGCGCGTCGCGCCACGCCTCCGGGGACGGGTCCAGTGGCGGCAGGCCGAGGTCCTTCAGGACCGGGCCGGGCGTGACGTACGGCGCGATCGCCGCCGCACGCTCGCGCGCGGCGATGTGCTGGGCCCCCGCCAGCGGCGTGCGCCCGGCCGTCCGCGACAGGAGCATGAGCTCGTCGGCGACCGCGGGGACGGCGCGGCGCGCGCACTTCTCCCACGGCGCCTCGGCGCCGGCGTCCAGGACGACCTGCCGCAGGACCTTCCAGCCGGCGTGACGCGCCTCGCAGCGCCCCACGAGGAAGAACGCGAGCTCCCGGGCGACGAGGTCGGCGTCCGGCTCGTCGCCCTTGGTGTGCAGATGCCGGAGGGCCGCGGCCACCTGGCGGCCGTCGCCGACGGCCCGGGCCAGCTGCCGCGCGGTCCGCTCCGGCGTCGCTCGTGTCTCCGGGACGATCTCGATCGCCCGAGTCTACCCGGGCCCCGGGCGCCGCCCCGTGCCCGCACGGCGGCGGTCACGGGTCCGGGCCGGCCGCCGTCACTCGTGCGCGAGCGCCTGCAGCACGTCGAGCCGCGCCGCCCGCCGCGCCGGCAGGATCGCCGCGAGCACCCCGGCGAGCCCGGACGCGATGAGGACCGCGATGAGCGTCCCGACGGGGAAGGCGATGCTGAAGTCGTCGATCGCCCGTGTCACGACGACCGACAGCCCCACCCCGAGGACGAGTCCGAGGACGCCGCCGATCATCGCGGTGATGAGCGCCTCCAGGCGGATCATCGACTTGATCTGCCGCCGCGACGTGCCGATCGCCCGGAGCATGCCGAGCTCACGGGTGCGCTCGGTGATCGAGAGCACGAGCGTGTTGACGATGCCGAAGAGGGCGACGATGACCGTCAAGGCGAGGAGGGCGTAGATGAGCCCGAGCAGCTGGTTGATCTGGTCGCGCTGGTCCTGCTTGAACTCGGCCGCCGTCCGCGCCTCGACCTGCGGGAAGTCGCGCTCGAGCAGCGCGTCGATGCGGGCCTTCAGCGCCGGGTCCTCGGTGCCGCCGTCCAGCGCGACGAGCGTGAGCTGGTCCTTGTCGGTGCCGAAGCGGTCGGCGAGCACGCGGTTGGGGACGATGAGCGAGCCCGTCAGCTTGCCCTTGTCCTTGTAGATGCCGGTGATCTTCAGCCGCAGCGGCCCACCGCGGGGCGTCTGCAGGACGAGCGTCTTCCCGAGCTTGAGGTCGTGGTCCTCGGCGAAGCCCTTCTCCACGAGGATCTCGCCGGCGGCGAGCGACGTGATCGCCGCGTCCCCGCCCTGCTCGACGTCGATGCGGTAGGTCTGCAGGAGGGTCGCGGGGTCCACGCCCGTCAGGCCCTGCTTGCCCGACACGCCCTCCACGCGCGTCGTCGCGCCGCGGACCGGGCTGACGGCCTTGACCCCGTCGAGCTTGGCGACGGTCTCCCCGGCCTGCGGCGTGAAGGCCCCGAAGCCGGCCTGGTTCTGCAGGAGGATCTGCCCGCGCAGGCCGCTGTCGACGGCGTCGGCGATGGTCTTGTTCGCCCCCGCCGCGAAGATCGCCGCAAAGCAGACGAGGGCGACGCCGACCATGAGCGCGGCCGCCGTCGTCGCCGTCCGCCCGGGCTGGCGCACCGAGTTCTCCCGCGCCAGGCGGCCGGTGAGGCCGAAGACGCGCTCCAGCGGGGCGCCGACGAACGACGCGATCGGCGGCACGAGGCGCGGGCTGAGCAGGGCGACGCCGAGGAAGGTCAGCGCCGCCCCGCCGCCGGTGAAGCTCAGCGCCGAGGTCGCGCCGGCGGCGACGACGAGGCCGACGACGAGCAGCGCGACGCCCGCGCCCGTGAGCAGGACGGCGAGCGGGAAGGCCAGGCGCGAGGACCGGGTCTCGGGCATCGCGATGCCTTCACGCAGCGCCGCGACCGGCGGGACCCGCGTCGCGCGGATCGCCGGGAAGAGGCTGGAGACGAAGGTCACGAGGACGCCGACGACGATCGACACGACGATCGTGCGCGAGAGGATGACCGTCCCGCTGGAGGGCAGGTCCACGCCCAGGCTCTTGAACAACGCCCGCAGCCCGGAGGCGACGAGGATGCCGAGCCCCAGGCCCGCGACCGACCCGATCAGGCCGAGCGTCAGCCCCTCCCCCATCACGGACCGCAGCACCTGGCGGCGGCTGGCGCCGAGCGTCCGCAGCAGCGCGAACTCCCGCGCCCGCTGCGCGACGGTGATCGAGAACGTGTTGAAGATGATGAACGCGCCGACGAAGAGCGAGATCCCGCCGAAGGCCAGCAGCGCGGTGCTGAGGAACGAGAGGTTGTCGCGGATGTCGTCGGACTGGCTCTTGGCCTCCTGCTTGCCCGTGCGCACGACGGTCCCCGGGCCCGAGATCCGTCGGATGTCCGCGCTGAGCGCCTTGGGGTCCACGCCGTCCTTCGCCGCGACGTCGATCGCGTCGAACTTGCCCTGCTTGCCGGTCACGCGCTGCGCCTCGGGCAGCGTGAGCGTCGCGAAGGCCGCGCCGCCGAGCGACGAGACGCCGCCGATCGTCGTCGTCCCGACGAGCGTGTAGCGCTTGCGCGGCGCCACGCCCTGGACGGAGATCTTGTCGCCGAGGTCGAACCCCTCCTTGTCGACCGTCCCCTTGTCGAGGGCCACCTCGTCGGCCGTGGCGGGGAAGCGGCCGTCGGCGACCTTCAGCGACTCGAACGCGTCGCCGTTCAGGGACGCGATGAACATCGGCGCGCCCTGGGAGACCGGCTTGTCGTCCTTGCCGAGGATCGTGCCGTTCTGGTCGGAGACGGAGCCCTCCGCGGTCTGGACCCCGGGGACCGCCTTGGCGCGCGCGAGGACCTCGGCGTCGAGCGGGACGGTCGTCCCGTCCTCCCCGCTGAGGTCCGTGCTCGGGGTGATGACGACGTCGATCTTCGTCAGCGACGCCGAGAAGATCTTGTCGAAGGAGTTGTTGATCGTGTCCGTGAAGACGTACGTCCCGGCGATGAGCATCACGCCGGCGGCGACGGCCATCGCGGTGAGGGCCAGGCGGGTCTTGCGGGCCAGCAGCCCGCGCAGGGCGACGCGGCGCACGCGCTACCCCTGCCCCGCGGCGGCCGCCGGTCGCGGCGCCGCCAGGCCGTCGGAGTCCTCGGCCAGCAGCCCGTCGCGGAGGACGAGCAGGCGGTCGGCGATCGCCGCGGACTCCGGGTCGTGCGTGACCATGACGATCGTCTGGCCGTACTCGTCGACGCTCTGGCGCAGCAGGCGCAGGATGTCGGCGGACGTCTTGGAGTCCAGGTTGCCGGTCGGCTCGTCGGCGAAGACGACGGCCGGTCGCGACGCGAGGGCGCGGGCGACGGCGACGCGCTGCTGCTGGCCGCCGGACAGCTCGGCGGGGCGGTGCGTCATCCGGTCGCGCAGCCCGACCGTTTCCACGAGCTGGTCGACCCAGGCGGGGTCCGGCTGGACCCCGGCGATGGACAACGGCAGGAGGATGTTCTCCTCGGCGGTGAGGACCGGCAGGAGGTTGAACGACTGGAAGATGAAGCCGAGCTTGTCGCGCCGCAGCTGCGTGAGCTCCTTGTCGTCGAGGCCGACGATCTCGGTGCCGTCGACCACGACGGAGCCCTCCGTCGGGACGTCGAGCCCGGCGAGGATGTGCATGAGCGTCGACTTGCCCGACCCCGACGGGCCCATGATCGCGGTGAACTGGCCCTTCGGGAAGCCGACGGTGATCCCCCGCAGGGCCTGGACGGCCGCCTCGCCGGTTCCGAAGCTGCGCTTGACGTCGGTCGCGGAGACGATCATGAACGGCAGGGTGACAGGACCGGCCGACGCCTGGGTGTCCGAGGTGTGTCGCCGTCCTGCGCCACCGCGGCGCAGATGGGCGGATCAGGCCCGCCGGGCGCGGCGGTCGCGCAGCCAGGCGACGAGCGCGGTCGCACCGGCGCGCTGCGCGGCGTCCAGCGGCGTGAGGTCGTCCCAGCCCCGCCAGTCCGGGTCGGCCCCGGCGTCCAGGAGCAGCTCGGCCGTCGCGCGCCGGCCGCCGTGGCAGGCGCCCCACAAGGCGTGCGTGATCCACGCCGGATCCTCGACGCCGGCCTCCAGCTCGGCGCGGACCCGGTCGGCGAGCCCGAGCGCGGCAGCCTCGAAGAGGGTGGTGGCGGCGCCGTGCTCGAGCAGGCGCCGGGCGGCCTCCCACTGGCCGAAGGCCGTCGCGTCTGCCATCGCCGTGCCGCCCGCGATGGCCGCCCCGCGGGCCTCCAGGTCGGCGCCGGCGGCGAGCAGCGCGTCAATCGCGTCGGTGTCGTCGCTGCTGGCGGCCCAGTGCAGCGGGGTCTCGGAGTCCGGGCCGTCGAAGCGGGCGTCCGGGTCCGCGCCCGCGGCGACGAGGACGGCGATGGTCTGCGCAACGCGGGGGAGCTTGGCGGGCCAGTCGGTGGCGAGGTGCAGCAGCGACCGTGCGGCCGTCGGCGACGGGCCGCGCACGTCGCGGACCCGCGCGGCCGCCAGGTCCGGGTGGGCCGCCAGCAGCGCGGTGAGGGCGGCGACGTCACCGGCGCGGATGTGGTCGGCCGCGGCCTGCACGACCGGGTCGTCCGGCTCCAGCAGGGCCGGATCGGTCACCCGGCGTCGGCGGCCGCGGCGCAGATCGCGCGGTAGGCCGCGCCCGGGTCGTCGGACCCGAAGACCGCCGACCCGGCCACGAGCCAGCTCGCCCCGGCCTGGACGCAGAGCGGCGCGGTGTCGACGGTGACCCCGCCGTCGACCATGAGCGTCGCGCCGCCCAGCAGCGGCGCCAGGCGGCGCAGCTTGTCCGGCGAGGAACCGATGACCGGCTGCCCGCCCCAGCCCGGGTTGACGGTCATGCAGAGCGCCAGGTCGACGGCGACCTCCTCGAAGACCGTGACCGGTGTGGCGGGGCAGACCGAGAGCCCGGCGCGGCAGCCGCCCTCGCGGATGGCGTCCAGCGCGTAGAGGACGTGCGGCGTGGCCTCGGCGTGGATCGTGATGCCGGTGGCGCCCGCCTTGGCGAACTCCGCGACCTGCCGCTCGGGCCGCTCGATCATGAGGTGCACGTCGAGGTCGATCGCGTCGCCGACGTGTGCGCGCAGCGCCGAGACGATGATCGGGCCGATCGTGATCGGCGGGACGAAATGCCCGTCCATGACGTCGACGTGGATGACGGTCGCGCCGGCGGCGATGACCTCGTCGACCTGGGCCCCGAGGCGGGCGAAGTCGGCCGAGAGGATCGACGGGGCGACGATGGGAGCGGGCAAGGGGACCTCGGACGCGGTGGCGGGACGGTCAGACTTCCATGAGCATCGACGCCCCGCAGTGGTTGCAGCTCACCATCGCGGTCGACGACATCCGGACGATCGTCCCATGTTCCCCGCAATCGGGGCAGACCGAGCGCAGCTCGAAGCGGTGCAGGCAGTAGACGCAGCGGTAGCGGCCCGGCAGCGAGGAGGGGCGCAGCCACGGCTCCTTGCACGACGGGCACGAGGGCCCGAGGGTGACGGGGGTGTCGTCCACGGTCCTGAGTCTAGGCACCGTCGTGGTCGGATCTGGACCGCATCGCTAGCCCCTGACGCGGGCCACCGAGAACCCGTCGGTGCCGTCGACGTGCGGCAGGGTGCGGAAGCGGTCGGCATCCGCCGCCGGCAGGCGGTCCTCGGCGTCGTTGATCGTGCAGGTCGCGTAGACGAGCGTCCCGCCGTCCCTCAGCGCCGCCCGCCCCGCGGCGAGGATCTCGTCCTGGACCTTCGTCAGCCCCGCGATGTTCTCCGGCTGCATCTTCCAGCGCAGGTCCGGGTGGGTGCGCAGCGTCCCGAGGCCCGAGCACGGCGGGTCCACGAGGACGCGGTCGAACGGCGCGTCGGCGACGAAGCGCTTGGCGTCCGCGTTGACGACGGTGACGTTCGTCGCGTGCATGCGGCGGCAGGCGGCCTCCAGGGCGCGGGCGCGCCCGGCGTGGCGCTCGACGGCGACGACCTCCCCCTCGCCCTGCATGAGGGCAGCCAGGTGGGTCGTCTTGCCGCCGGGGGCGGCGCAGAGGTCCAGGACCCGCTCGCCGGGCTGCGGGTCCAGGAAGGTGCTGACGCGCTGGGCGGCGCGGGACTGCGGCGTGATGACGCCGGCGCGGAAGAGCGGGGACCCGGCGACGTCGAACGGGCCCTCGACGACGAGCGCGTCCCCCTCCCGGCGCCCGGGCGGCAGGTCGGCCTCGTCGAAGGCGGCCAGCGGGTTGACGCGCAGCGCGAGCTCGGCCGGCTCGTTGTCGGCCGCCAGCAGCGCCCGCGTGGCGTCCGCGCCGAGCTGCTTCCACCAGAGCTTCACGAGCCACTCGGGGTGCGAGTGGCGCACGGCAGCGCCCGCGGGCGTGGCGTCCTCGGGCAGCTCGATGCCCTCGCGCTGCACGCGGCGCAGGACGGCGTTGACCATCTTGTGGCCGGGGCTCGGCTTGGCCAGCTCGACGGCCTGGGCGATCGCGGCGTGGTCGGCGGTGTTGAGGAACAGCAGCTCGTAGAGGCCGATGTGCAGCGCGGTGCGCACGCCGAACTCGAGCTGCTTGCCGGGCGCGACGCGGGTGATGACCCAGTCGAGCGTCAGGCGGCGCTGGACGACGCCGAAGGCGAGCTGCTTGGCCAGGGCGCGCTCGCGCGGCTCGAGGTCCTGCGCGGCGGTCTGCAGCGCGCGGTCGGCGTAGGCGTCCTCGGCCAGGACGCGCAGGGCGACGGTGTGCGCGGCGCGCCGCGCGGGGCTGACGGACGAGGCCACCGCTCAGCCCTTGCCTTGGGTCAGATGGCCGCGGACGTAGGCGGCGGCGTCCATCGGCCGGCCGCCGGGTGGCTGGACCTCCAGCAGCAGCAGGTCGCCATAGGTCAGGCGGCCGTCGGCGGCGTGCAGGACACCCGCCGGGCCGCCGGTCCCGGCCGGGAGGACGGCGGTGCGCAGCACGCCGAGGAAGGTGCCGTCGCCGACGTCGATCCGGGCCCCGATGTGCGGGTGCAGCGCGCGGACGGTCGCGTCCATCGCGGGCGCACCCGCGGCGGGGTCCAGCGTCCGGTCGGCTGGGGTGATCTTCTCGGCGTAGGTCACGCCGGCGGCCTCGTCCTGCTCGACGTACGGCGGCGGGTCGTCCAGCGCCCGGGTCAGCAGCACGCCGCCGACGTCCTGCAGGCGCGCGCTGAGCGTCGCGAAGGTGTCGTCGGCGCGGATCGGCTCGGTGGCGACGAGGCCGACCGGGCCGCTGTCCAGGCCGGCGGTCAGGCGCATGATGCAGACGCCGGTCTGCGCGTCCTGGGCCATGATCGCCCGTTCGATCGGGGCCGCGCCGCGCCAGCGCGGCAGCAGCGACGGGTGGACGTTGAGGATCTCGTGCGCGTCCAGGAGCTCCTGGCGGATGAGGGCGCCGAAGGCGCACACGATCAGGACGTCGGGGGCGGCGTCGAGGATCTCGCGCCAGGCGTCGGGGCCGTTGACGTCCTCGGGTTGGGCGAGCTCGAGGCCGAGCTCGCGGGCGGTCTGCGCGACGGCCGGGGAGGTGAGCCGGCGCCCGCGGCCGGCCGGGCGGTCCGGGCGGGTGACGACGAGCTGCGGGCGGTGCGGGCCGCGCGCGAGGTGCTCGAGGACGGCCGCCGCGAAGGGGGACGTCCCGAGGTAGACGGTCCTCATGGGTGTTCGTCGCGGGCGAGGGCCTCGCGCAGGGCGCGCATGCCCTCCTTGCGCTGGCCGCGCGGGGTGCGGTCCAGGATCAGGACGCCGTCCAGGTGGTCGAGCTCGTGCTGGATGACCCGGGCCTCCAGGCCGCTGGCCTCGATCTCGATGTCCTCCCCCCACTCGTCTTTGGCGGTCACCCGCACGTGGACGGGCCGCTCGACGTCGACGTGGACGGCGGGCAGCGACAGGCAGCCCTCCTCGAGCCACTCCTCCTCCTTGGAGGACCACTCGATGACCGGGTTGACGAGGACGTTCAGCGGCGCGCCCTGCACGACGCGGTAGACGAACAGGCGCTGCAGCAGCCCGACCTGGGTGGCGGCCAGGCCGACGCCGAGCGCGTCGTCCATCAGCGCGCCCATCGTCGCGGTCTGCGTGCGCAGCGCGTCGTCGAAGCGGTCGACCGGCAGGGCCTTCGTGCGCAGGACCGGGTCGCCCCACTTGCGCACCTGCTTGAGCGCCTCGCGGCGGCGCGCGACGACCTCCGGATCGAGCGGCGGCGGGCTCTCGACCTCGATGTCGGCGGGGTCGAGCTCCTGGAGGTCCTGGTCGGCCATGGCGTCTTCCAGGGTACCGAGGGCCGCCGCCGCGAACGTGGCCGGTGGCACCCGCGGGCCGAGCGTCCGTTTCCCGCGCCACGTGCGCCAGGAAGTGGACGCTCGGCCCCGACGTGTGCGCGGACTGTCGCCGAACGTCCGTTTCCTCCCCCTCCCGCGGGCGGAAACGGACGTTCGGCCCTGAGGCCGCCGCCCGGGCTACTGCGGGTCCACGTCGACGCTGAGGGCGACGCCCCTGTGCGTCCGGTCGGCGGCGATCCCCTCCACGACGCCGCGGATCGCCCGGATCGCCGCGGCGCGCTCGGTGCTCTTGACGACGACCTGCGCGCGCTCGCGCCCACGCAGGCGGAAGAGGACGGCCGGGCCCAGGACCTGCGCCCCCAGCACGTCCGTGTCCTGCTCGCGCAGGGCGGTGGCGATCGCCAGCGCGGTGGTCAGCGCCGCGCCCGCCGTCTCGGAGCCGCAGACGATGCGCACGAGCGTCGCGAACGGCGGGTAGCGCAGCGCCTTGCGGCGCCCAAGCTCGGCGCGCAGGAAGGCGTCGCTGTCGTGCCGGGCGGCGAAGCGGATCGCCTCCGCGTCAGGGACCATCGTCTGCACGAGGACTTTGCCGCCGGCCTTGCCCCGGCCCGCGCGGCCCGCGAGCTGCGTGACGAGCGCGAACGTCCGCTCCTCCGCCCGGAAGTCCGGGAAGCGCAGCGTCGAGTCCGCGTCCACGACGACGCCGAGGTCCACGTCCGGGAAGTCGTGGCCCTTGGCGACCATCTGCGTCCCGACGAGGATGCCGCGCTCGGCCGCGCCGACGGCGGCCAGGACGCGGGCGCCGGTGGCCACGTCGGCGTCCAGGCGGAAGACGGTCGCGCCCGTCGCGGCGAGGTCGTCGGCCAGGCGCTCGGTCCCGGTGCCGTGGCGGGCGATCGAGACGCCGGCGCACTGCGGGCAGCGGCGCGGGATCTGCTCGCGGTGGCCGCAGTGGTGGCAGGCCAGGACGCGCTGGTCGCGGTGCAGGACGAGCGTCACGTCGCACTGCGGGCACCCCCACGCGTGCCCGCACGTGCCGCAGTTGAGGAAGTTCGACCAGCCGCGCCGGTTGAGCAGGACGATCGCCTTGCGCGCGTCCATCAGCGCCGCGTGCGTGTCGGGGTGCAGCGCGTGGGACGCCGTGCGCATGTCGACGACCCGGACCGGCGGCATGCCTTGGCCGTCCACGCGCTCGGGCAGGCGCAGGCGCGGGATGGCCTGGATCGACTCCGGCCGCGGCGTCGCGCTGCCGACGACGAGCACGGCCCCGGCGGCACGGGCGCGCTCCTGCGCGACGCCGCGCGCGTCGTAGCGCGGGTCGCCCTCGTGCTTGTAGGAGCTGTCGTGCTCCTCGTCGACGATGACCAGGCCGACGTCCTCCATCGGCGCGAAGACCGCGCTGCGCGGTCCGACACAGACGCGGGCCTCGCCCCGGCGCAGGCGCAGCCACTCGTCGTGGCGCTCGCCGGCGCCCAGGCGGGAGTGCAGGACGGCCACGGTGTCCCCGAAGCGCGCCACGAAGCGCGCCACGATCTGCGGCGTCAGCCCGATCTCCGGGACGAGGACGATCACCCCGCCCCCGGCGGCGAGCACGCGCTCGGCGGCGCGCAGGTAGACCTCGGTCTTCCCGGAGCCCGTGACGCCGTGGAGCAGCAGCCGGTCGCCGGGCGCCGCGGCGGCGATCTCGGCGAGGGCCGCCTCCTGATCGGCGGTCAGCGGCGGCGGCGCGGACAAGGCCCCGACCTCGACGTGGACCGGTGCCCGGCGCACCACGCGGCGCTCGATCGCGACCTGCCCCTTCTTCTCGAGGCGGCGCAGGCGGGCGGTGTCCGGCCCGCAGAAGCGCGGCAGCGAGGCCAGCAGCTCCGTGGTGGGCTCCACGAGCGCGGTGGCGTACAGCGCGGTCTTCGGCTTGGCGCCGGCGGGCGGCAACAGCAGCGACAGCGCCCGCGCGGGGGTCGAGACGTACTCGCGGGCCAGCCAGAGCGCGAGGTCGACGAGCTCGGGCGGCAGGGGCGGATCGAGCACCTGCAGCGGGGCCGCGAGGTCGTACTCGGAGTCGTCGGCAAGCCCCGTCACGACCGCCGTGAGCCGCTGACGCCCGAACGGCACCACCAGTCGCGCGCCGACCCCGACGGGCGGGTCGGGCTGGCGGTAGTCGAACGGTCCCCGGAGCGCGCGGGCCGTCGTCAGCGGCTCCACGCGCACAACAGACACGAGCGCGAGGATAGGCTTCGGCCACGATGGAGCTTCATCCGGGCGAGACGATCATCTACGAGGGCCACCCGAGCTGGCGCGCGATCCTCGACTTCTACCTCAAGGGGTTGGGCATCGCGCTCGCGGTCGGCGCGATCCTCTGGTTCGCGGTGTCGAGCACCGCGGGCGTCGGCGCCTTCGTGGCGATCGAGGCCCTCGCCGTGCTCGTCGGCCTGATCTAGCGGATCGGCACCGTGTTCATCATCACCAGCGAACGGCTGCACATCCGCCGCGGCCTGCTGGCCAAGCGGGTGCAGCAGACGCAGCTGCAGCGCGTGCAGAACGTCAACACCAACCAGTCGTTCCTCGAGCGGGTCCTGCGGGTCGGCACCGTGGACTTCGACACGGCGGGCACCGACGACTCGGACTTCGTCTTCGACGGGGTCGCGAGCCCCGAGACCGTCGTGGCCGCGGTGGATCGCGCGCAGCGCGCGTCCACCACGGCCGACGGGGTCTGATGGCCTAGAGGCCGGCGGCCGAGCGCAGCGCGTCGGCCTTGTTCGTCTGCTCCCAGGTGAAGTCCGGGTCCTCGCGACCGAAGTGGCCGTAGGCGGCGGTCTTCGAGTAGATCGGACGGTGGAGCTGGAGCTCCTCGCGGAACGCGCCGGGGCGCAGGTCGAAGTGCTCGTCGACGAGCTTGGCGATCGTGCCACGGCCGACCTTCTCCGTGCCGAACGTCTCGACCATGACCGAGACCGGGTGCGCCACGCCGATGGCGTAGGCCACCTGCACCTCGGCGCGGTCGGCCAGGCCGGCGGCCACGACGTTCTTGGCGACCCAGCGGGCCGCGTAGGCGGCCGAGCGGTCGACCTTGCTCGGGTCCTTGCCCGAGAACGCGCCGCCGCCGTGACGGGCGAAGCCGCCGTAGGTGTCGACGATGATCTTCCGGCCGGTCAGGCCGCAGTCGCCCACGGGGCCGCCGATGACGAAGCGGCCGGTCGGGTTGACGAGGAACTGCTTGCGCAGCTCGTCGGCGTCGAACATGTCGGCCGGCAGGACCGGCAGGACGACGTGCTCCCAGAGGTCCTCGGTGATCTCCTTGCGCGTCGCGCGCTCGGCGTGCTGCGTGGAGATCAGGACCTTCTCGACGGCGACCGGGCGGCCGTCGACGTAGCGGACGGAGACCTGGGTCTTGCCGTCGGGGCGCAGGTACGCGAGCTCCCCGCTCTTGCGGACCGCCGCGAGGCGCTCGGCGAGCTGGTGGGCGAACGTGATCGGCGCCGGCATGAGGTTCGGCGTCTCGTTCGTCGCGTAGCCGAACATCATGCCCTGGTCGCCCGCGCCCGCGAGGTCCAGCTCGTCGCTGGAGCCCTCCGAGCGGGCCTCGTCGGCCTCGTCGACGCCCTGGGCGATGTCCGGGGACTGCTTGTCGATGGCGTTGAGGACGGCGCAGGAGTCGGCCGAGAAGCCGAGGTCGGCATCGACGTAGCCGATGCGCTGGATCACGCCACGCGCGATCTCCTGGATGTCGACGTAGGTCTCGGTGGAGATCTCGCCCGACACGACGACCAGGCCCGTGTTGACGAGCGTCTCGCAGGCGACGCGCGCGTACGGGTCGTCCTTGAGGACGGCGTCCAGGACGCCGTCGGAGATCTGGTCGGAGACCTTGTCCGGGTGACCCTCGGTCACGGACTCGGAGGTGAAGAGGTACTCGTTGTCGGCGTACTGGCTCATGGAATCGAGAGGAGGATCTCCACAGTGGTTTCGTCTCCTGCGCCGGTCGACCGGGCACCGACGACCGCGATCCGCCGGAGGTCACGCTGGACCGCCCGGTAGCTCGGGTTCTGATCGATGCCCGTGCGCTCCGCCAGGCGCAGGAGCTGGTTGAAGTCGAGGAAGACTAGCGAGGTGACCGGTTTTGAGGCCTTTGCCTGCACCGCCTTCCAGGCCGCGGTGTCGGGCAGGTGGCGGCGGGCGTCGCGCATCGCGGCAATCCCCGACGCACGGGTGGATGCGACGAGCTTGCCGTCGACGACCGCCGTCCGCAGCCCGATGCGCCCCAGGGCGCGGCGCGCGGTCGCGGTGTCGGTCGGTTTCGCGATGATCGTGAGCACCGGGGCGGGCACCGCGTAGGTCAGCGCGACGGCCACCTCGCCCGGGAAGATCCGCGCCAGCGCGCGGGTGTCCACCCCGCCGGGCACCTGGGTCAGCAGCCGGGCGGTGACGCCCTCCAGCCCGCGCGTCCCCAGGTACGCGAAGGCCTGCGCCGGGACGGCCGCCTGGAGCTCGGGCGTGAAGGTGCGGATCCGGCCGCCGGTGAGCTGGGAGGCGATGACCAGGCGCGCCGTCCGGCGCCCGTCGCCCCCGAGCGACAGCGCGCTGGCCTTCAGGCGCGGCTGGTCGAGCAGCGTGCCGACGACGCCCAGCAGCCCGCTCTGCGGGGCGAGCAGGCGCCGCACGCCGTCGCGTGTGACCCACGCGTCGACGGCGCGGTCGGCGGGCAGCCGGCCCGTCGCGGCGCGGTAGTCGGCGTCGTCGGCGAGGGAGCGGCCCTTCCCGCGGGCCAGGGCGCGGGCGGCGGCGATCGAGGCGTCCTGCCCGATGACGGTGAAGCGGCCGATGCGCGCGACCTTCACGGCGCCGCAGGTCCGGTCGGGCTCGTCGGCGTCGTCGCCGCCGTCGACGATGACCAGTGAGCCGGCGACGCCCGAGCGGGAGTCCAGCAGGGCGATCGCCGCCTCGCGGCCCCTGTCGAAGGGCACCTTGCAGCCGGGCGCCTGCAGCCGGCGCACGATGCTGTCGCGCAGGCCCGCGAACCCGGAGAAGCGGCGCGCCTGCGCCAACGCGCCGCGCGTGGCCCCGCGCGTGGTGTCGGTCGACAGGTGGACGTAGACCAACGCGTCGCGCGGGACGAGCTTCGTGGCGTCGGCCGGCGGCGGGGCGGGCCCGTCCGCGCCGCCACCGCAACCGGCGAGCAGCAGCGCGCTAGTCGCGCTCAGAACGACGCTGCGTGCGCTCATTGAAGTCGATGATGAGCGGGACGCCGTCCATCGCGTAGCGGGCCCGCAGGCGGTTCTCGATGAAGTACGCGTAGTCGCGCGTCACGCGGTTGCGCGAGTTGACCTGGATCGCGAAGCGCGGCGGCGCCGTCCCGACCTGGGCCATGTAGATGAGCTTCAGGCGGTGCCCCTGCTTGGCCGGGGGCTGGCGCGCCTGCGTGCACTCGGTGAGGAAGCGGTTGAGCTCGGGCGTCGGGATGCGGTTGCGGGCGCGGTCGGCCAGCGCCAACGCCTCGGCGAGCACGCGGTCGACATTGCGCCCGGTCTTCGCGGAGACCGTGAGGACCTTCGGGCGCAGGCGCAGCTTGCGGTAGGCGTGGGCGCGCTCGTGCTTGAGGTCGTCCTCGCTCATCGCGTGCTCGTCCCACTTGTTCAGGACGAGCGCGGTGGCGCAGCCCTCCTTCATCGCCAGCTCGGCGATGCGCATGTCCTGCGACGTGATGCCGTCCTCGGCGTCGCAGACGACGATCGCGACGTCGGCGCGCTCGACCGCCCGCTGCGAGCGGAGGTTCGTGTAGTACTCGACCGACTCGGACACCTTCGCCTGACGGCGCATGCCCGCGGTGTCGACGACGATGACCTTGCGGCCGTCGACCTCCAGCGGCAGGTCGATCGCGTCGCGCGTGGTGCCCGCGACGTCGGAGACGATCACCCGCTCGGAACCCAGCCACTTGTTGACGAGCGTCGACTTGCCGGCGTTCGGGCGGCCGATGATCGCCAAGCGGACGACGTCCTCGTCCTCCTCGGCCTCCTCCTCGTCGGGCAGCGCCTCGACGATGCGGTCCAGCAGGTCGCCCGCGCCGAGGCCCTGCGTGGCGCTGACGGCCAGCGGCTCCCCGAGGCCGAGCGCGTGGAACTCGGAGGCGGCGGGGATGTCGGTGACGCTGTCGACCTTGTTGGCGGCGACGATCACCGGGCCGCCCTTCCAGCGCCGCAGCATGTCGGCCATGTCCTCGTCGCCCGGGCGGACCCCCGCGCGGGCGTCGACGACGAGCACCGCGACACGCGCGTCGTTGAGCGCCGCCTGCGCCTGCTCGCGGATGGAGCCCGCGATGGGATCCTCGTCCTGCAGGTCGATGCCGCCGGTGTCGATGAGCGTGAAGCGGCGGCCGTTCCACTCGCACGCGAGCTCCTTGCGGTCGCGCGTGACGCCGGGCCGCTCGTGCACCACGGCCTCGCGTGACTGCGTCAGCCGGTTGACCAGCGACGACTTGCCGACGTTCGGGTAGCCGACGATCGCGACCTTCATCGCGCGAGGCCCGCGATCTCGGCCACGACCTGCTCGATCGTCTTGCCGGTCGTGTCGACGTGGACGGCGTCGGGCGCGGCGACCATCGGCGCGTGCTCGCGGCCGGCGTCGCGCGCGTCGCGCTCGAGGAGGTCCTCGACGGTGATGCCGCGGCGCTCGGCGCGCTCGGCCGGGTCGGCGTCGAGCCAGACCTTCAGCTCGGCGTGCGGGGCGACGACGGTGCCGATGTCCCGGCCCTCGGCGACCCACGCCCCCTGCGCGATGAGCTCGCGCTGCTGGGCCACCATCGCCGCGCGGACGCGGGGATCGGTCGCGACCCGCGAGGCGGCCTGGGCGGCCTCGGGCGTGCGGATGGCCTCGCTG
>CAZRLR010000007.1:0-34235 GCA_964600395.1 uncultured Conexibacter sp.
CACCCTCGTGGTCGCGGCCGTCGGGCTCGGCGCCTTGTGCGCCGGGCCCGCGGCCGCGGGCGCCCACCCGTTGCTGTTGCAGACCGCGCCGGCCGGGGGTCTCGTCGCCCCGCAGTCGCCGGACGCGATCAGGCTGCAGCTCAGCGAGCCCGTCGTGGCGCGTGGGTCGAGGGTGCAGCTGACCGGTCCCCGTGGCGAGACCATCGCCACGGGACGGGTCGTCGTCTCCGACGACAAGAAGGGCATCTCCGTCAAGCCGAAGCGGGCGCTGCGCTCCGCGGTCTACCGCGTCGCGTGGACGGCGCTCGGCGACGACGGGCACCTCGTCCGGGGGAGCTTCTCCTTCGGCGTGGCCGGCAAGAAGGGCGTCCCGCCGCCCGGGGCCGAGAAGCTCGGCGGCACCGGTTCCACCGGGCTCGGTGGGGAGCGGACCGACCAGGACGGCTTCGTCGGCACCATCGCGCGTTGGCTCGGGATCGCCGGCGCCTCCTTCCTCTTCGGCGCCGCCGCGCTGCTGGCCGTCCTGCGCCGCCGCGAGCGCGCAGCCGACGCCACCGCCGCGCCCACGGCCGAGCCGGCCGCCGAGCGCCTGCGCCCGCTGGCGCCACTGGCCTGGCTGATCGTCGCGCTGGCGGTCTCCGAGACGCTCATCGCCAGGATCGTCAACACCGCCGACGGGTCCGCCGACCTCGGGCTGCTGACCTCCGGCGCGACCGGCCGCGCCGAGCTCGTGCGCGCCGTCGCCTTCCTCCTCTTCTCCGCCGTCCTCGCGTTCGGCGGCGCGCGCCTGAGCGACGCACGACGGGACCGCGTCCACGGGCTGGCCGGGGTCACGCTGCTCCTGACGTACGCGTTCTCGGGTCACGCGATCGCGGGCGTCGGGGTGCCCGGCCTTGTCGCCCAGGCCGTCCACGTCCTCGCCGCGGGCCTGTGGCTCGGCGGGCTGCTCGCGCTCGTCGCGGTCACGCGCGACGGGCACGTCCGGGTCATCGACGGCGCGCGCGCCTTCGCGCCGCTGGCCGCCGCCGGCCTCGGCCTCGCGATCGTCACCGGCGTCGTCGCCGCCGCGCGGGAGGTCGACCGCTGGTCCCTCCTGCGCTGGTCGGACTACGGCCGCGTCGTGATCGTCAAAAGCATCGTCGTGGCCGTCGTCGCCGCGGCCGGTGCGTGGGCGGCGTGGCGCTCGCGCCGCCCCGACAGCCCCGGCCCGCGCCTACGCGCGCTGAAGCTCGAGGCGACGGGTGTCCTGGCTGTGCTCGCGCTGGCCGCGATGCTCGCGGGCCTGGCGCAGGGTCGCGGCCGTCCGCTGCCGGCCGAGGAGGGCACGCTCTTCCCGGGGCCGGCGTTCGCCACGGCGCTGCTCGGCGCCGGCAGCGGCAAGGTCACCCTGACCCCGGCGCGCGCGGGGGCGAACACCGTCGTGCTGTCGCTCGCCGTAGGGGCCAAGGCGCCGACGCGGGTGTCGGTGCGCCTGGCTTGCGCCTGCTCGCCGGGCCGGGACGTCCGCGCGACGCTGACGCGCAGCAGCGGAGCGACGTGGCGCTCGGACGTCGAGCTGCCGGCCGACGGGCAGTGGTTCGGCTACTTCGCCGTCGACGCGGACCGCAGCGCCTCGCCCGTGTCGCTGAACGTCGGTGTGCCGCACACGCCCGGCTCGACGCCGGCCGACCTGCTCGTCGTCGCCGACCTCTCCGGGCCGGGGGCGGCGCGCTGCCGCTCGCACGTCATCGGCCTGCAGCTCGCCGTCGGCCGCATCAACGTCGAGGGCGGCGTGGACGATGGCCGCAAGCTGCAGGCGGTCGTGATCGACGACCGGGGCGACCCCGGGCGGTCGGCGAGGCTCACCGCGGCCGCGCTGGACCGGCGGCGGCCGGTGGCGCTCAGCGGCACCTGCGGCGACGGTGCCGCGGGGGCCGTCGCCGCGGCGGCCGAGCGGGACGTCCCCGTGCTCGTCGGCGACCCCGCCGTCGGGCCGACCACGGCCGCGGGCGTCTTCCGCCTCGCCGCGGACCCGGCCGCCCAGGGGTACGGGCTCGTGCAGTACGTCGGCCTGCGGGTGGTCCCGATCAGCGCCCCGGGCGTGCGCCGGATCGCGGTGCTGGCGGGGGACGACGAGATCGGCCGCCGCTTCGTCGCCGGCGCCCGCGAGCAGGCCGCGGCCGCCGGGGTCTCCGTCACCGTGCTGGCGCCGGGGGACCTCGCGCGCCGCTCCACGGCGCAGCTCAAGTCGCTTCTGGACCGCCGGCGCCTCACCGCGCTGCTGCTCGACGGCCCGCGGGCCGGCGGCCTCGACGCCGAGGCGATCGTCCGGCTCGGCCGGGAGAAGTACGACTTCCCGCCCGCGCCGATCCTGCTCTCCGAGCGCGTCCTCAGCGAGCGCTTCGTCACCCGCGCCGGTACGCTCGGGCGCATCGGGGTGCTCCAGGGGGCCAGCGAGGTCTCCACCCAGACCGCCGACGCGCTCACCTACTCCCGCGCGGTGCGGACGCTGTTCGTCGGGGAGACGCCGACGCTGGACGGCATCCGCGGGTACGTCAGCGGCCTGGCGCTGCGCTCGGTCGTCGAGGGCGATCAGTCGCTCGACGCCGCGGACGTCGACTCGCGCCTGAGGACGCCGAAGGTGTTCACCGACGCGCTGCTGACGCCGTGGCAGACGCGCGCCCCGGGGCGCGGGTCACAGGCGGTCATCGTCAACTCGCCGCAGTTCCTCGCCTCGACGATCACGCCGGTCGCCCAGGGCGGTCAGCGCTTCGACGGCACCTATTTCCCCGACGGCGCGTGGATCAACGCCAGCGTCACGGCCTACGGGCCGGGGGCACCGCCGCCGAACGCCGACCCGACGGCGCCCGTCCCGCCCCCCCAGGCGCCCGTGCCGGGCACGCCCTAGCAGCCGTTCCTGCAGCCTTGCCCGGGGGCGCGGCGTACGCTTGGGTGGCGTGTCAACCATCCGCCGTGCCCTCCGCTCCGTCCTGCGCTCGTGGGACCAGCGCGCCGTCCAGATCGCCGCGTTCGCCGGCCTGCTGATCGCGCTCGGCTTCTCGGCGCTCGTGCCGCTGCCCGAGCGCCGCGAGGACGCCTCGGTCGCCGCGGTCGTCCCGAAGAAGCCCAAGGCGATCCCGGCGCGGCGCCTCGTCGGGCCCAAGACGCTGCCCGAGCCGGCTCCGGCCGACGCGGAGGCCAAGGCCGTCGTCGCCGCCGACCGGCGCGTCGGGCCCATCCGCCACGGCGGCGGCAAGCGCCGGCTCGTGGCCCTGACGTTCGACGACGGCCCGGGCCCGTACACCGAGCAGGTCCTCGCGATCCTGCGGCGGACGAAGACGCCCGCGACGTTCTTCCAGGTCGGCAAGAACCTCGAGGAGAACCCGCTGCCGGCGCAGGCCACGCGCCTGCTGGACCGCGTCGCGATCGGCGACCACACCTACACGCACCACAACCTCATGACGATGACGCGCCGCCAGCAGGAGGACGAGATCATCTCCACGGCCGCGGTCATGCAGGCGCAGGGGGAGGAGGTCCCGCGCGTCTTCCGCCCGCCGTACGGGTCCTTCAACCAGGTCACCGAGCGGCTCATCACCGAGCGGGGCATGGCCCTCATCCTGTGGTCGGTCGACAGCCAGGACTACGCGCAGCCCGGCGTGGACCGCATCGTCCACAACGTCGTCTCGGCCGCGACGCCCGGGGCGATCGTCCTCATGCACGACGGGGGCGGCGACCGCTCGCAGACGGTGAAGGCGCTGCCGCAGATCATCAAGCGCCTGCGCGCCCGCGGCTACGGCCTCGTCACGGTGCCCGAGCTGCTGGAGAAGGACCCGCCGCGCAAGGAGGACCAGGACGTCGCCGCGGTGCCGCCGGGCGCCGGGCAGGGCGCGGGCTGACGCGTGGCCGACGAGCTCGTCGTCACCCACCCCGAGCGCGTCGTCTTTCCGCAGGACGGGATCACGAAGGGCGACGTCGTCGCCTACTACGCCGCAGCGGCCGAGCGGATGCTGCCGCACCTGGCCGGGCGCCCGCTCGTGCTCGAGCGCTTTCGCAAGGACATCGAGGCCGGCGGCTTCTACCAGCAGGGGCGCCCCGACCACTTCCCCGCGTTCGTGCCGCGCCTGGACGTCACCCGGGCGGACGGCAAGGCGGGCCACCACACCGGGGCGGACTCCGTCGAGGCGGTGGCCTACCTCGCCAACCAGGGGGTGCTGACGTTCCACGCCTGGACCTCGCGCATCCCGGACCTCGAGCATCCCGACGTCCTCGTCATCGACCTGGACCCGCCGCCGGACGAGCCGTTCGCCGTCGTCCGCGAGGCCTCGCGGCACGTGCGGGACGTGCTGGAGGGCCGGGGCCTGGCGCACCATCCGCTGCTCACCGGTTCCACGGGGTTGCACGTCCACGTCCCGCTCGACGGGACGCTGGACTGGGAGGCGACGTGGGCGCTCGCCAAGGCGGTCGGCGCCGAGATCGTCAAGGCTGCGCCCCAGCGCCTGACGCGGGCGTTCTACAAGTCCCAGCGCCGCGGGCGGCTCTTCGTCGACACCCATCGCGCGCGCCGCGGCCACGCGGCGGTCGTGCCGTGGTCGGTCCGGGCCCGTCCGGGTGCCCCGGTCGCGGCGCCGGTCACGTGGGACGAGGTCGACGACCCGGACACGCACGCGCGCTCCGTCACGCTGGCCGACGCCCTGGGGCGTCCGGCCGACCCCTGGGCCGCCTGACCGACGGGCGGCGCGGTGCCCGTCCCCCGCAGGTCGCGCGGGACGTCCGTTCACCGTGACGGCCCGCGCTCGATGTGGGGTTGACGGGGGAGAGCGACGCGGAACCGTCGTTCACCTTCCGGGCGCGCGCTCGATGTGGGGTTGGCGGGGGAGAGTGACGCGGAACCGTCGTTCACCTTCCGCCCCGCCTCGCCGCGGCGGCGCCCGGGCCGCCCGTCCCCCTCAGGCGGACTTGCTGTCCCAGCTGAAGCCGCGGATCGCGAACGTGATCCCCGCGGCCGCCCACAGCCCGACGACGGCGAGGCCACCGGCGTTGTCGGCCAGCGAGCTGCCGGTCACCATCGCGCCCGAGAGCCCGTCGATGATGTGCGTCAGCGGCAGCGCACGGGCGATGTCCCGCAGGAACGCCGGCGCGTTGTCGGCGTCGTAGAAGACGCCGGAGATGAAGATCACCGGCAGGAAGACGAAGTTGACGAACGCCGGCGCGGCGTCGAAGTTCGGGATGAGGTGCGAGTAGGCGACCCCGAGCGACGCGAGGCAGGCGACGCCCGCCGCGACGTAGACGGCGAGCTCGAGCCAGTCCTTGGGCCAGTCGACGCCGAAGAAGAGCTTGCCGGCGACGACGACGATGAGCACCTGCACGGCGGCGTTCGTGACCGCGTTGGCCGCGATCGCGCCGAGGTAGCTGCCCGACGGCAGCGGCGTGCCGCGCATGCGCTTGAGGACGCCCTGCTCGCGCAGGAACGTGAGGTTCATCGCCAGCGCGCTGAACGTCGTGGACATGATGCTCATGCCGGCGATGCCCGGCACGATGACGTCCAGGTCGTCCTGGTTGCCCGACAGGATCGCCCCGAAGAGCGCGAGGAAGAGCAGCGGCAGGAAGAAGTTGAAGAACGCCGCCGTCGGGTTGCGCCAGAACATCCGGCGCTCCAGGCGGTACTGCCGCCAGGTGAGGGTCAGCGCGTCAGACACGGCCGGCCCTGGCCCGGACGGGCTCGGCGTCCGCGGCGGCGGCCGCCGCGGCGTCCGCGTCCGCCTGGCCGGTGAGCTGCAGGTAGACGTCCTCCAGCGACGGACGGGAGATCGTCAGGTCCGTCACGCTGGCGCCCCGCGCCAGCGCCGCGCCCGTGAGGTCGTGCACGAGCCGCGTCGGGTCGTCGACCTCGCGCTCCTGCATCACGCCGTCCTCGTCGCGCCAGCTCACGCGCACGTGGGTGGCCGATCCGACGCCGAGCTCACCGGGTGTCCCGATCGCGAGGATCCGCCCCGTCTGGATGATCGCCACGCGATCGGCCAGCGCCTGTGCCTCGTCGAGATAGTGCGTCGTCAGCAGGACGGTCTTGCCCAGGTCGCGCAGCGAGCGCACCGTGTCCCACGCCTGCCGGCGGGCGGCCGGGTCGAAGCCCGTCGTCGGCTCGTCGAGGAAGATGAGCTCGGGGTCGCCGATGAGCGCCAGCGCGAAGTCCAGCCGCCGGGCCTGACCGCCCGAGAGCGAGCGCACGTACGCGTCCTGCTTCTCCGCCAGGCCCGCGACCGCGACGACCTCGTCCACGTCACGGGGAGTGGGGTACATCGACGCCCAGTGCGCCACGGCCTCGCGGACGGTGACGAAGCGGTACATCCCGCTGGACTGCAGGACGATGCCGACGCGCTCGCGCAGCGCCCGCGGGCGCTCGCCGGGGTCCATCCCCAGGACGCGGACGGACCCCGAGGTCCGCTCGCGGTAGCCCTCCAGGATCTCGACCGTCGTCGTCTTGCCGGCGCCGTTGGGACCGAGCAGGCCGAAGATCTCGCCGCGCGCGACGGTGAAGTCGACGCCGCGGACCGCCTCGTGGCCCGCGTAGGACTTGTGCAGGTCCGAGACCTCGATGGCGGGCTGGCCCGTGCTCACAGCCCCCAATGATGGCAGTCTTGCTCGCGATGACGCCGACGCGTAGCGCCTGCATCGACATCGGATCGAACACGACGCGCCTGCTCGTGGCCGACCTCGACGCAGGGCGCCTGACCGAGGTCGGCGGCCTGAAGGCCTTCACGGCCCTCGGCGCCGGGCGTGCGCCGGGGGAGCCGCTGGAGGACGCGCGGATCGCCGCCGTCGTGGCCGCGGTCGGGCGCCAGCTCGAGCACGCCCGCCAACTGGGCGCGGACACGGTGCACGTCGTGGCGACGTCGGCCGTGCGCAGCGCCCCCAACGGGGTCGCGGTCGCCGCGGCGGTGCACCGCGCCCACGGCGTGGACCTGCGCGTCCTGACCGGCGAGCAGGAGGCGGCCTACGCCTTCACGGGCGCGACCGCGACGGTCGCCGACCTCGATCCTGACGCCCCGGTGGCCGTCGTCGACGTCGGGGGCGGCTCGACCGAGCTCGTGCTCGGCACGCCGCGCGGCGGCCCGTCGTGGTCGGTGTCGGTGCCGATCGGCTCCGGCCGCCTGCCGCCCTGCCGCGACCCGCCGTGCCCGGACGACCTGGCGCTGCTCGTCGCCCGTGCGCAGGACGCCTTCGCCGGCGTGCGGCCGCCGGCCGTGCCGGCGCGGGCCCTCGCCGTCGGCGGCAGCGCGACGTCCGTCGTCCGTCTCGTCGGGGCGCTGCTCTCCCCGCAGGCGCTCGACCACGCCCTGGACGTCCTCTGCGAGGGCACCGTCGCCGACGTCGCCGCGCGCCACGCCCTCGAGGAGCAGCGCGTCGCGCTGCTGCCCGCCGGCCTCGTCCTCCTGCGCGCCGCGTCGACGGCCCTGCAGGCTCCGCTGCAGGTCGCCGGCGGGGGCCTGCGCGAGGGGGTCCTGCGGCGCGGCCGGACCCCGGATTCCGGCGCGCCGCCCGCCGCCTGCGCCTGACCGGGCGCGTGCAGACAACGCCGCAGGCTTCTGCGAGACTCGGTCGCCGATGGCCAAAGCGCGACACGTCGACGGACTGCACGCCTCGCTCCCCTTCGCGCAGGCCGCGGCCCTCACCGTGCGGGTCCGCGCGGACGAGCTCTTCGCCCACGCCGACGGGGTCCTGGACACCGACGACATCGACCGCGTCCACGACATGCGCGTCGCCACGCGCCGCCTGCGGGCGGTCCTGGAGATCTACGCGCCCTGCTTCCCGCCCGACGCGCTCAAGACCGTCCTGAAGGACGTCAAGGCGCTCGCCGACGGCCTGGGCGCCCGCCGGGACCCGGACGTCCAGCTCGAGGACCTGCAGTCGTTCGCGGCGAGCCTGGAGCCCGCGGACGCCCCCGGGATCGAGCTCTTCGCCGACCGCCTGCGCGCGGCGCAGGCCGAGGGCAACGCCGTGCTCGCGCAGGCGCTGCGCCGTGCCGAGGAGCACGGTCTGCGGGCCCGCCTGGACGCCCTGATCGCCACCGCGGCCGAGGGGATGGTCGGGTGAAGCCGAGCAAGGTCAAGAGCCTGGACCCCGCCGCGCCGCTGGCCGACAACCTGCAGCGGATCGTCACCGTCCGCCTCGAGGAGCTGTGCGCCTTCATGCCGACCGCGGCGGACCCCGCCCGCGTCACCGAGCTGCACGACATGCGGATCGCGGCCAAGCGCCTGCGCTACATCCTCGACATCTCGCACGACCTGTTCGGGCCGTACGTCGTGGAGGCCACCGCGCGGACGAAGGCCCTGCAGACCGTCCTGGGCGACCTGCACGACTGCGACATGACGCTCCCGGCGGTCCTCGAGCTCATCGAGGAGGCGCGCGCGGCGGACGTCGCGAACGTCGCCGCCGCCGCGGCCGGCGCCCCCGACCTGGACCCGGCGCTGCTGGCCGCCACCGCGCCGTTCGCCGACGCCCACCGCGGCCTGACGACGATGGCCGTCTACCTGCAGGCGCGTCGCGAGATCCTCTTCGCGCGCTTCCTCGAGCTGTGGCGCGACCTCGAGCGCGAGGGCTTCCGCGCGCGCCTGACCTTCGCCGTGGGGGAACGCCCACCCGCCCCGTCTTCACCGGATGAAGACGCGCCCCCGGTGCCGACGGACCTACCCTCGGAGTGACGCATGCCCGATTCCAAGACGCCCACCGCCCCGCCTGAGTTCGAGGGGCTCACCGAGCTCGAGACCGCGCCCGCGCTCTACACGAACCGCGAGCTGAGCTGGCTGGACTTCAACGACCGGGTCCTCCAGCTCGCCGAGGACCCCGCCGTCCCGCTGCTCGAGCGCCTGAAGTTCACGGCGATCTTCACGTCCAACCTGGACGAGTACTTCATGATCCGCGTCGCCGGGGTGCACGACCAGGTCGACGCCGGCCTCAACGACCGCGGCGTGGACGGCCGCCGGCCGACCGAGACGATCGACGCGATCCGCGAGCGCGTCGTCGGGCTGCTCGCGCGCCAGGCGCAGTGCCTGGACCACCTGCGCCCCGCCCTGGAGGAGCACGGCATCCGGATCGTCTCGATCGGCGACCTGGACGAGGCCCAGCGCGCCGACGTGCAGGCGCGCTTCCGCCGCCAGATCTTCCCGGTCCTCACGCCGCTGGCCGTCGGGCTCGGGCGGCCGTTCCCGTACATCTCCAACCTCTCGCTCAGCCTCGCCGTCCTCGTGCGGGACCCGGTGACGCAGACCGAGCTCTTCGCCCGCGTGAAGGTGCCCAAGGAGATGCTGCCGCGGTTCGTCACCGTCGGCGACGCCCGGGGCGACGAGGCGACGTTCGTCCCGCTGGAGGAGATCATCGCGGCGAACCTCGATGCGCTCTTCCCCGGGATGGAGATCGTGCAGCACGGCTTCTTCCGCGTCACCCGCGACGCGGACTTCGAGGTCAGCGACGAGGCGGACGACCTGCTGCGCGCGGTCGAGGCCGAGCTGCGCCGTCGCCGCTTCGGCGAGGTCGTCCGGGTCGAGGTCGACGCCGGCATGCCCGAGGGGCTGCGGGACGAGCTGACGCTCGCGCTCGGCGTCGAGGCCCGGCAGGTCTACGTCGAGACCGGCCTGCTGGACGCGAACGACCTCTGGCAGATCGTCAAGGTCCCGGGCTTCCCGGAGCTGCGCGATCCCCCGTGGCAGGCGGTCACGCAGCCCCGCCTGCAGGGGGAGGACGGCGCCCGCGGCGACATCTTCGCCGCGATGCGCCACGGTGACGTCCTCGTCCACCACCCCTACGACTCGTTCGCGACCTCGGTCGAGCGCTTCGTCGAGCAGGCCGTCGCCGACCCCGACGTCCTGGCGATCAAGCAGACCGTGTACCGCACGAGCGACGACTCGCCGCTCGTCCCGGCGCTCGTCGCGGCGACCGAGCGCGGCAAGCAGGCGGTGGCGCTCGTCGAGCTCAAGGCGCGCTTCGACGAACGGGCGAACATCGCCTGGGCGCGCAAGCTCGAGGAGGCGGGCGTCCACGTCGTCTACGGGCACCCGTCGCTCAAGACGCACGCCAAGTGCGTCCTCGTCGTGCGCCGCGAGGGGGACGGCGTGCGCCACTACGTCCACGTCGGCACGGGCAACTACCACGCCACCACCGCCCGCCTGTACACCGACTTCGGCCTCTTCACCTGCGACCCGCAGATCGCCGCCGACGTCGCCGACATGTTCAACTTCCTCACCGGCTTCGCGCGCCCGCGGCGCTACCGCAAGGTGCTCGTGGCCCCCGCGCACATGCGCGACGGCATCCTGCGCGAGATCGACCGCACGATCGCCGCCCACCAGCGCGGCGAGCACGCGCGGATCGTCATGAAGATGAACGCGCTCGTGGACAAGCGCTGCATCCGCGGCCTCTACGACGCCTCGCAGGCCGGCGTGCCGGTCGACCTGAACATCCGCGGCATCTGCTGCCTCGTGCCGGGCGTCCCGGGGGTCAGCGAGACGATCAAGGTCAACTCGGTCGTCGGGCGCTTCCTCGAGCACTCGCGGATCTTCGCCTTCGAGCGTGGGGACGAGCGGACGATCTACATCGGCTCGGCCGACCTCATGCCGCGCAACCTCGACACGCGGGTCGAGCTGCTCACGCCCGTCGAGGACCCGGCGCTGAAGGCGGACATCATGGACGCCGTGGAGCGCTGCTTCGCGGACGACACGAACGCCTGGACGCTCGGGTCCGACGGTGCGTGGACGCGCATCCAGGCCGACCCCGACCGGCCCGAGCCGCGCTCGGTGCACCGCGAGATGATGGTCGGGCACGCCGCCCGCGCGGCCGAGACGCAGCAGACCTGACCCCGGCTCGCGGCGTCGGACATCCGTCCGCCCGCGGGGTCCTCACCTGCGGGCGCGCATGGTCCGCGCCGAGAGAGGACGGACACCCCCGGGCGGCGCAGGGCCGCCTGGTCGATCCCCGCCAGGAGGCACCATGCCCGTCCGTCGCAGCGCCCTCGCCGGCGCCGCCGCCACCGCCGTCGTCTTCGCGACCGTCGTCGCCCCGGTCTCCGCCGCCCAGGCCGCGCCGACGCCGCCCCCGGCCCCGCTGAGCGCCGACACCGCCGCCCGCGGCCTGCTGGACCCGATCGGCGGGGTGCTCGGCGGCGTGCTCGGCACCGTCTCGGGCACGCTGAACACCCTGCTCGGCCCCTCGCAGGTCAGCACGCTGCAGGGCGTCACGACGGCGCTCGGCGGCGGGGCGGCGCCGTCGGCGACGACGCTCGCCCCGCTGACGAGCTGGCTGAACGCGCTCGCGGCGAACTCCGCGCTGCCGACCGAGCTGCGCACGACCGCCGGTCAGGTCGCCGCGCTGCTCGCCAGCCCGGCCACGCCGTCTGCGCCGCTGTCGACGGTCTCGCTGGCGAGCGTCACGTCGCTGCTGAGCCAGCTGGCGGGCACGAGCGGCCTGGCGGCGCTGAACCCCTCCGGCACGAACGCCCTGACGGCGCTGGTCGCCGCGCTCACCGCGGCCGCGCAGGCGGCGACGAGCCCGGCGGGCGGAGCCCCGGCCGCGCTGCCCGTCGGCTCCGGCCTCCCCGCCGGAGGGCTGACGTCGCTCGGCGACGGCCTCCTGGCCCCGCTGCAGTCCCTCGTCGGGACGCTCACCGGCCTGGCGGGCTCCGGCACGGCGCCGTCGGGCAGCCAGCTCGCGGCGGTCACCGCCCTGCTGCGCCAGCTCGCCGGGCTGCCCGGCGTCGACAGCCTCGTCGGCGCCGCCCTGACGCAGCTCGCCGACCAGGTCGACGCGCAGGTCGGGCCGTTGACGCAGACGCTCCTGGCGACGCTCACGAGCACGCTGAAGTCCGTCGCGGCGACGCCGGGGGTCCCGGCGCCGGTCGCCGGGGTCGTGGACACCGTCACCGGCCTGCTCGGCGCGTCGGGCACCCCCACCGCGCCCGCCGGCGGCGGCTCGGGCTCGGGCTCGGGCTCGGGCTCCGGCACGGGCAGCGGCGGCGGATCGGGCTCGACCGCCGGGTCGGCGCCGGGTGCCCAGCCGGGGACGACGGGCGGCGGCGGCACCGCGGGCGGCGCGGTCCCGGCGGGCGCCAAGACCGGCGCCGCCAAGGCGAAGGTCGGCCGCGTGCGGATCACGAGCGTCCGGGTGGACCGCAAGCGCGGCACCGTGCGGGTCGCGCTCGCCTGCCCCGCCACCGGCCCGGCCTGCCGGACGCTGGTCGGCGTCTCGCGCGGCAGGACGCTGCAGTCCTCCACCGGACTCCTGGCGATCCCGGCCGGCGGCAGCCTGAAGCAGACGCTCAAGCTCCGCGCGGCCTCGCGCCGGCTCGTCCGCACGAAGGCGGCGAGCTTCGCCGTCGGCGCGCTCCTGCCCGACGGCACGTTCGCCGCCAAGACGGCGAAGGTCAAGGCGCTGAAGGCGAAGAAGACGAAGACGAAGGCGAAGGCGAAGGCCAAGCACGCCAAGCCGGCGGGCAAGGCGGGGCACCGCCGCGCCGCCGCCCGTCGCGGGTAGGCGCGTTCAGCCGGCCACCCGGGCGCACGGTCGCAGGCCGTACCGGGTGGCGAAGGCGGCGGTGCTCACGCCGAGCGTGGCGATCCGCTGTGAGAGCGTCGAGATCGCCGTCTCGTCGCGGTCCGCGAAGGCCTCTGCGAGCGCGCGGCGCAGGCTCTGGCGGCGCCGCAGGTCCGTCAGCCACGCCTTCAGCTTGTCCTCGTCGCCCGAGGGCGGCGCCAACGCCGCGACCTGGTCGAGCACGGGCTGAGCGGTGCGGACGGCCTCCTCCGTCAGCGTGGCCAGCTGCGAGAAGACGACGTCGGGGTCGCTGCCGCGCTGGGCGGCCGCCGTCCGCCGCGCGACGTCGGCCGCCGCCACGGCGCCGGCCGTGCAGATCCCGCCGGCGCGCTTGACGTAGTCGCGCTTGGCCTGCCCGTCGTCCCCGCATCCGGCGGCCGGCACGACCAGCACCAGCGCCAGCGCCGCGGCGGCGGCCGTCCGGCGCCCCAGGGGCCGCTCAGACGCCGGCGCCCGCACCGCCGCGTCCCTCTCCTGCGGCGAAGCGCGCCGCGCCGGCCACGGCCACGCCGACGGTCGCCAGACCGGCCTGCGCCTCGACGGCGAGGCCCGCGGCCAGCGGCAGGCCGAAGCCCTCGATCGCCGCGCGTCGGTCGGCCAGCATCGTCTCCTGCGGGAAGGCCGCCAGGGCCTCGGCGTACTCGAGCGCCCGGGTGAGCGCGCCGCCGGGCGGGACGAGCTCCGTCACGAGGCCGATCGCGAGCGCCTCGGCGTCCTGCACCATGCGACCGGTGAGGATGAGGTCCAGGCCGCGCCCGAGCCCGACGATCCGCGGCAGCCGCTGTGTGCCGCCGTCCACGAGCGGGACGCCCCAGCGGCGCTCGGGGAAGCCGAAGGTCGAGCCCTCGTCGGCGATCCGCACGTCGCACCACAGCGCGAGCTCCAGGCCACCGGCCAGGCACCACCCGCCGATCGCGGCGATCGTCGGCTTGGGCGGCGTCAGGCGGGTGAAGCCGAGCGGGCCGCCCGGGTCGATCATCCGCGGGGTGAGGGACTCCAGGGCGGTGAGGTCCGCCCCGGCGCAGAACGAGATGCCCCCGGCGCCGGTCACGACCAGGGCCCGGGCCCCGTCGTCGGCGACGAACTGCTCGTAGCCGTCCTTCAGCGCCTCCGCGGTGCGGCCGTCGACCGCGTTGCGCCGGGCGGGGCGGTCGATCGTCAGGACGGCGGCGGCGCCGATGCGCTCGTACCGCACCTCATCGGTCTGCGGGGTCTCCCGGGGCGCGCCCCCGGGCCCGGGGCCCGCCGCGCGCCGGGGGACGGGCGGGGCGCGGGGTGCGGGGGCGGGGCGGGTGGGGCGGGGCGGCCTACCAGCCGCCCTTCCAGATCTCGCTCTTGCCGCGGGCCTTGACGGCGGCCTTGCGGGCGTCCTTGCGCTTCTCGAGGCGGTGCTGCAGCAGCGACATCGTGAAGATGAAGAGCGGGAAGAACGCGATGAGGATGAAGCCCGCGTTCGTGACGGTCTTGTCGTCGGCCTCGCCGATCGCGCCCTGGCCGGAGTTCTGCGCCAGGGCGACCGGCGCGGCGAGCGCGCAGAAGACGAGGGCGGCGGGGAGGGACAGCAGGAGTCGGCGCATCCCCGCAATCGTATAGAACGCAGGGGCGATGAGCCTCCTCGAGCACGAGCGCCTGGATGCCGGGATCCACGTCCTGCGCCTGAACCGGCCGGATGTGCGCAACGCCATGGACCGCGCGATCCTGGCGGACCTGGACGAGAGCCTGGCGCGCCTGGCCGCCGACGACGAGCTGCGGGTGCTCGTCGTCTCCACGACGAACGTCCGGGCGCTCTGCGCGGGCGCCGACGTGGGGGAGGTCCTGACGGCCGCCGAGGGCGTGGAGCGCATGGAGGCCTTCGCCCGCTTCTACGCGGCGATCGAGGCCTTCCCGGCGGTGACGATCGCCGTCGCGGTCGGCAACTGCGTCGGGGCCGGCGCCGAGCTCGTCGCCGGCTGCGACCTGCGCGTCGGCGGCGACAACCTCAAGCTCGCCTGGGCCGGCGCCCGGCTGGGCGTGCCGGTCGGGCCCGCGCGCCTGGCCCCGCTCGTCGGTCTGGCGATCGCCAAGGAGCTCGTCTTCACCGGCCGCGTCGTCGGCGCGCAGGAGGCCCGGGACCTGCATCTGCTGGCCCGCGTCGCCCCGGCCGCCGAGGCCGAGGCCGCCGCGGTGCAGGTCGCGCGGGCCGTCGCGGCGAACAACGGCCCCGGCGTCCGCCAGCTCAAGCGGATGTTCCACACGGACGCGCACCTGCCGAGCCACGTCGCCCGCGAGAACGAGGCGCTCGTGCGCTTCCAGCGCGAGGGCGGCGGCCTGCCGCAGGGCGCGGGCCGCGACTGACCCGGCGCGCAGCGCTCCGACCTCCCTCAGGGGTTGAGCTTCTCCTCGAGGCCGGACTTCGCCTTGGACCCCAGGCGCTGCAGCGCGACCGACATCGCCGGCGTCGCGATCTTGCGGGCGCCCTTGAGCTCGATGTCGGCGACGTAGGTCACGTCGCAGCCGCCGTCCGGCCGCGGGGTGATCGTGATCGTGTCCTCCGACACGGCCGCCTCGTTCTCGCCGCGCAGCCTGATCCGCTGCGGGCGCTCGAGCTCGACCGTCTCGTAGTCCATCGGCGTCTCGTGGCCGGCCATCGAGGTCGTCACGCGGAAGAGGGCGCCGACCTGGATCGGCTCGCCGTCGTTGACGTGGACGGACTCGACGATGGACGGATCCCACTCCGCGACGGAGCGGAAGTCGGCGAGGTAGGAGAAGACCTCGTCCGGTTCGCGCGACGAGGTGACGGTGGCTTCGTAGGTCGAGGACATGCCGTGGGCGTACCCCGCGGCGCGGGCGGTCCAACGGATCGGGCGCGCCACGTTGCGTCCACGTTCGCGTGCGACGATGTGCGCCATGCCGACGGACGCCCCCGACCCCGAGCCCGTCCGCGTGGACAAGTGGCTCTGGGCCGCCCGCTTCGTCAAGAACCGCGCGCTGGCCGTCGAGCTCGTCAAGGGCGGGCATGTCGAGGTCAACGGCCACAAGGCCAAGCCGAGCAAGGAGATCCGCCCGGGCGACCGGGTGCAGCTGACGCTCGGCGAGCAGCTGTTCCGGCTCGTCGTCCTGCGGACGGACGGGCGCCGCGGCCCCGCGACCCAGGCGCAGCTCATGTACCGCGAGACGGCCGAGCACCGCGCCGAGCGCGAGCGCCTGGCCGAGGAGCGGCGCCTGCGCTTCGCGGGCGCGACCGGTCCGGCGCCGGGGCAGCGCAACGAGCGCCCGACCAAGCGCGACCGGCGCAAGCTCGAGGAGACCCAGGGCGTCCGGCGGGGTCGCCGGTGACCGGGACGCCCCCGGTGCGGGCGTCCGACGCCGAGCGCGAGGCCGCGCTGGACGTCCTGCGCCATGCGACCGTCGACGGCCGGCTATCCGTCGACGAGCTCGCCGAGCGCGCCGGCCTGGCCCACGCCGCGCGCACGCAGGCCGACCTGGCCGCCGTCACCGCCGACCTGCCGCCGGCGACGGCGGTCGTGCTCGCGACCCCGGCGCCCACGGGCGTGCGGCCGCGCCACCCGGACGACGTCGAGGAACACCGCAACGCGTTCTCGTTCGCGCGGTACACCGGCCGCCGGGCGATGGCCGCCCGCAGCCGCTTCCGGTGCACCCTGGCGAACGTCCACCTGGACCTGCGGGACGTCGTCGTCCCTGGACCTCAGGTCGAGGTCGAGGTCCGGGCCACCTGCGCCTGGGTGCAGGTCGTCGTCCCCGAGGGCATCGAGGTGCGGATGGTGGGGGACGGGCTGCTGACGAACCGCGAGGTGCACCTGCGCGCGATGCCCGTCCCGCCCGGCGCCCCCGTCGTCGTGCTGCGCGTCAGCGGCTTCCTCGGGTCGGTCTCGGTGCGCAGCCGCCCGCGGCGCGCAGCCCGTCAGCGTCGCGGGCGCTGAGCGCCGGCTCAGGCGACGCCCGGCTCCACGCCGTCGCCGTCGTAGAGCGCGTCGATCTCCGGCGCGTACTTGCGCTCGATGCGGTGGCGCTGGAGCTTGAGCGTGCTCGTCAGCTCGTCGCCGCCGGCGGGCCAGTCCTCGCCGAGGAGGAGGAAGCGGCGGATCTGCTCGTGGTCGGCCAGGGCGACGTTCGCGGCCGCCACCCCGGCTGCGACCGCGCCGAGCAGCTCGGGGTCGTCGGCGAGCACCCCGAGGTCGGCGCCCTTGAGCCCGTGGTCGCGGGCCCACTCGCGCGCTCCCGCACGGTCGAGCGTCAGCAGCGCGACGGGGTAGGGCCGCCCGTCCCCGACGACGCAGGCCGCCCCGATGAGCGGCGAGGTGCGGCGGACGAGCGCCTCGATCGGCGCCGGCGAGACAGTGTGCCCGCCGGCGGTGTGCAGGACGGCGTCGACCCGGTCCAGGACGTGAAGCGTCCCGTCGTCGTCCAGCGCCCCGAGGTCGCCGCTGGCGAACCAGCCGTCGGCGTCGACGTTCGGGGCCGTGGCGTCCGGGCCGGCCCGCCGGCGCGAGGCGACCATCGGCCCCCGCAGGAGGATCTCCTCGCCGTCGGAGAGCCGGATCTCGCACCCTGGCAGCGCCGGGCCGACCGACCCGAAGCGCCCGTCGCCGGCCGTGTTGATCGCTGCGACGCCCGTGACCTCCGAGAGGCCGTAGAGCTCCATCAGCGGGATGCCGATCGCGTGGAAGAAGGCCGTCAGGTCCAGCGGGCACGGGGCCGCTCCGATGAGGGGGTGCCGGACGCGATCCAGGCCCAGGCGGGCGCGCAAGGGGGTGAAGAACGCCGCGTCGGCCGCCTCGCACGCGGCCTGCAGCTCGGCGTCGACCGGCTCGCCGCGGCGCAGCCGGTGCGCCCGTTGCAGCGCGGCGTCCAGGGCGCGCAGGCCCTCGGCGTTGTCGATCCGCGCCATGACGGACGCCCGCAGCTCCTCCCAGATCCGCGGGGGCGCGAAGCAGAAGTGCGGGCGCACCTCGCGCAGGAAGGCGCCGACGAGGCCCGGGTCCGGGCAGCAGGTGACCTCCCAGGCCAGCGCCATCGGCAGGTACTGCGTGCACAGCCGCTCGGCGATGGCCGACATCGGGCCCGCGGAGACCGCTGCGAGCCCGCGCCCGAGCCCGAGCGCCTCGACGAGCCCGGAGATCTGCGCGTTGACGTTCGCGTGGGTGACGACGATGCCCTTGGCCGGGCCGGCCGCGCCCGCGGTGTACACGACGCACAGCGGATCGTCGGGCTGTACCGCGGCGGTCGCGGCGTCGACGTCGAAGTCCGGCTCGGCGGCGGCCAGCAGGCCGTCCCAGGTCAGGGTGCCCGGCCCTTCGCCGTTGACGAGCACGATGCACTCCAGCGCCGTGCCCGGCGTGTTGCGCAGGGTCAGCGCCGAGCCCAGGAACGCGGGCTCGGTCACGAGTACCCGGCAGCCGGAGTCGCGCACGACGTGCTCGGCCTGCTCCTCGCGGGCGCCGGCGTGGACCGACACGGGGACGGCGCCGAGCAGCATCGCGCCCGCGTCGAGCACGTGGAACTCCGGGCGGTTGCGCAGCCACAGGCCGACGCGGTCGCCGTGCGCGATCCCGAGGCCGGCCAGGCCACCGGCGACCTGCCGCGCCAGGGCGGCGTACTCGGCCCATGTCCAGCTCACGCTGGCGTCGCGGGTCCGGATGGCCACGTCGGATGCGTGGGCGGCAGCGGTAGCCGCGAACTGCGCGCAGACGGTCGCGGCGGATGCCCGCGTGGCCATGCTGGGTTCCTCGGGTCGACGGGACGAGGGGCAACCGTACGGCGGCGTACCACCGATGGCGTTGGGCTGCGCGACCAAGCGGCCCGGGCGAGTCTGAGGGCAAAGGACAAGCTGCGGCGCGCGGCACGACACCAGAATCGCCACGGGATGCGCGAGGGATCGATCATGGACGACGCGCTCGCCCAGGACTTCCCGCTGCTCGGCGTGCTCTACGCCACCCGCCCGCTGGGGGGCGGCAACTACCGCCGCGCGGCCCGGGAGCGCCTGGCGCTGCTCGGCGACCGCATCGGCGGCGACCTCGTGGCGGCCATGCGCCAGCAGGCCGTCCCCGGCGCCTACCGCGCGTTCGCCCGCCAGATCGGCCTGGACCCCGACGGGGACGGCCTGCCGCTGGAGCAGACGCTCATGCTGCGCATCCGCGCCGGGCGCTTCGTCCCGGCCTCCGCCACGCGCGACCCGTGCACGGTGGCCATGCTCGAGACCGGCGTGCCGGTCTGGGCCCTGGACGAGGCGGCGGTGCAGGGCCGCCTGCGCGTCGGCCCGCTCGGGCCGGGCGACGCCGGCGCGCTGGACGGGGTGCCGGTCCCCGCGCGCGAGGGCGACCTGGCCGTGTGGGACGACACGCGGCCGCTGGCGCCGCTGCTGGGCGACGTGGCGCCGGACGCCGTGCCGTCCCGCCGGACGCGGGCGGTGCGGCTCTTCGCCCTGCGCGTCGAGGGCGTGCCCGACGCGAGCGTCCGCGAGGCGCTGTGGACCGCGGGGCAGCTGACCGGGCCGGAGGCGACGGCGTGACCTTCGTCTCCGTCCTCGGGCTCGCCGTCGTCCTCTTCGTCGTGGCGGTGTTCGTCGTCGCGGCCCGCCGCCCGGGCGACGGGTCCGACCTCCTGGACTGGGATCCGACCGACCGCGTGCGCGGCCGCCGCGACGCCGACCTGGAGGAGGTGGAGCTCGGGCTGGCCGAGCACAACCGGCGCCGGGCGGCGGCCGGATTAGGGCCTCAGACCGAGGACGAGCTGCGCCGTCAGCTGGCCCGGAACCGCCGTGGAGCGGGGACGTGACACGACTTGACACCCCGTCAGATGCCGTTGTCGGTTGCACCCAAAGTTGCGCAGACGCCTTGGCACCCCGATACATCATCCGTCCAGAAGCGGCCGGTTAGGTTGACTTCCATGGGAGAGGACGTGTTTCGCGCCGACGGCGCGCAGACAGCGGTGGACGGCGCGCCGGCAGGGCCCGCACCGGATGTCGAAGCGGCGTTCGACCGCGTTCTGGCCGACTTCGGTCTGGCCATCACCGACGAGATCGCCGCGCATCGCCTCGCCCGCGTCGGCTTCAACGCGGTCATCCGCGTGAAGGAGGCGCCGGACCTCGAGCTCTGGTGCCTCTTCCACGACCCGCCGGAGGTGCGCGACACGTCCGACGGCGAGCGCGCCGACATCGAGGTGCAGATCCCCGCGGACCTGCTCCCGCAGTTCTGGACCAAGCACCTGGCGCTCGAGATCCTCGAGGGCCGGGTCACCTACACGGGGAAGGTCCGCAAGCTCCTGCAGATGATGCCCGTCATCCGGGCGGCGGTCCTGCGCAACAACCCCACGGAGGTCCCGCAGTGAGCAACGTCGACGAGACGGGCCTCGCGCTCGAGGACGAGGTCGAGGGGGCCGGCTTCGACCCCCAGACCCGCGAGGTCCTGGACCAGGCCGCCGAGTACGCCTACGACCTGCACTCCGGCCAGGACGGCTTCCGCGAGGAGACGCCCGGCGACTTCTGGTCGATCAAGGTCGACGGCGTCCACAAGACCTTCGGCACCAACGCCGTGCTCAACGGGCTGAACCTCGGCATCCCGGAGGGCATGATCACCGTCATCCTCGGCCCGTCCGGCACGGGCAAGAGCGTGCTCATCAAGCACCTCATCGGGCTCATGTTCCCCGACGAGGGCGAGATCATCGTCCACGGCGACTCGGTCTCGAAGATGCGCATGAGCAAGCTCCTGGAGATGCGCCGCAAGTTCGGCATCCTCTTCCAGGACGGCGCGCTGTTCGGGTCGATGAACCTGTACGACAACGTCGCCTTCCCGCTGCGCCAGCACACGGACCTGTCGGAGGCCCAGATCCACGACATCGTCTTCGAGCGCCTGGCCGACGTCGGCCTGATCGGCGCCGAGACGCGCGGGCCGGCCGAGATCTCCGGTGGCATGCGCAAGCGCGCCGGGTTCGCCCGCGCCCTGGTCCTCGAGCCCGAGATCGTCATGTTCGACGAGCCGGACTCCGGCCTTGACCCGGTCCGCACGGCGCTGCTGTGCGGGCTCATCAAGGAGATGCACACCCGCCACGGCGGGACCTACATCGTCATCACGCACGACATCGCCTCGGCTCGCCAGATCGGCGAGTACATCGCGGTGCTGTGGAAGGGCAGGATCGTCGAGGCCGGCGGGGCCGAGACGATGTTCGATTCCAAAAACCCCTTTGTCAGGCAGTTCCTCGGCCGTCGCGTCGAGGGTCCGCTGGGAATGGAGTAAGCGATGGCCACCGTCTCGACACCCACCCAGGGAGGCCGCGTCACGGCGCCGCGCCGTCCCGCCACGAAGACGCCCTCGCCGGCGAAGCGGGCGGTCGAGCCCGCGCTCGGCCTGCTCGAGCAGATCGCCGGCATGATGCTGCTCTTCGGCAAGGCCGCCGCGGCCTGCGTCACCCCGCCCTTCTCGTGGACGGACGAGTTCATCGAGGAGGCGTGGCTCATCGTCCGCCGCTGCGCGATCCCGGTGATGATCTCCACGACGTTCTTCGGCCTCGGCGCTCCCGGGCTGCAGGGCGGCAACATCACCTACCTCTTCGGGACGGTCGACCGCCTCGGCGCGTTCTTCGTCATGGCCTCGGTCCGCGAGTTCGCCCCGTGGATCAACGGCATGGTCGTCGCCGGCGTCGGTGGCACCGCCATCGCCGCCGATCTCGGCGCCCGCAAGGTCCGCGAGGAGCTCGACGCGCTCGCCGCCCTCGGCCTCGACCCCGTCCGGGAGATCGTCGCCCCGCGCTTCCTCGCGCTCGGGATCATCACGGCGCTCATGAACCTCGTGGCCATCGTCTTCGGCCTCGTGGGCGGCTACCTCGCCATCCTCGTCTTCCACGACACGCTGGCCGGCTACCTGTCGACCTTCACGTCGAACTTCACGCTGCCGGACCTCATCGGCTCCGTGGTCAAGACCAGCCTCTTCGGCTTCATCATCGCGATCTGCGCCTGTTACAAGGGCATGAACGTCAAGGGTGGCCCAGAGGGGGTGGGCCGCGCCGTCAACCAGGCGGTCGTCATGGCGTTCGCCGGCATCTGGGTGTTCAACTTCATGTTCACCACGACGCTGCTGGCCGCCTTCCCCGAGACCGGCAACCTGCACTAGAGGGACTGGAACCATGGAAGCCTCAGCTCAGCGTGTCACCCGGACGGGCGCCGGAACGGCCACCGTCCGCAACCCCCTCACCCGCCTCGCCGACGGCCTCACCGGCCCGGTCCGCGGGCAGGTCAACGAGGCCGGCCAGATGGCCGCCTTCTTCGCCGCCGCCCTGCGCGAGATCCCGGGTGCCTTCCGGTACTCCTCGGAGATCCTGCGTCAGGCCGGCATCCTCATCGTCGGCTCGGCCGCGGTGATCTGGTTCATGGAGTTCGTCATGGGCGCCGAGTGCGCCACCGAGGCCAACTACGTGCTGCGCGGCTACGGCGCGACGATCTACTCCGGCGTCTTCACCTCCTGGTGCGCGAACCGCGAGATGGGCCCGTACATGTGGGGCTACATCGTCTCGGCGAAGATCGGATGTGGGCTCGTGGCCGAGATCGGCTCGATGCGCATCAACGAGGAGCTCGACGCCATGGAGGCGCAGGGCCTGAACCCGATGCGCTACGTCGTGGCGACCCGGCTCATCGCCGCGTGGCTCACGTTCCCGATGCTCTACTTCGTCGGCCTCACGCTCCACGAGCTGGCGAACTACATCATCGTCGTGCAGCAGATCGGCGAGGTGTCCCAGGGCGGCTGGGAGCTCATCCACTGGTCCTTCCAGGACCCGATGGACCTCCTCTACGGCCAGGCCAAGATCATGGCCATGGGCACCGCGATCGTCATGGTCGCCATGTACTACGGCTACCACGCCCGTGGCGGCCCGGTCGGGGTGGGGACGGCGACGGCCCGTTCCATGATCCTCAACCTCATCCTCGTGCACGTCATCGGGGCGCTCGGGACGATGGTCTTCTGGGGCCTGAACCCGCGCGGGCCCATCGGGGGCTGAGTTGCCGCCACAAGCCGCAACGAACCGCGCCGCGACCGCCGGTGCTCCTCAGGGATCCCGTTTCTCCCGCAGCGCGGGGTTCCTGCTGGACCACCCGTGGGTCATCCTGGGCGTCGTCGGCCTCGTCGCCTTCACGCTCTGGGCCATCGGGTCACGGACCTCGGACCACAAGATCCGGGCGTCGTTCACGGGCGCGGTCTCGGTCGCGCCCGGCCTCGACGTGCAGATCGACGGCGTGGACGTCGGCAAGATCGGCAAGGTCTCCTACGACGACGGCCAGGCGCTCGTGGAGATCGGCATCGACGACGAGTCCTGGCCGCTGCACCAGGGCACGACCGCGGCGCTGCGCTTCGGCACGACGCTCGGCAACGGCACGCGCCGCATCGACCTGACCCCGGGTCCCGAGTCGGCGCCGAAGATCCCCGAGGACGGGATCATCCAGACGAAGGACACGGTCACCCCGGTCGAGTTCGACAAGGTCTTCGACACCTTCACGCCCGACACGCGGGCCTCCTTCCGCGGCTTCTTCAAGGGCGGCGCGCTCAACCTGCAGTCGCGTGCCCCGCAGCTCAACCGCGGCATCCGCCGGACGGCGCCGGCCCTCGAGGCCACGGGCGACGTCTTCCAGGACCTCGCGTCCGACGAGGCGGCGCTGCGCCAGCTCGTCCTCTCCGGTCACCGCACGACGCGCGTCCTGGCGGCCAAGCGCCCGGAGATCTCCGACCTCATGACGGTCGCCGCCGCGACCTTCGACACCTTCGCGCGCAACAGCGAGGGCATCCGGGACTCGCTCGACGAGTTCTCGCCGACGCTCGTCGACGCACGCAACACGCTGCGCCGCACGGACCAGTCGATCGCCGGCCTCGACGGCCTCGTGAACGACCTCAAGCCGGCGCTCGTGGCGCTCAAGCCGTTCACGCGCGTGGCGAGCCCCGCCGCCGCGGACCTGCGCCGCCTGGCGCCCGCCGCGAACGCGACGCTCGCGTCGCTGCGCACGAACGCCCCGGCGATCACCCGGCTGCTCAAGGACGGGGTGCCGTTCTCCAAGCAGGCCTCGCCCGTCCTCAGCACGCTGGGCGGCCAGCTGAACTGCGTGCGCCCGTACGCCCCGGAGATCGCCGCGTTCTTCTCGAACTGGTCGAGCTTCACCCAGGGCTACGACAACCGCTCGCACTACGGCCGCGTCAAGGCCGTGCTGAACCAGACGTCCTTCACCGGCTTCCCGGCGATCAACACGAAGGCGTTCCTCGACACCGCCGGTGCGGGCCTGTCCTACGCGATGCCGCGCCCGCCCGGCCTGAACGCCGGCAAGCCGTGGCTGCTGCCCGAATGCGGGGCCGGCGCGGACGCGCTGAACCCCGCCAAGGATCCGGAGGACAAGTAGATGCCGCCTCGTCTGCGTGCCCTGCTGGGCCCCGTCATGGTCGTCGCGATCACCGCGCTGGCGATCATCGGCGGCAAGCGCGTCCTCTTCCCGCCCGGCGGCGGGTACATCGTCAAGGCCGAGTTCCGCGACGCGGCCGGCCTGACGAAGAACTCCGACGTGAAGATCGGCGGTGTCGCCGGCGGCTCGATCAAGAGCCTCGAGCTCACCGATCACGACACCGCGATGGTGACGATGGAGCTCGACAAGGGCGCCTTCCCGATCGGCGAGGGGGCCAAGGCCGCCTCCCGTCCGGTGAACCTCCTGGGCGAGAAGTACGTCGACCTGGACCCGGGCGACCTGTCCAAGCCGGTCGACAGCGACACGATGATCCCGATGGCCCGCACCTCGCGGCCCGTCGAGCTCGACGACGTCCTCAACACGCTGCAGCCCGACGTGCGCGCCCGCCTGCGGATCCTCATCAACGAGGCCGGCATCGCGATGACCGGCCGCGGCACCGACCTGAACCGGACGCTGCAGGAGCTGCCCTCGGCGCTGGACCAGACGACCGAGCTCGTCAACTCCTTCAGCACCGACAACCAGCGCCTCGGCGACCTCATTGAGCGCAGCGACCGCGTGCTGGCGTCCTTCGCGGCCAAGGGCGGCGACCTGCAGGACTTCGTGTCCTCGGCCGCCGACACGCTGAGCGTCACCGCCGCCAAGCGGGTCGAGCTCGCGAACACCGTCCGCTCCGCGCCCGGCGCCCTGCGCCAGCTGCGCTCGACGATGACCCAGCTCGCCGACACCTCCACCCGACTGGAGCCGTTCGCCGCCCAGGTGCGCCGGACCGCCCCGCCGCTGGCCCAGACGCTCAAGGAGCTGCCGGCCTTCGCGCAGGACGCCAAGCCCGCCCTGGCCGCGCTGCGGACCGCCTCCCCGAGCCTCACGCGGCTGGGGACGGAGGCCCGGACCCCGGTCCGGCGCCTGCGGCCCACCGCGGCGAACCTCGCGTCGTTCACGCAGGACCTGCGGCCGATCGTCGAGTCCTTCGACAAGCAGGCGCTGCGGAACATGCTCAACCTCATGGACGGCTGGTCGCGGACGATCGCCAAGTCCGACGGGCTCAGCCACGTCTTCGGGCTGCGCATCATCTTCGACAAGACGCTGGCCACGACCCTGCTGGACCGCTACGTCGGCCCGTCGCTGCCGGCGGCGACGAAGGCGAAGGCCAAGCCGGCGCCGGCCAAGCCGGTGCCCGCGGTCAAGCTGCCGTCCGTCAAGGTGCCCGAGCTGCCGAAGGTGAAGGTCCCGGCGGTCCCCAAGACCGGCATCCCGGCGATCGACAAGGCCCTGGAGGACGCGACCGGCACGGTCAACGGGGTCGTCGGCGGCCTGGACGACGCCCTCGGCAAGACCCGCAAGGGCCTGCTCGGCGGAGCCGGATCCTCCCGGGCCGCCGAACCGCCACGCGGCAGTGACGTCGGCACGCTCTTCAACTACCTGGTGGGTCCATGAGCCGTCTCAGCATGCCCCGGCTTCGCAACGGCGACGGTGAGCGTGGCCGGCCGGCCTCGTTCACGCACGGCCGCCCGTTCATGGTGGCGCTCGGCCTCTCGGGCGTCCTCGCGGCCCTGACGCTGCTGTACATCGGCTACAACTCGCCGAACTCGATCCCGGGCCGCTCGTACTACACGATCAACGCCCAGTTCAAGGACGCCGACAACCTCACCTCCAGCTACCAGGTGCGCATCGGCGGCGAGCTCGTCGGCCAGGTCCTGCGCCCCCGCGTCGAGGACGGCCTCGGCGTCGTCGACCTGCAGCTCAAGCCGTCCGTCGGCCCGCTCCTGTCGGACACGACGCTGAAGGTCCGTCCGCGCAGCCCCGTCGGCGTGCGCTTCGTCGAGCTGCACCCCGGGACGAAGGGGACGCCGCTGAAGGAGGGCGACACGATCCCCGCCGCCAACACCTCCGTGACGGTCCAGATCGACCAGGCGCTGGCGACGCTCGACGCCGACCATCGCCAGAAGACGCAGACGCTGCTGGACCAGCTCGGACAGGGCTTCCTCTCCCGCGGGGAGGACATCAACGAGTCCATCCGCAAGGCGCCGCCGACGCTGTCGAACCTCGACTCGGTCGCCGGCGCGATCAACGACGTCCCCGACGGCGTCGAGCGCTTCGTCAACGGCTCGGACGCCGCGGCTGCCGCCGCCGACCCGGTTCGCGACGAGATCGCCACCGGCTTCGCACCGGAGGCCAAGGCGCTGCGCCCGTTCTCCGACGAGGACCGCGCGCTGGCCCGCGACCTGGACGTCGCCCCGGCCGCGCTGCGCTCGGTGCAGACGGACCTGGCCCGCGTGTCCCCGGTGCTCGGCTCGCTCGAGCGGTTCGCCAAGGACGCCGAGCCGACGCTGCGCACCGCCGTCCCGACGCTCCGCGACACCCGCGCCCTGCTCGTCGAGGCCAAGCCCGGCCTGGACGCCGCGCCGAAGACCCTCGGCCTCGTGCAGACCGCGGTGCCGCCGACGCTGAAGGCGCTGCGCACGCTCCGGCCCGTCCTGCCGACCCTCGACAAGACGCTCTTCGCGAGCCTGCCCGTCCTGAAGGACCTCGGCCCGCGCGACTGCGACTTCAAGCGCTTCTTCTTCAACTGGAGCGAGGCGCTGGCGCAGAACGCGAGCTACTCGAACCTCCTGCGCTTCACCGTGGAGGGGACGGCCGAGACCCTCCAGGGCGTCACGACGAAGACCCCGCGGACGTTCCAGTCGCCCTACCCGGGCGCCTGTGCGCCGGACACCCAGAAGATCGGTGGTGCCCGATGAGCCGGTTCAACCTCCTGGCCCGCTTCGAGCCGACCCCCGGCCAGCACCGGGCGCGCCCCATCCGCAACGGCCTGCTGCTGATCGGGCTCATCGTGCTCGTGCTCTACAGCGGCTTCACGCGGCACATCCCGTTCACGAGCAAGCCCGGTGACACGGTCACCGCGCACTTCGACCGCGCGACGAACCTCATCAAGGGCAACCTCGTGCGCGTCAACGGCGTCGACGTCGGCGAGGTCACCGACATCAAGCGCGACCCGTCCGGCAAGGGTGCGCTCGTGAAGATGCGCGTCCGGCAGGAGGGCTTCAAGCTGCACTCGGACGCGACGGCCGGCCTGTACTGGCGCACGCTGCTGGCGCGCAACATGTACATCGCGCTCACCCCGGGATCGGCCGACATGCCGCCGCTCGGGGACAAGACGATCCCGATGAACCACACCGAGAGCCAGGTCGAGTTCGACGAGCTGCTCGACAGCTACGACGAGGACGGCCGGCGCGGCGTGCGCACGTTCTTCAAGCAGGGGGACAAGATCGTCGACGGGCCGCAGCTCGGCGAGGCGATCGACCGCCTGGATCCGGGCCTGACGCCCGTCACCCCCGCGATGCAGGCGTTCCGCGGCACCCGGCCGGGCAACGACCTGCCCGACCTGGCCCGCTCGGCGTCCAAGACGCTGGGGGCGCTGTCGAAGGACGAGGCGGCCCTCGGCGGCCTCATCGACTCGGCCGACCTCGTCGTCGGCGTGACGGCCGCGCGCCGCGCGGACCTCGCCGCGATGCTCCAGCGGGCCCCGCAGACGATGCGCGAGACCCGCCAGACGCTCGGCCGCCTGCGCCGGACGCTCGACGTCCTGGATCCCGTCGCCGCCGACCTGCGCCCGGGCGTGCGCACCGTCAGCCCGGCGATCCGCCGCACGACGACCGCGCTCACCGCGCTGCGCGCGCTGACGCCCAAGGCGCTGCCGGCGCTCCGCGACCTGCAGCCGGCGCTGACGAACCTCGCGTCGGCCTCCCGTCAGGGCAGCCCGCTGTTCGTCGCGCTCAAGCCGACGCTCACGCGTCTGCAGGACGAGATCCTCCCGTTCCTCGCCAAGACCGACCCGGGCACGAAGCTGAAGAACTACGAGGCGATCGGCCCGTTCTTCGGCGCCCTGGCCTCGTCCTCCTCGGAGTTCGACGCCAACGGCCATGTGCAGCGGTTCATGCCGGGCCAGGGGATCGACTCCGTCGGCGCCCTGCCGTGCTCGCTGAACATCGGCGATCCGAACGCGCAGCAGCTCGTGAAGTGCAAGGAGGGCGCGAAGTTCCTCCAGGAGCTCGTGATGGGCGTCCCGGCGAAGAACGGCCGCGGACGGGTGGCGCTGAACGGCAAGGGGGCCGCACGATGAACATCAACACCGATCGCCTGAAGCTCGAGCTCTCGCGCTCGCGCCGGCCGTTCATGCAGTACCTGTTCCTCATCGGCGTGGCCGTCTTCTGCCTGGCCGTCGTGCTCAAGAACCAGTTCTACAACCGGTTCTGGGAGGAGAAGTACACGTTCAGCGCGCAGTTCGCCGACGTCAAGGGCGTCACGCCCGGCGTCCAGCGCGTGAAGATCGCCGGCGTCACCGTCGGGGTCGTCACGAAGGCGACGAACAAGGACGGTCGCGCCGTCCTGACGATGCAGCTGAAGAAGAAGTACGGCCCGATCTACCGCGACGCGAAGATCCGCCTGCGCCCGCTGACGCCGCTGCAGGACATGTACATCAACATCGAGTCGCGCGGCCACCCGGCCGCCGGCAAGGTCGGTGAGGGCAAGGACGCGCTCGTCGCGGCCCGCACCGTCTCGCCCGTGGACATCTCCCGCGTCCTCAACGAGTTCCCCGGCGCCACCCGCACGCGGATGCAGATCCTGCTGGACCAGTTCGGCCGCGGCCTGGAGGACAACGGCGCGCAGCTGAAGTGGGCCTTCGGCGAGCTCAGCCCGTTCCTCACCGCCGCCGAGCGGACCACGACGGTCGTCGCCCAGCGCAAGCGCCAGATGGCCCACCTCGTCACGAACCTCAACAAGCTCACGACGGCGCTGGCCGAGCGCGACAAGCAGCTGACGACGCTCGTCGGCGCCGGCAACGCGACGCTCGGGCAGCTGTCGACCGCCGACGGGCAGCTCGACGCGACGCTGCGGGAGATCCCGCCGACGCTCGACGTCCTGCGCACCGCGTTCACCCGCCTGCGCGCGGCCGAGGACCAGCTGGACCCGGCGCTGCAGGACCTGACGCCGGTCGCCGACAGCCTCGAGGCCGGCATGAAGGCGCTGGAGCGCTTCAGCACGGACGCGACACCGGCGCTCACCGCGCTGCAGCCCGCCGTCGTGCGCCTGGCGCCGCTGGCCCGCGACCTCAAGCCGACGTCGGTCGCGCTCACGAGCGCCTTCACGCAGCTGCGGGCCCAGGCCCCGGCCTACGACCGCCTGACGAAGCAGCTGCCGCCGTGCTTCAGCCGCATCGGGCCGTTCTTCAACGACACGCTGTCGGTCCTGAAGTTCTCCGACGCCTCCGGGGCCTACCCGCGCGGCAACGACTCGCAGGACGCCGACACCTTCGGCGGCGTGGCCCCCGTGGGCGCCACGACCCAGACCCGCGTGCAGCGCTGCACCGAGGGAGGCTCCCGATGAGGATCGAACACCGCGGGGCGAAGATCGCCGGCCTGCTCGCCTTCACGGCGATCTGCATGGCGATCCTCGTCTACCTCTTCCTCGCGGCCGGCGGCCACATCCGCCTGCACCGGCCGATGTACGCCAGCGCCCGCGTCCCCACGGCCTTCCAGCTGACGAACAACGGTGACGTCCGCTCGGCGGGCGTCAAGGTCGGCTCGATCTCGAAGATCAACCGCGTCGGCGACCAGGCCAAGGTCGAGTTCGAGATCAAGGACAAGGGCTTCAAGCTCTACAAGGACGCCGTCGTCGAGGTCCGCACGAAGACGCTCGTCGGCGAGAACTACCTCGACGTCCAGCCCGGGTCGCCGACGGCGGGCGCGCTGCCCCGCGGCGGGACGTTGCCGCTGTCGCAGGCCAAGGAGGCCGTGCAGCTGGACCAGATCCTCGACTCGCTCAGCCCCTCCACGCGCAAGCGGGTGCAGCAGAACCTCGACGGTGCCGGCCCCGGCGTTGCCGGGCGCGGGCAGGACATCAACCGCATCTGGGCGGCCATGAAGCCGACGAGCCGGGACGGTGGCACGGTCCTGCGCGTCCTGAACAACCAGAAGCGCGAGGTCGCAGCGCTCGTCGCGAACACCGGCGAGGTCATGCAGGCGTTCGGGGACCGCTCCCAGCAGGTCCAGACGCTCGCCCGCCAGGCCAAGCAGGCGGCGATCGCCGCCGCCAGCCGCGACGGCCAGCTGCGCGCCGCGATCCGCGAGATCGGGCCGACGCTGACGCAGGCGCGCACGAGCGTGCGCAACCTCGGCGACTTCTCGGCGCGCTCGGCGCCGACGATCAACGAGCTCGCGAGCGTCAGCGCGGACCTGCAGCCGGTGCTCACGGACCTGCGCCCGGCCGTCGCCGCGACCCGCACGCTCTTCCGCGGGCTGCCGGCCGCGCTGAAGCAGGCCAACCCGCTGCTGCAGGAGCTGCCCGCGTTCTCCCGGGCCTTCACCCCGGCGATCGGCGCACTGGACCGCTTCCTGCGTCAAGCTGGTCCGGCGGTGCAGTACCTCAGCCCTTACTCCAAGGAGATCGGCGGCATGTTCGCCAACAACGGCTCCGTGTTCGCGACGAAGGACGCCGTCGGCAACAAGGGCCGCGTCCACGCGATCATCGCCGCCAACTCGATCGCGGCCTTCACGCCCGACGAGAAGAAGCTCGTCGACGGGCTCATCGCCCTGGGCGCCGGCGACCTCTACAACTCGGGCCGCAACAACAACTACCCCAAGCCCGGCGACATCGCCGCGCCGAAGGACGGTGACGGCAGCTACCCGCGGGTCGAAGCGGCTCCATGAACGGGCCCGCGGCGGCGAGGGGGGCGCGTGCTGCCGTGACGGGGCGCGCCGCCCGGCGGCGCTGGGTCGGGCTGGCGGTCCTGTTCGTCGCCGTCGGCGCCGCGGTTCTCGCGGCCGGCCTGCGGCCTTCGGCCTCGCCCTCGCTGCTGGCGGACCCGTCCTCCCCGGTCGGGCGCGAGACCCCCGCGCAGGAGCGGGCGTTCGGCGACGAGCCGATCATCATCAGCATCAAGGGCGACCTCGCGACGCAGACGCTCGTCGGGGACGACCTGCTGCACCTCGTCAACCTCGAGGGGCGCGCCGCCCGGCTGCCGGGCGTGCGCTCGGTCTACGGGCCCGGGACGTTCCTCAACGCCTCGCTCGTCCAGATCCAGCGCCTCCTGCGCCAGGAACTCGGCCCGGTGGCCAAGACCGCCGGCGACGCCGCCCGGCGCGCAGCGGCCCAGGCCCGCGCCGCCGGGGCGAGCCCGGCCGCGGCGAACGCCGCCGGCGAGCGCGCACGGATCGCCTCGCTCGGGCCCAGCAAGGACGCCTACCTGGACCTGCTCGTCCGTCTGGGCAGCACCGGCATCCCGTCGCTGAGCAACCGCAACTTCGTCCTGTCGGTTGTCTTCGGGGCCGGCGCCCAGCCCAAGGCGCGCTTCGCCTGGCTCTTCCCGGACGCCGACCACGCGCTCGTCCTCATCCGGCCCGAGCCGGGCCTGGAGGGTGCGCGGCTGCAGGCCCTCGGGCGTCGTCTGCAGGCGCTGGCCGACTCGTCCGGGCTCGACGACGTGGACATCACCGTCGCCGGCGTCCCGCTGCTCGTGGCGGGCATCGCCGACTCGTTCGCGAGCGATCTGCTGCGCCTCTCGCCGGTGCTCGCGCTCGGGCTCGTCCTCGCCCTGCTGCTCGGCTTCCGTCGCGGCCGGCGGCGCCTGCGCCTGCTCGCCGTCGCCGCCGCGGGCGTCCTGCTCACCGCGGCCGCCTCGCGCCTGCTCGGCCTGGGCCTGACGCCGGCCACCGTCGCGGCGCTGCCGATCGTCCTGGGCATCGCCGTCGACTTCGGCGTCCAGCTGCAGGCGCGCTACCGCTTCGAGCGCGGCCTGGGTGCCGCGCCGGCGGCGGCCGCCGCCCGGGCCCGCGGCGCGCTCGCCCCGGTCCTCGCGCTCGCGGCCGCCGCGATGGGCGTCGGCTTCCTCACGCTCACGCTCTCGCCGATCCCGCTCATCGACCGGCTGGGGGTCACGCTCGCCGTCGGCACCGGCCTCTCGCTCGGGGTCGTCCTGCTGCTCGGCCCGGCGCTCATGTCCTGGCGCGACGTCGGCGCCGCCGGTCGCCCGCCCGAGCTGCCGGCCTTCTCGCGGCGCAGCGTGCTCCCGGGCGCCGCCGCGCTCGCGCTGCTGGGCGGGCTGGCGCTCGGCGGCCTGGCCGTGTCCGGCGGCACCCGCGTGCAGAGCGACCTGCAGGCCCTCGCCCCGAAGGACCTGCCCGAGCTCCAGCGCCTGGAGCGCGTGGAACGTGACCTGAAGACGGGCGGCGTGCTGCGCCTGGCGATCACCGGGGACGACGTGCTGTCCCCGCGGGTGCTGGCCTGGCAGCGCGCGGCGGTCCGTCGCGCGGCCGCCACCGACCGGCGCCTGCGACCCGGGCCGAACGTCGGGGATCTGCTGACGACGGAGCAGCAGACGCCGACCACCGCGTCCGTCCAGCGCCTGCTCAAGCTCGTCCCGCGCTACTTCCTCGACGCGGTCGTCACCCGCGACGGGAAGCGCGCGGAGCTCTCCTTCGGCGTGCCGACCGTCTCGGTGCGCGAGCAGGGCCGGATGCTCGCGCGGATCCAGCGCGCCCTGGAGCCGCTGCCGCCCGGGGTGCAGGTCACCCCGACCGGCCTCGTCGCCCGCGGGGTGCAGAGCGTCGACGACCTGGAGGGCGCGCGGCCCGGGCTGCTGCTCGCCGCGCTGGCGGCGGTGGCGCTGCTGCTGGCGGTCGTGCGCCGTGACTGGCGCCGGACCGTCGTCCCGCTCGTCCCGACGGTGCTCGCGGCAGGCGTCTCGGCGCTCGCGCTGCGCGTCAGCGGCATCGAGCTCTCGCCGCTGGGCGCCGGGCTGGAGCCGCTCGTCCTGGCCGTCGGCGTCGAGTTCGGCCTGCTGCTGGAGGCGCGCTACCACGAGGCACGCGAGGCCGGGGCCTCCGTGCTCGACGCACGCGACGAGGCGGTGCGCCGCGTCGGCGGGGCCGTCGCCGTGTCGGCCCTCGCGGTCGCCGTCGGCTTCGCCGCGCTGGCCGCCAGCCACCTCGAGCTCCTGCAGCAGTTCGGCCTGCTCGTCGCCTTCGAGGTGCTCCTCTGCGCGGCCTTCGCGGTCTGGCTCGTGCCCGCCCTCAGCGCCGCGCTGGACCGGCGGGCGGCCACCCCGCGCCCCGAGCCGGCGCACCGTCCACGCGAACGGGTCAGAGTGGGGGCATGACGCAGTCCGTGCGGGAGGGGGAGTACGACTTCGCCGTCGTGCCCAAGGAGACGCTCGAGCGCGAAGCCGGCCGCAACCGGGTCGCCGGGGCCGTCGCGATCCTGTCGGTCCTCGCGAGCTTCGCCGCCCTCGTGCTGCTCGTCGGCTCGACCTCACCGGGGACGCAGGACACCGCGTCCAAGCGGTCGCTCGAGCAGGCCGACCGCGACGCGGGCCTGCTCTGGGGCGCGGTGTCCCTCCGCGTCCTGTCGCTCGTCGCGCTCGCCTTCGTCGCCGCGCACCTCGTCTCGCTGCTCGCCGTCCGGGAGCAGACCCCGCGCGCGATGCGGATCCTGGCGATCGCCGCGCCGCTGGGGATCGCCCTCGCCGTCGTCGCCAGCCAGTTCGCGCTCGTCGACGCCGCCGACCGGTTCCTCGCCACCGGCGCCCAGACCGAGGCGCGCGCAGACGACCTGCTGCGCAACGGGACGGGGCAGCGCATCACGTCCGTCGCGACGATCCTCACGGCGATCGCCTTCTCCGTCTGGCTCGGGTGGGCGTCGCTGGCCGCCGCGCGCGTCGGGCTGCTCACGAAGTTCATGGGCTACTTCGGCGTCGGCGGCGCGATCGCCTCGGTCATCGTCCCCGTCGCCGGCCAGGGGCTCGTCATCGGCTGGGTCGGCTCCGTGGGGATCCTCCTGCTCGGCTGGTGGCCCGGCGGTCGCGGACCGGCGTGGACGACCGGCGCGGTGGGCGAGTGGAACGCCGGCCGGGCCGACCGCAGTCCCGAGGGCGCCGCATGATCCGCACGCGTGACCGCCTGGGCGACATGGCCCCGCCGGCCTCGCCGCCGGTCGACCTGCCGGTCACCGACGAGGGTCCGATGCGCCGTGAGCTGCTGCGGCAGATCGCGCTGCTCGAGCAGGAGCTCACGACGGAGATCGTCCGCGAGCGCCTGTGGGCCACCCACCGGGCGAACGCCCGCCGCGGTCCTGCCCGTCAGGACACGGCCGCGCTGGAGCAGATCCGCGACGAGCTCGTCGACGCCATCGCCGCCATCCACCGCCAGGAGCACTGACGTCATGGGCAAGCGTTCACGCAAGCGCACGGCACCGGGCG